>JBMNNX010000067.1:0-25982 GCA_050942745.1 Myxococcales bacterium
AGAGAGGCACCGAGGTGGCGGCGCTCTTCTACAGCCTGGTCGAGACGGCCAAGCTCTCGGGCGTCAACCCGCGCGACTACCTGCGCACCGCGGTCGATGCCGCTCTGCGTGGCGACGCGCCGCCGCTGCCCCACGAGCTCGCCGCCTCGGCAGCCAGCCAATAGGCCCGAGCGCTCGCGCAGTCTCCTCCCAGCGTTTCAGGCTTCGCACGACTCTCTAAGTCCGTCACGACGGGGACGGGCGAGGACTTACGTGCGCTCGCCGCAAATCCAAGTTTCCAACTCGTGTCTGCTTGTCTCATGGCCAAGCAAACAGCAAACGAGCGTCCCGCATTCCGCGCCAAAAAGGCCAGTGGTTTCGATTGCTTACGCCGACAACCCACCAATGCTGAGGCGCTTGCGCGGGGGGGTGGGATTTGGGGGAGAGGGCGACCCCGGCCGCCGGGAGCGCTTCTGACCGACCGGAAGCTACAGCCAACCTCGATCAGGGGATCGAGTAGGTCCCCACCAGCACGAAGCTCGGACTGCCGAATTCGCGCGGTCTCGCCAGCCGTGGTGATCCGTGGCCACAAGGCGTCCTCGGTGCGCGGCGTCGAGCCCGAGGAGCTGCGCCCGCAGGAGGCGTTCCGCAGCCGTCGGAACGCGACTTGCGCCCGCAGGAGGCATTCGGCAGCCGTCGGAACGCGACTTGCGCCCGCAGGAGGCGTTCCTCAGCCGTTCGAAACGCGACAAGCGCCCGCAGGAGGCGCTCCGCAGCCGTCGGAACGCGTCTGGCAATCCGCCGGGCCACAGATCAGCCGGTCGAACGACATTGGGAGTCTCCCAAGCGCCTTGCCCAGCCGTGTGGACCGCTCCCTCAGAGGCCCGAAGCCGCAATAGAAACGGGGGCTTGGCCGCTATTGTGCGCAGGCGGCGCCAGTCGGGACGCAAAGCGCGGAGAGGCTCGACTCCGAGGCGCCTGCTGGTCGCCCTCTCATGGACTTGCTGTCTTCAAGGTTCATTGCACGGCGGCGCGACTCCGCCGCGGGCCTCCGCTGGCCGACGAGGACGCTCGATCGCGCCCCGGCGACTCTGCTCGGTTCCTCGACGGGCGCATTGCCATGCCATTGCCATGCGCCCCTACCAGCCTGGAGCGGGCGCATTGCCATTCCAACCTGGAACGGTGCATTGCCGTGGCCCCGACCAACCTGGAGCGCTGCTCGCTCAGCGCTGCCGAACCTGCGGTGGATGGCCAAAGTTCAGCCACGAAAACGAGCGTCTCATCGGCGACAGCCCGCATGCGGGCGGGGCCTCGGGCTCGAGGTGGTGTCGTTGCGCGGCGGCGGATTCGGCAGAGGGGTTGGGAGCCATGCGGAGGTCAATCGACAGCCCGTTGGTGGTCGAGGAGCTGGGGCGCGAGGGGTTCCTGGGCCTGCGCCAGGAATGGGACGAGCTGGTCGCGCGCAGCGGCCGCGACGAGCCGTTCTTCCGCCACCACTTCCTGAGCATCTGGCTCGACAACTTCGCCCCGAGCGACGAGCTGCGGCTGTTCGTCGCCCGCAGCGGCGAGCGGCTCGTCGCGGCGCTGCCGCTGCTCGAGGACCACGGCCGCATGTACGGGCTTCGGGTGCGCAGGCTGAGGGCGCCGGCCAACGTCCACTCCTGCCGCTTCGACCTCGTCGCCGAGCCCGACCGGCCCGACGCGCTCAAGGCCATCTGGGCGCACCTGCGCTCGACCTGCCGCTTCGACGTGCTCGAGCTGCCCGACGTGCCGCTCGACGGCGCGGCCCGCGGGCTGCTCTCGCTCGCCGAGGCCGACGGCCTGCGGGTGGCGGTCTGGGAGTCGATGCAGACGCCCTTCGTGCCGCTCGAGGGCGGCTACGACGCGGTGCTCGGCAGGCTCGACGCGCACTTCCGCCAGAACCTGCGCCGCCGCAAGCGCAAGCTCGAGGCGAAGGGCAAGCTCGCGCTGCAGCGGGTCACCGGCGGCCGCGAGCTCGAGCGGCTGCTCGAGGAGGGGCTCGAGCTCGAGCGGGCCGGCTGGAAGGGCGAGCGGGGCACGGCCATCGCCGACGACGCGACGACCCGCGGCTTCTACTCCGAGCTGGCGCGCCGCTCGGCCCAGCGCGGCGAGCTGAGCCTCTACTTCCTGCGGCTCGACGGCCGGCCCATCGCCTTCCACTTCGGCCTGGAGAGCGGCAAGACCTACTACGTGCCCAAGGTCGCCTTCGACGAGGCGCACCGCGAGTGCTCGCCGGGCCAGGTGATGGTTGACGCGGTGATCCGCGACCTGTGCGAGCGCGGCTTCGAGCGCTTCGACTTCCTCGGCCCGAACATGACCTGGAAGCAGGACTGGAGCTCGCAGGTGCGCCCGCATCACTGGCTCTACGCCTTCGGCAAGAGCGCCCGGGGCGCGGCGCTCTACGACCTCAAGTCGCGCTGGGTGCCCAAGCTCAAGGAGGTCCTGCGATGGAAGCGGTGAAGCCGAGCGGGGCGGGCGCGCGCGCCGCGGCGCCGCCGCCGGCGCGGGTTCGCTTCATCCCGGCCCTGCCCACGCTGTGGCCGCAGATGCTCACCGCCTCGGCGCGCGGCGCGCCCGCCTTCCCCTTCGAGGCCCCGGGGGCGCGCTTCTACTACTTCGGGCGCAACGCGGTCTGGACCCTCGCGCGCATCCTGCGGCTCGAGCAGGGCGAGGTCCTCGCGCCGGCCTACCACCACGGGGTCGAGATCGAGGCGCTCGTCGACGCCGGGGCGAGCGTGCGCTTCTTCGGGGTCGGGCCGAAGATGCAGGTCGATCCCGACGAGGTCGCCCGGCTCATCACCCCGCGCACCCGCGCGCTCTACTTCATCCACTACCTCGGCTTCCCGGGCCCGGCCCGCGAGCTGCGGGCGCTCGCCGACTCGCACGGGCTGCCGCTCATCGAGGACTGCGCGCTCGCGCTGCTGTCGCGCGACGGCGACCGGCCGCTCGGCACCTTCGGCGACGCGGCGATCTTCTCCATCTACAAGACGCTCCCGGTGCCCAACGGCGGCGCCCTCGTGCTGTCGAGGTCGATGCCGCAGGGGCTGCCCGCGCCGCCCGAGCCGCCGATGCTCTCGACGCTCTCGCACCTCGCCTCGGCGCTGCTGCAAAACCTCGAGCTGCGCGCCGGCGCGCTCGGCAGGCTGCTGCGCCAGGCGGTGCGCGGGCTCGGCAAGCTGACGGTGAGCACCGCGAAGATCGAGCGGGTCGCCACCGGCACGCAGCACTTCAACCGCGCCCACGCCGACCTCGGCATGAGCGCGCTCACCCGGCGCATCGCGCTCGCCCAGGACTTCGCGGGCATCGTCGAGCGGCGCCGGCGCAACTACTTCCTGCTGCTCGGCCACCTGCGCGACGTCGTCCCGCCGGTCTTCGCCGAGCTGCCGCCGGGGGTCTGCCCGCTCTTCTATCCGTTGCGCGTCGAGGACAAGGCCGGCGTGCAGGCCCGGCTCGCCGCCCGCGGCATCGAGACGGTCGATTTCTGGCGCTACGGGCACCCGGCCTGCTTGCCCGGCGAGTTCCCCGACGTCGAGGCGCTGCGCCGCACCATCCTCGAGATCCCCGCCCACCAGGACCTGACGCCCGCGGCGATGACGGCGCTGGCCGAGGCGGTCCGCCAGGCGGTGAGAAAATAGCGATGCGCCGAGCCACCGAGAGCGAAGGTCGGGCGCCCGCGCGCCTGTGGATCGACGAGGTCGGCGAGGGGCTTAGCTTCGCGAGCCTGCGGGCCGAGTGGTCGCGCCTGGTCTTCAAGAGCGAGGCCTCGCCGTTTCTGACCTGGGAGTGGCTCTACCCGTGGTGGCGCAGGGTCGCCCCGGAGGCGGGCTTGCGCATCCTGACCGCCCGCGACGAGCGCGGCGGGCTCGCCGGGCTGCTGCCGCTGTGCGAGCGGCGCTCGCAGGTCGCCGGGCTCGAGGTGCGCCGCTGGGGCTTTCTCGGCTGCGACGACTGGGTGGGCAGCGAGTACCTCGACGCCGTCGCCCCGCGCGGGCGCGAGGGGCAGCTCGCGAGCCTGTTCGCCGAGCACCTGGCGGCCCGGCGCGCGCGCTTCGACGTGCTCGAGCTGCTCGACCAGCCCGAGGGCAGCGCCCTGGGCGCGCGCGTCCTCGAGCACCTGGCGCCGGGGGCGCTGCTCGCCGAGCGGTTCGCGCGCCACGTCTGCCCCATCGTCGAGACGCGCGGCGACTTCGAGAGCTACCTGCGCGAGGTCGGCCGCGCCGACAACCTCGCGCGGCGCCGCAAGTGGCTCGTCGCCCAGCCCGGCTTCGCCATCGAGCGCACTGAGCAGCCCGGCGAGGTGGCCGCGGCGATGGCCGACTTCTTCCGCCTGCACCGGCTGCGCTGGGAGCGCGACGGCGGCTCGCAGGGCATCAACACCGCCGAGGTGCGCGCCTTCCACCGCGACGCGGCCGAGCTCTTGGCCGAGAGCGGGATGCTGCGGCTCTACACGCTTCGGCTCGGCTCCCAGGCGCTCGCCTCGGTCTACGGCATCGTCCACCGCGACCGCTTCTACTACTACCAGTCCGGCTACGACCCGGGCTGGACGCGCCGCAGCGTGGGGCTGGTGCTGCTCGGCGAGACGCTCGCGGACGCCTTCCGCGAGAAGCGCGCGGTCTTCGACTTCTTGCGCGGGCAGGAGCCCTACAAGTTCGAGTGGGCAAAGAAGGCGCGCCGGCGCACCGAGGGCGTGCGCATCGTCAACCGCACCGCCGCGGGGGCGGCCTGGCTCGCGGCGACGAGCGGCGCCCGGGCGGTCAAGAGCGCCGCGCAAAGGCTCATCGGCGACGAGCGGTGGGAGGAGCTGCGGCGCCGCAAGCGCCGGCGCGGCTCCTCGTGAGGACGAGGCGGGGAGGGGCGATGGACTGGAAGAGCTTTGCGCGCAGCGCGGCCAAGTCGGTGGCCGCCAACGCTTTGCACTACTCGGGGATGCACGGGCTGCTCGCGCGCGCCGCGCGCGTGGCCGTCGGCGGCCGCCGGGTGCTCATCCTGAGCTACCACCGCGTGGTCGAGGACTTCGAGAGCGAGCAGCGTCGGGCGATTCCCGGGCTGCTGTTGAGCGTGGCGACCTTCGAGCGCCAGCTCGACGAGCTGCTTCGCGCCGGCTTCGACATCGTCCCGCTCGGCGAGGCGATGCGGGTCGTCTCGGGCGAGCTCGAGCCGCGCCGCGACGCGGCGGTGCTCACCTTCGACGACGGCTACCGCGACGTCTACGACCACGCCTTCCCGGTGCTCGCCCGCCGCGGGCACCCGGCGACGGTGTACCTCGCCTCGGGGCTCGTCAGCTCGGGGGCGCGCTTCCCGCACGATCGGCTCTACCACCTGATCAAGCTGAAGCTGGGCGGCTCGAGCGGCCGAACGCGCAACGTCGTCGCCTCGGAGCTGGTGGACGCGCGCGCCGCGCTGGCGGTCGAGCGGCTCATCTCGCGCCGCCCGGCCGACGAGCTGCTGCGGCTCATCGCGCGCATCGAGAAGAGCCTGGGCTGCGCCGCCGACCCGGTGCCGCCCTCGGGCGAGCCGCTGAGCTGGGAGATGGTGGCGAAGATGGCCGATGCGGGGATCGAGTTCGGCGCGCACACGGTCAACCACGTGGTGCTCACCCACGAGTCCGAGGAGGCGATCGATCGGGAGATCGCCGCCTCCAAGCGCGAGATAGAGCAGCGGCTTGGCCGGCCGGTGCGCGACTTCGCCTACCCCAACGGCTACTACGACCAGCGCGTCGTCGCCGCGCTGGTGCGCCACGGCTTCCGCTCGGCGGTGACGACCGAGGATCTGCCCAACCGCGTCGGCGGCGACCCGTTCCGCCTCAAGCGCAAGACGCTCTGGGAGAACTTCAGCCGCGGGCCGTTCGGCTACTCGGCCAACCTGACCGCCTGCCACATCGACGACGTCTTCGGGATGCTCTCGCTGACCCGCCCTGTGCTCGGCGAGCGCAACCGCTTTGCGGCCAGCGCGCCTATCGGCGCCGAGGGCTCCGGGCCGCTACCGCGCCGCGCGCCCGGTCCCTAGGTTGACCCTGCCGGCAGGCCGTCGCAGGCCGGCAGGTGGGTTGCCCGCATGCTCAACGCGCTCGAACTGCACAGGCTCGCTCAAGCCGCCCACAGGCTCGGTGTCCCCTTCGTGCCGCGCGCGCTGCGCAAGCTCATCCAGCTCGCGACCTGCTCGTACATCGGCACCGAGGCGCAGATCGGCGAGGGGACCGAGCTCGCCTACGGCGGGCTGGGCATCGTCATCCACCCGGCGACCCGCATCGGCCGCAACGTGCTCGTCGGCCCGCACGTGACCATCGGCGGGCGCTCGACGAGCAAGGGCGCGCCGGTCATCGAAGACGAGGTGAAGATCGGCGCCGGCGCCTGCCTGCTCGGCGACATCCGCGTCGGGTGCGGCGCGCAAGTAGGCGCCAACGCGGTCGTCACCCACGACGTCGCCCCCTACACCGTGGTCGCCGGCGTCCCCGCCCGCGAGATCGGGCGGGTGCGCCGCGACGACGAGCCCCTCGAGGAGCCGACCCGCCCGTGAACCGCAAGCTCGCAGGCGCGCGCATTCTCCTGGTCGGCAACTACCCGCCGCCGCACGGCGGCATCGCGGTCCACGTCGAGGCCCTGCACCGCAGGCTCAAGGACGCCGACGCCTGGGTCCGGGTGCTCGCCCTCGGGGCGCGTGAGGGGCGCAAGGACATCGCGCCGGTGCGCCGCGCGCGCGAGCTCGCCGCGCAGCTCGCCTGGCACGCCGCGCTCGGGTTCCTCGTCCACGCGCAGATCAGCGGGCACAACGCGCGCTCCTGGGCCATCGCCGCCGCGGCCGGCGCGCTGCGCAGGCCCCTCTCCCCGGCGCCGGTGCTCACCGTCCACAGCGGGCTCGCCCCCAACTTCCTCGCGCTCGGCCCCGCGCCGCGGCGCCTGGTGCGCGCGGCGAGCCGCGGCTTCGGGCGCATCTTCGCGGTCAACCCGGCCATCGAGCGCGCCCTGCTCGACGCGGGCGTCCCGGCCTCGCGGGTGGCTATCGCCCCCGCGGGCACCGGCCCTCTGCGGCCGGGCGAGGCGCCGGACGGGCTCGCCGCGGCGCGCGCGCGCTTCGAGCCGCTGCTCGCCTGCGCGGTGGCGCCGAGCCCCATCTACGGGACGAGGCCGCTGCTCGCGGCCCTGCCGGTGCTCGCGAGCCGCATGCCGCGGGTCGGCCTCGCGCTCTTCGGGCCGGGCCGGCGCGAGGCGGTCGAGGCGCTCGCCGGCGCCTCGGGGGTCGGCGAGCGCGTCGCGTTCCTCGGCGAGCTCGACCACGCGCGGGCGCTCGCGGTCATCGCCGCCTGCGACGTCTTCGTGCGCCCCTCGCTCGCCGACGGCGACGCGCTGTCGGTGCGCGAGGCGCTCGGGCTGGGCAAGCCGGTGGTCGCGACCGCGGTGGGCTTCCGGCCCTCGGGCGCGCGCCTGTTTCGCACCGGCGACCCGGTCGATCTCGCCGAGAAGGTCGAGCGGGCCTGGCGCGAGGGGCCGCGAAGGGCGGAGGGCGGCGACGAGCTCGCGCCCATCCTCCGGGCGTACCTCGAGCTGCTCGGCCGCGACCGGCGCGCGGGAGGGGAGAGCTGAGATGTGCGGAATCGTCGGCCGCGTCAACGCCGACCGCGAGCGGGCGGTCGCCCCCGAGCCGATGGCGAGCGCGCTCGAGCTGATGGCCCACCGCGGCCCGGACGGCGAAGGGCTCTACTTCCACGACAACGCCGCGCTCGGGCACCGCCGGCTCGCCATCGTAGACCTGACCGGCGGGGCGCAGCCGATGGCCAACGAGGACCGCACCGTCTGGATCGTCTTCAACGGGGAGATCTACAACCACCTCGCGCTGCGCGCGCAGCTCGAGGCGATGGGCCACATCTTCGCCACCCGCTCGGACACCGAGGCCATCGTCCACGGCTACGAGCAGTGGGGCGACGAGGTGCTCGGCAGGCTGCGGGGCATCTTCGCCATCGCGCTCTGGGACCAGCGCCGCCACCGCCTGCTGCTCGCCCGCGATCGGCTCGGGGTCAAGCCGGTCTACTGGACCCTGGCCGGCGGCGACCTGCTCTTCGCCTCGGAGGTGAAGGCGCTCTTCGCCTTCGACGAGGCGCGCCGCGAGCTCAACGCCGAGCGGCTCCTGGACTACCTCGCGCTGCGCTACGTGCCGGGGCCGCAGACGCTCTTCAAGGGCATCGAGCGCCTGCAGCCGGGCCACCGGCTGGTCTTCGAGAACGGCGCCGCGTGCATCGCGCCGTTCTGGGACGTGCCGGTCGAGGCGAGCTACCTCGACGCCCGGCCGCGCGACGCGGTCGAGGAGAGCGAGGCGCTCACCCAGCTCGTGCTCGAGTCGGTGCGCCTGCGGCTGATGGCCGACGTGCCGGTGGGCCTGTTCCTGTCGGGCGGCATCGACTCGACGGCGGTCGGCTGGGCGATGAAGAGGGCCGACCCGTCGGCGCTCAAGAGCTTCTCGGTCGGCTACGAGGGCGACAGCGAGGGCGAGCTCGCCTGGGCGCGCAAGGCCGCCGCGGCGGTCGGCACCGAGCACCGCGAGGTGACGGTGGACTGCGCGCTGTTTCGCGACAGCCTCGCCAAGCTCGCCTGGCACCTCGACGAGCCGCTCTCCGACGGCGCGTGCGTCCCGCTGATGCACCTCGCCAAGCGCGCGCGCGACGAGGTGGTGGTCGTGCTCTCGGGCGAAGGGGCCGACGAGGTGCTGGCCGGCTACCCGATCTACGCGCGGATGCTGCTGATGGAGCGGGCGCGCGCGGTGGGCGGGGGCGCGCTCGATCGGGCGCTGGCGGTGGCCGCGCGCGGGGCGCGGCACCCGAAGCTGCGCCGCTACCTCGATCTTGCGGGCCGCCCGCTCGACAAGCGCTACCTCGGGGTCGGGCGCGCCTTCGACGACGCGCTCATCGCGCGCCACTTCGGGCCGCGGGCGCTCGCCGGGCTCATCGAGCGCTTCGAGCCCCTGTGGCGGCGCACCGAGGGCGCGCACCCGCTGCACCGCATGCTCTACAACGACACGAAGGTCTGGCTGCCCGACGACCTGCTGATCAAGGCCGACAAGATGACCATGGCCTGGGCGATCGAGCTTCGGGTGCCCTTCCTCGACCACGAGCTGCTCGAGAGCGCCTGGAGCCTGCCCCCGGAGCTCAAGCTGCGCGGCGCGGTGGGCAAGCACCTTTTGCGCATGTCGATGGCGGGCAAGATCCCCGAGGGCATCCTGCGGCGAAAGAAGAAGGGCTTCCCGGTGCCGCTCACCCGCTGGCTGCGCGCCGAGCTCTACGAGCCGTGCCGCGAGCGGCTGCTCGGGTCGCGCTCGGTCTGCCGGGGCATCCTGGGCGCGGCGGCCATCGAGGGGCTGCTCGAGGAGCACCGCTCGGGGCGGGTCGATCGGCGCGAAGAGCTCTATGCGCTCTGGCTCTTCGAGGAGTGGCACGAGGCGTTCCTGACCGGCGGCAGGCGCGAGCTGCTGGAGCGGGGGCGCGCGCTGCGCAGCGACATCGCGCGGCCGGCCTCGCTTCAGGCCGCCTCCGGGACCTGAAGGCGCGAAGGAGCGGCGGCGATGAGAAGGCTCGACCAGTTGAGCGACGTGCTGCGAGGGGCGGACATCGTCTGCTTCTCGAACGACTGGGACGGCGATCCCCTGTCGAAGACCCACCTGATGCGGCTGCTCGCCGTGGACAACCGCGTGCTTTGGGTCAACTCGCTCGGCAACCGGGCGCCGACCGCCTCGGCGCACGACCTGCGCCGCCTCGCCAAGAAGGCCGCGGGCACGCTGCGAGGGGTGCGCGAGGTCGAGCACAACATCTTCGTGCTCTCGCCGCTCGCGGTGCCGCTGTTCGGCAGCCGGCTGGTCGCCGCGGGCAACCGCATCGCGCTCAAGCTGCAGGTCGAGCGGGCGATGCGCGCCCTCGGCTTCCGGCGGCCGATCGTCTGGTCGTTCCTGCCGGCCGCCGAGTGGGTCGCGCAGAGCCTGAGGGCGCGGCTGCTCATCTACCACTGCGTGGACGAGTTCTCGGCCTTCTCGGGCACCCCGGCGGCCATCGCCGAGCAGGAGCGCCGCCTCGTCGAGGGCGCGGACCTGGTCATCACCTCCTCGGAGCTGCTGTGGACGAGCAAGCGGGTGCTCAACCCCAACACCGTGCTCGTGCGCCACGGGGTCGATCACGCCCACTTTGCGCGCGCGCTCGAGCCGGAGACGGTCGTCCCCGAGGAGATAGCCGGCCTGCCGCGGCCGCTGTTCGGCTTCTTCGGGCTCATCGCCGATTGGGTCGATCTCGAGCTGCTCGAGACGCTCGCGCAGAGCCTGCCCGCGGGCAGCCTGGTCCTCATCGGCAAGCAGCGCGCCGACACCTCGCGCCTGCGAAGGCTGCCGAACGTGCATCTCATCGGCCAGCGCCGCTACGAGGAGCTGCCCGCCTACTGCAAGGGGTTCGACGTCGCGCTGATGCCCTTCAAGATCAACGAGCTGACGCTGAACTCGAACCCGCTCAAGGTGCGCGAGTACCTCGCGGCGGGCCTGCCGGTGGTCTCGACGGCTATCCCCGAGGTCGAGCGGCTCGGGCTGTGCCGGATAGGGCGCACGCCCGAGGAGTTCGTCGCCCAGGCGCGCGCCGCGCTCGAGGCCCCGGGGCCGCGGCGCGAGCGCAGCGAGGCGGTGCGCGGCGAGTCGTGGGCCGCGCGCGTGGACGAGATCCGCACCCACCTGGCCGCGCTCGGGCTGCGCGGCTAGCCGAACGCACCGCCGGCGCTCGGGGCTCGGCGGCCGGAGGCGACGATGCTCGCGATGGCCAGCAGGCTGATGCTGACCGCGGCGACGCTGACGGCGCTGCTGTACCTGGGCCTGGCGCTCGAGGCGGCCAGGGGCGAGCGCTTGAGGCTGGGGCGCGCGCTCGTGCCGGCCGCGGCGGCCGGGCTCGCCGCGCTCGTGCCGGCCGGCGCGTTCGGCCTGCTCCCGGTCGCCGCGGCGCTCGTGTGCGTCCTCGTCTCGCTGCTGCTCGGGTGGCTCGCGTGGCGCGCCTTCGCGCGCTATCGCGCCGCACAGGCCGAGGCGCGGGCGACGGTCGCGCGGGCGCTCGAGCTGTTTGGCGAAGAGGGCGCGGTGATGGTCTCGGTCCGCGGCAAGCTCGTCGGGGACCCGCCGCTCATCGCGCCGCTCAGCGGCAAGCCGTGCCTCGGCTTTCGCCTCGAGGTGCTGCGCGGCCGCGGGGCAGAGGCCGATCTCGTCTACCTCGACCTGGGGCGCGCCGAGCGGCTCGTCCTTCGGGACGAGGGGGGCCAGGTCGCGCTGGCCCGGGTGGCCAGGCTCTTTCGCGGGCTGGCGCAAAGCGAGAGCAGGCTCGAGGGCGAGGTGGACGCCAAGGAGCTCTTGGAGCGGCCGGCGCCCAAGCGGCCCATCGCGCGCCGCGCCAGAGAGCTCGACCCCGATCCGCCGCTGGCGGGGCTCCATCACTACCGGTTCATCGAGCACCTGCTGCCGGACCAGGCGCCAGCGAAGATCGCGGGGGTGCTCTCGCGCGCCGCCGGCGAGCCGATGCTCGAGCCGTGGGAGGTGCGGCCGGGTCCGGAGAGGCAGGGCGGCAATCCGCGGCGCTTGCTGAAGATGGCGGCGCGGCACGCCGCGGCTGCGGCGGCGCTGGCGTTCGCAGGCTGGCTGTGGCTGCTCGCGGGCTCGTAGAGGGGTCGAAGAGGCCACCCGGCGCCCGCGGCGCTCGCGGGCCAGAGAGTGTTCCGCCCGCGAGGCCGCGCGGCGGCCGCAGAGACTCGCGCGGCCGGGTGCCGAGCGCGCTTTCGAGAGCTCAAGAGGGCGCGGGGGCTAGCGAGCCTTCTCCCGATAGAACAGCACCACGGTGAGGCAGTGGAACTCGTTGTCCGACGACTGGAGGACGACCCTGTCCACCACGTCGACCTGAGCGTTGCTGTGGATCCAGCGCGTGACGTGCTCGCCCAGGTCCTCGCGTTCCCTGGCCCTCGTTGCCGAAAAGACCTTCACGCCCGTGAACATCGTCCGCTCCTCCCGCTTCGGCGCGCTCGCTCGCTCTCGAGGCGAACGAGCGGGCAGATTCTGTCACGGCCTCGATCGGGCGGTCAAAGCGTTCGCACTCTGAGCGTGGGCGCGGAGGCGACACGGCGCGGGGCGTTGCGCCCCGCCTGGCGAACGTCGATATTGCCCGACAGGCGGGCTGGTCGGTGACGCGCGCGGGAGAAAGCCAGCGCGGTGGAGGCGCACGTGGAGAATGACAAGAAGGCGATGGCTATCGCCTTTATCAACGATATCCGAACAATGGAGCCCTCGATTCTCAACGCGCTCATCGTGCGCGAGGCGGGCGAGGAGCTGGCGCAGTTCTTCCTCTCCTACAGCGCCAATCTCATCTCTCGCGACCCCGAGCGCGTCCTCGAGAACACCTCGTCCTTGATGCTGATGGGCTACCTCATCCGCGCCAGCGAGGAGAAGAAGCGCGCCGAGCAGATCCCTGCCCAGGCATAGCGGCGGTCAGCGCCGCCGCAGGTTAATCTTGAGCTCGACGTCCCGGCCGCCTTCGAAGGAGGCGGTCGCGGGCTGATAGCCGCTCTTGATCAGCCGCACGCGGTGGGCTCCAGCGGGCAGGTCATTGTCTCCGAGATACGGCGTCTCGCCGAGGAGCTGATCTCCGAGGAGGACCTGCGCGCCCGGCGGCGTGCTCTCGATGCGCAGCAGCGCCGTCCCGTAGGCGCCTTGGGGCCGCTCGGCCACCAGCGATTCGACGAACGCGAGGATTTGGGGCGCCCGCGCCCAGAGGAGCGCGCCGATCCCGCCGAGGGCGAGGAGGAGCGCCACCGCCTTGAGCACCGCCTTGGCGAGGCCGCGCCGGGAGGCCGGGAGCCTGCTGTCGCGGGCCTTGAAGGCGTCGGCGAGGGCCCGCTCGTCGAGCTCGAGGGGCTCGGCGCTCTCGGGCGGTCGCGGCGGGGGCGGCTCGGCGACCGGCGTCGCGGAGGCAAAGCGCTCGATTCGCCCCTCGAGATCCATCGAGCCGCTCGGCGTCCAGCTCGCTTCCTCGGCTGACTCGAAGCGCGGCTCGATCTGCAGCGGTGCGCTCGCCGGCGCGAGGTGCTCAGCCGGCCGAAGGTCGAGCCGTTGCAGGTTCGCGCGGAACGCCTTGCCGTCGCACTTCTTGCCCCACTTCCCGAACGTCGTGCCGATGCTCGCGGCGAGCGCGGCCGGGCTCAGGCCGGCTGCCTTCGCGCGGACGAAGCAGGCCTTGAGCGAGAGCGGCAGCGAGCCCCAATCGTCCTCGTAGGCCGCGGCCCCGAGAGAGGCGAGGAGGCGCACGATCTCGGCCGCCGCGTACGAGTCGGCCGCGCGGGAGTTGTCGGCGCCGCGCGGCAGGAAAGGCTGCTCGTCAGCCGAAGGGGCGATCAGCCGCGCGTAGGCGGTTCCGAGCACGAGAGGCTCGCCGTCAGGCTGCACGAGCACGTTGCGCGGGGTCAGCCGCAGGTGAGCGGTCGTGCCGAGGGTCGAGACTACTTCGCACAGGCGTTTGCCGAACCAGGCGCAGGCCTCCGGCAGGAAGGGCAGGTCGCGCTCGCGGGCGCGCGCGACCACCTCGGCGAGCGGCACCGCAGGCAGCGCCTTTTCGACGACGGTGAGCCAGCCGTCGCTGGCTATCCCCAGCTCGACCAGCGGTGCGAGCAGCGGCGAGTCGTGCGGGGCCGGGAACCTTATCTGCCGCTCGAGCTGCGCGGCCCGCGGATCGCCGGCGCGGATCAGCCGGGTCAGATAGACGGGCTCGTCGAGGGAGTTGGCGCCGAGCACCCGCCAGCTCTCAGGCTGGCCGGGCAGGTGAGGAATCCGGTAGGTGGCCACGCGCGCGATTCTACCGCGGCCTAAGGACCGGGTAAGCCCCGCGACACTGTCCTTTCTTGAACGACCTGCGCCCGGCGGCTAGCATCCCCCGGACACCGAGAGTCCTGTCGACGGGGGTCCGACCGCTTGCGGTGAGGGCTCCCGCGGTGGGCTCGAGAGCCCTGATGACTCGACCCGTCCATCGACTGCCTGCCCGGGACGTCCCCGCTGCGACGCCCGAGGCCCGTGCGCTGTACCGCGACGCCTCGCGCATCGTGGCCGGGCGCGCCTCCATCGAGCCGACCGATCGGCTCGCCTACGCGCGCGACCTCTGGCCCAAGGCGCTCGTCTGGGCGCGCTCGGGCCAGACGCCGTCGCCCCCGGAGCTCGTCGTCTGGCCCGAGACTCTTGAGGAGGTGCGCGAGCTGACCCGGCTCGCGGCGAGGCTCGCAGTGCCGGTGGTGCCCTTCGGCGCCGGCTCGGGGCTTTGCGGGGGCACGCTGGCGCTGCGCGGCGGGATCGCCATGGATCTCAAGCGCATGCGCCGCGTGGTGGCGCTCGATCCCGACGCGCTCGAGGTCGAGTGCGAGGCGGGCATCCTCGGAGAGCGGCTCGAGCGCGAGCTTGGGCGCCAGGGCCTGACGACCGGGCACTTCCCGTCGTCGATCGGCGGCTCGACGCTCGGCGGCTGGCTCGCCACGCGTGGGGCGGGGCAGTGCTCGGGGCGCTACGGAAAGATCGAGGACATGGTCGCCTCGCTGACCGTCGTCGACGGGCGAGGCGAGGTGCTCGTCGCCGCGCGCCGGCCGCAGCAGGGATGGCTGACGCCCGGGCTCTTCCTCGGCAGCGAGGGGACGCTCGGGACGATCTGCAGGGCGCGCCTGCACCTGGTGAGCGCGCCGCAGGCGCGCGCCTTCCAGGCATTCGCGTTTTCGGGCGTGCGCTCGGGCATCGACGCCCTCCGCGCGATCCTCAGGGCGGGCCTGCGCCCGGCCGTCGCCCGGCTCTACGATCCGGTCGATACCCAGGTCTTCGCGCGGGGCTACGAGTCGGGAGCGGTGCACAAGCGAGGGCTGCTGCGCGACCGCTTCGACGAAGGGGTCCTCCTGCCGCTCGAGCGCCTGGCCTCGCGCGCCGTCGGCGCCGCCGCCTTCGGGCTCAACCGCGCCGCCGAGCTGCTGCGCGAGTGCCTGCTGCTGCTGGTCTTCGAGGGCGACTCTGAGCTCGTCGAGCTGGAGGCCGAGGAGGCCGCGCGGGTCTGCGCCGCCGGCGGCGGCGAGGACCGGGGCGCCGAGCCGGCGCAGACCTGGCTGCAGAACCGGTACGCCGAGCCCTTCAGGCAGTCGCGCGTCTTCGACGCCGGCGCGTTCCTCGACAGGATGGAGGTCGCGGGGACCTGGGAGCGCGCGGTCGAGATCTACGAGCGCGTGCGCGACGCGGCCGCTCCGCTCGCCCTGGTCGGCTGTCGCTTCGACCACGCGCGGGTCGAGGGCTGCGCGCTCGAGTTCACGTTCGTCGGGGCCGCCGGCAGCCTCGGGCAGGTCGAGCGCCGTTATGACGACCTGTGGCGCTCGGCGCTCGCGGCGGCGCACGCGGCCGGCGCGGCCTTCAGTCACCATCGCGGCGTCGGGGTCGCGCGCCTCAACGCCTTCAAGTCCCAGGTCGGCGACGGCCTGCTGCTGGTGCGGGCCTTGAAGGCGACCTTCGACCCCGCGGGCATCATGAACCCTGGCAAGCTCGGAGATTAGATGGCGGTCGCCGCGTACGAGTTGACCCAGCTCGAGGAGAGAGTCCGCAAGGCCGCCGGCGTCCCGACCCGCACCGGGGACGGGGTCGTCGAGCTGCTCCCCGGGTCGCTGCGCGAGGTGGCGCGCGCCCAGGCGGTCAGGGGCATGCTTGGGCAAGATGCCGATCGGGTCGTCGTCTCGCTCGGCGCCTTCGACCGCGTGGAGGCGCCCGATCCGGTCGCTTGCACGATCCGGGTCGGCGCGAGCGCCCACCTCGGCGAGGTCGAGGCGACGCTGCAGGGCTGGGCGCTCACCCTGGGCTGGCTGTCGCCGAAGGCGCGCTCGCTGACGGTGCGCGAGTGGCTCGAGGGGCGGCACGCCGGGCTGCGCGCGGTGCCTGGCAACCGGCTCGAGACCGCCGCGCTCTCGCTGGGCGTCGCGCTGCGCAGCGGCGGGCTCTTCGTGACGTCGGCGGCGCCGCGCTCGAGCGGCGGTCCGATGCTCGAGGCGCTCTTCCTCGGGCGCGGCGGCCAGGCCGGCACCATCGTGGAGGCGCAGCTTCGCGCGCTGCCGAGGCCCGAGCTCGAGGAGACCTTCCACGCCATCGTCGAGAGGCCCGAGGACGTCGTCTCGCTCCTGCGCGAGGTCGCCGGGAGTGACGTGCGGCCGGTCGAGATGCACACGCGGCGCAAGGGGCGCGGCTTCGCGGTCGCGATCACCGTGGCCACCTACGCCTTTCGCGCCCGGCGCGACCGGGCGCTCGTCGAGGGGCTGCTCAAGCGCCGGGGCGAGCCGCGCGCCGTCGGTCAGGTGGGCGGCGGCGAGCAGGAGTTCGAGGGCGAGATCGGCTGGGACCGGCTCGCCTGGGCCATCGCCTCGGCGGGCCCGCTCGGCGTCTACCGGATTGCGCGCGAGAGCGTGGTCGTCACGGCGGGCGCCCCCGTGAAAGGCGCGGCCGCGCTCGACTCGCCGCCCGAGCCGCTGCCCGCGCCGCTGCTCGGCGTCCTCGGCGGCGCCGGCCAGGAGGTCGCGTGAGGACCGCGAGGCCCAACCGGAGCGAGGTCGCGACCTGCGCGTACTGCCCGAAGATGTGCCGGTTCGTCTGCCCTGTCTCCAACGCGACCTGCAAGGAGACGCACACGCCGTCGGGCAAGATGAGCCTGCTGCGCCTGCACCGCACCGGGGCGCGCAGCTTCGACGAGGCCGCCGGGGCGGCGATCTTCGCCTGCACCGGCTGCGGGCGGTGTACCGAGAGCTGCCGGCACTCGATCGACGTCGCGGCGGCGCTGCTCGAGGCGCGCGCCGAGGTTGGCGACGAGGGGGAAGCGCCCAAGGCCGTTGACCGGATCCGCGAGAGCTTCGCCCAGGCGCGAAACCCCTTCGGCGCGGACCTGGCGGCGCTCGCCCGCCAGGTTTCGCGCGAGACCGAGGGGCGCGCCTATTTCCCGGGCTGCACTGCGATAGCTCGCGAGCCCTCGATCGCCAAGGCGGCCATCGACGCGGCGGCCGGCTTCGGGATACGGCTCGCGCTGAGCGAAGCCTGCGCGGACTGCTGCGGCTATCCGCTGCTCGCCGCGGGCCTGCGGGCCGAGTTCGTCGAGCACGCCCGAAGGTTCGCGAAGAGGATCGAGGGGCTCTCCGAGCTCGTCGTCGGGGATCCGGGCTGCGCGGTGACCTTCTTGCGCCACTATCCGGAGGCGGGCGTTGAGCTCAAGCCGAAGATCGTGCTGCTGCTCGACCTGCTGGCCGACCGGCTCGAGTATGCGTTCGGCCGCGCGCCGCTGAACCTGAAGCTCTCGTACCACGAGGCCTGCAAGCTCGGCCGGGAGCTTGACCGGCGCGAGGGGCCGCGCCGGCTGCTGCGGGCCGCGGTCGGCGAGTTCCACGAGCCTGCGCCATCCGAGGCCGGGTGCGCCGGCGGCGGAGGGCTGCTCGGGCTGACGATGCCGGAGACGGCCACGAGAATCGCCGCGGAGCAGGCCAAGGCGCACCTCGTGCCCGAGCGCCGGATCGTCACCGCCTGTCCGACCGCTTGCCGCACCTTCCGGCGCGCCGGCGTCGACGCGCTCGACCTCTTCACCGTCCTCGCTCGCTGGATAGCCTTCCGCGACGAGGAGGAGGCGCGCCTGTAGCGCCGGGCGCGAGCGCCAGGGGGGTAGGGCGCGGGCGCGCTGAAGTCCTTCTCCGGAGCCGGCCCGCGCGGCGCGGCGGACCATCCGTTCGTGCGCTCCGTCGGAAGGTCGCGCCCCGCAAATTGACCTCGCGGCCTAGCGCTTCCTACACTTGGCCGGTATCCGAGCTGGCGAGGCTGCGCCGCTCGAGTGAGGACCGACCCCCGATGTCTCTCGTCCGCTGCGCACTCCTTCTTTTCGTCTTTTTACTCTCGTTGCCTTTGGACGCGCTTGCTCAGAACGCCGTCCCGCTCACGAGCGAGCAGCGGGTGCGCGAGCTCTGCCTCGCCCTGCTTCCGACCGAGCGCGTCGAGTTCCCGGGCAGCCCCGCGGAGCGCGCCGAGGCGATCGCCGCCTACGAGAGCGAGCGGGAGCGGCTGCGGGCCTCGCGCTTCGCGGTCGAGCTGCCTTGGGCCGACTTCGCCATCGCCGGGTGGAGCCCCGAGGAGGCGGCGGTGAAGGTCTCGGCCGAGCGGCCGTTTCGCGTGCTCGGCGGCAAGCTGGTCATCTTCGACCTCGACCACGAGCTGCTCGAGCTCGAAGCCGTGCAGGGCAGAGCCGAGCTGCTGCGCGAGGGGCTCGCGAAGGGCAGCCTGACGCTGGGGCTCGCCTTCCAACCCGCCGAGGAGGAGCCCTGTCCCTGCACGATGAGCGTCGCCGGAACGTACGCCCTCGCGGTCGATTTTCTTTCCGTCGAGCTGCGCGCGGACAGCCTCCCGGTGGCTCGGGCGGTCGGCAAGGGCTTCGTTCCCATGTCGAGGGAGAAAGGGGTCGCGACGGTGGAGATCCGCGCCGCCGATCTCAGCGAGGGCGCCGCGCCCGCCGCGCTCGTCGATGCCGTCCAGCGCTCGGAGCGCGAGGTCCTCGGGTGCTTCGCGCAGGCGCTCGAGCGCGACAGCACCTTCGACGGCGCCCTCGTGCTCGACCTGCACGCCGACGCCTCGGGCAGCGTGGCCGAGCTCTCGGTGCTCGCCGACAGCCTCCCGGACGATGCCGCGAGCAAGTGCATCCTCGCGGCGGTCAAGCAGGTCCGAGCGCCCAAGTCCGCCCGCGGCGCGCTCGTCATCGAGCTTTCCGTCGCCGTCGGGCAGGAGAAGAAGGCTGCCGTACCCGCGGGCGCGAAGGAGGCCGCGCTCCCCGAGTAACCGCCGCTCGGGCCGCAGCGAGCCGAAGCCAGAGACGAGAAAGGCCGCGACTCGAAGAGTCACGGCCTCAGAGGCGCCACCCAGATTCGAACTGGGGATGAGGGTTTTGCAGACCCTTGCCTTACCACTTGGCGATGGCGCCGAAAGAAGGCGCAGATACTAGGGACGGCCCGCTCACCTGTCAACATTTCTAAGTGGAGGTTTCGCCGACGAAGGCGAAGCAGGGCGAGGCCGACGGGCCGGCTGTGGGGCAGAGGTTGCCTTGTCACCCTGGCGGGCGACGGCTATCATCTGCCGGCCGTGACTCATGAACTCCTTGGAAGTCGCACCCTTGGGCTGGCCTTCCTCCTGGCGGCGAGCATGGTCGCTCCCGCCTGGGCTCAGGAGTCGCTCGAAGGAAGCTGGGAGACGCCGCTTGGCGTGATTCGTCTCGAGCAGGAAGGCGACCGATACGCCGGAAAGCTCGTTGATCCGAATCGAAATTGCGGCTTTGCCAAGGGCAGCGAGGTCGTCCGCGGGAGGATGGTCGACGGCCTTTTCACGGGCGAGTTCCGCGTCTGCTACCCGGCGGGCTGTCCGCGGCGGGAAGACTGGGCGCTCATGATGGCCGCGCTCTCGGCCGACGGCGACAAGCTCGCCGGCTCGCTCGCGCCGGCAGGCGAGGAGTGCCGGGATCTCGTCTTCAATGGCCGCCCCTTCGGCCTCGCCCGCCAGACGGCCGTCCCTCTTGCGGCTGAAATCGTCCGCAAGTCCGAAGGGCAGCAGCGCCAGCGCAAGATGACGCCCGAGGCGCATCGGCTCTACCTCGAGGGTGGGAAGCACTCGAGGGCCGGCCTCTTCGAGGCGGCGCGGTTCAAGTTCGAGGCGGCGGCCCGAATCGACCCGCACAACCCGGAGATCCTCAACAAGATCGGCATCTCTTATTACGCGCTTGGCAACTACAAGCAGGCCGAGAAGCACTACCGCCGGGCGCTCGCCATCGACTCCGACTTCACGGACGCCCACTACAACCTGGCCTGCGTCCTCGCCAAGCAGGGAAAGTTGAAGGAGGCGCTTCGGAGCCTGCGCAAAGCCGTCGATTTCGGATTCGGCGCCGTCTCTGATCTGGATACGGATGAGGACCTCAAGATGCTGCGCGACGAGCCCGCCTATCAACAGATCCGCGCTCTTGCCCAGAGGAACCATGACAAGGCCAGCCGCTGAGCAGGTGGGGAACCGAGGATGAGCCAAGGCGGCAAGTCCGCAAGCCGCGTCTTTGCGCACTACGAGCTGCAGGCGCTCATCGGCCGCGGTGGGATGGCCGAGGTCTATCGCGCGGTCGATCTCTCGGGGCCGCGGGCCGGATACAAGGTCGCCATCAAACGCTTGCTGCCCGAGCTGGCTCAGCAGCAGCAGTACGTCGAGATGTTCGTCGGCGAGGCCGATCTCTCGCGCATGCTGCACCACCCGAACATCATCGAAGTCTATGAGGCGGGCACGCTCGGCGAGCAGTACTACATGGCGATGGAGTACATCGACGGGCGCGACCTCGGCCAGATCCTCAAGCGCTGCCGCGAGCGGAAGATCCTGCTGCCGGTCGACTTCGCGGTCTTTCTCGGGGTCGTGCTGCTCGAGGCGCTCGCCTACGCCCACTCGGCGACAGGGCCGAGCGGCAAGCCGCTCGGCATCGTGCACTGCGATGTCTCGCCGTCGAACCTGTTCATCTCGCGCGTCGGCGAGATTAAGCTCGGCGACTTTGGCATCGCCAAGGCTCACGCGCGCGATGGGCTCGAGGGCGCGACCCCGGTCTGGGGCAAGGCCTACTACCTGTCGCCTGAGGCGCTCGCCGGTCACATCGATCAGGCCGCCGACTTGTGGGCGGCCACGGTCACGCTCTACGAGTTGCTGTGCAACGAGCGGCCGTTTTCCGGCGCCAATCCCGACGAGGTCTGCCACGCGATTCGCCGCGACCAGCCGGCCTCGCTCATCGAGAAGCGCCCAGGCTTCAGCGCTGAGCTCGACAGGGTGATCATGCGCGGCTTCGCGCGCGACCCGAGCGAGCGGTACCGCGACGCCACGAGCTTCGCCGACGCCCTGCGTCCGCACTTCGACGATCTCATCGGCAACCCGATGGCCATCGCCGCCGTTGTCCGCGGGCTGTTTGGCGCCTGAGCTCCCCAGCGCTCGAGCAGCTTCGCCACCTGCTTCATCTTCTCGAAGAAGCGCTGCGTCTCGCGCCGGCGCGCCTCGTCGTCCGGCGAGCGCAGGATGGACGAGGGGTGCACCGTGGCGATCACCCTCGGCGCGAGGGCCGACTCGAGAGCCTCGCCGCGGTGGCGGGTGACGCGAAACGCCTTGCTCAGGGCCTGCGCGGCGACGGCGCCGAGGCAGACGAGGACCTTCGGACGAACGAGCGCGATCTCGGCCTCGAGCCAGGGGCGGCAGGCGGCGATCTCCCAGGCGTTGGGCTTGGCGTGGGTGCGCCGCCTGCCTTGCGCGCGCCATTTGAAGTGCTTGACGGTGTTGGTGAGCTAGACCTTCGCACGGTCGATGCCCGCCTGCTCGAGCGCCCGGTCGAGCAACCTGCCGGCCGGGCCCACGAACGGCCGGCCGGCGAGGTCCTCCTTGTCGCTCGGTTGCTCGCCGACGAGCATCAGCGCCGCCGCGGCTTGGCCCTCGCCAAACACCGTCTGAGTCGACCTCTCGTAGAGATCGCAGGCGCGGCAGCCCGCCGCCGCCTCGCGCAGCTTGGCGAGACTGGGCCGGTCCGGGATGACGACCGGGGCGTAGGCCCCGGGTGGCTTCGCCCCCGCTGCGGCATGGACGAAAGCTGGCCATCTGCGACCTGCGGCTCTCGACCAGGCCGAGAGGGAGAAGCGCTCGAATCCTTGGCAACCGGACGGCCCGCCATGGCAATCGTGTCAGGCTCTTGCGTCGGGGTGACCGAGGCGCGGTCAGCGTGCTCGGTGCCGGACAACAAAGCTTTGGCGACAGCTCCGGCCATCGCTTAGGATTTCCGGCTTCGTCGGTGTCCACCCGCGGGCATGGACCGTGCAGCGCACCTTTCAGCTCACGAGGGGAATGAGGAAAAAAGAGGACAGCATGAGAATCGGTTCCAAGAAGCTGACGATTTCTTTGGTTGGTGCCCTGGCCCTCGTCGCGTACGCCTGCGGGGAAGAGCGGGACGACCCGGGGGCCAACGTCAAGAAGGATGGCGGCATCTACATTCCGGACGCGGGCAGCACCGGGACCGATGCCGGCGACAACACCGAGGAGGACGCGGGCAACCTCGCGCCGGATGCCGGCAACAAGGAGCCCGATGCGGGCAACACCGGCAGCGACGCGGGCTACGCCCCGGTCACCGAGACCACCGTCCCGGAGATGAATCGGCAGGAGATCGAGCCGGGCAAGGTGACCTTCAAGGCGGTCGTCGTCTCGCCGCGCATGCGCATCTCGAAGAAGACCAACGCCTCGAACCCCGCCGACAACTACTGCCTCTACGGCACCTTCGTCGCCGACGCGACCGCTCCGGCCGAGAACAACGGCGTCATGCTGACCTCCAAGAGCACGGTCACCGACGGCAACTGCAACCCCGACTCGCAGCTCCACGGCCCCAGGGACAACGACATCGAGATCGGCGAGGAGCTCCAGATCCGCGGCTTCTATCAGGAGTACTGCTACCGGGAGGGCGCGAGCTGCGTGGACAAGGACTCGAACGGCAAGGAGATCGCGTTCCCGCAGGTCAACGTGAACATGAGTGGGGACGTGGTGCGTACCGGCAACAAGCCTGGCGTGCCGGCCGCGCTGCCCGTCGAGGTCGCCATCGACGAGGTGAATTCCGCTGGCTCGGAGTCGCCTTTCACGCTCGGCAGCAAGTGGTGGCAGTACCGCGCGGTGCTCGTCAAGGTCACCAACGTCGACGCCGGCGGCAACCCCGACACTGAAGGCGACTTCTGCGAGTGGACCGTCTCTCCGGCGGGCCATACCCGCCCGACCCTGCGCGTGGACGACGCGATGCTGTTCGGCGGCACTGAGTGCCCGCACCGGCCCGCGGCGGGCACCAACCTCAGCTCGCTGGCCGGCCTGCTCTACTGGACGTACGGCAACTCGAAGCTGCTGCCGCGCTTCGTCACCGACGCGACGCCGCCGCTGCCGCAGCCCGAGCAGGAGTAGCGCGCACGCTCAGCCTCGCCGCTTCCCAAGCCCCGTGGTCGGCCGGCCACGGGGCTTGGCTTTGGGTGCGCCCACTCGCGCTGTCGAGAAGGCGACGCAGGCGCGCGCTGGGCGGCGTGAACCCTTGGCCCGCCATGGGTCCGAGCCGATACAACGGGCGGCGCTTTTCGACCTCCGAAACCGGAGCGTGCCATGGCCCTCGAGCTCAGCAAGCAGACCCTCGTCGAGATGTACCGAAAGATGGTGCTCATCCGCCGGTTCGAGGAACGCGCGGGCCAGCAATACGGCCTCGGGCGGATCGGCGGCTTCTGTCACCTCTACATCGGCCAAGAGGCCGTCGCGGTCGGTGCCCTGACCGCGCTCGACGAGGCCGACTACGTCATCGGCAGCTACCGCGAGCACGGGTTGGCCCTGGCGCGCGGGGTCCCGCCCGGCCCGCTGATGGCCGAGCTGTTCGGCAAGGCGACCGGCACATCCAGGGGCAAGGGCGGCTCGATGCACCTGTTCGACCGCAGCCGGAACTTCCTCGGCGGCTACGGCATCGTCGGCGGCCAGATCCCCATCGCCACCGGCTACGGCTGGGCCATCAAGTACCGCAACGAGAAGAAGTGCTGCCTGTGCTTCTTCGGCGAGGCGGCGGTGAACCAGGGCTCGTTCCACGAATCGCTCAACCTGGCAGGTATCTGGGATCTGCCGGTCGTCTACCTCATTGAGAACAACCGCTACGGCATGGGGACCCCGGTCGATCTCTCGACCTCGGTCCGCAAGCTGTCGGCTCGGGCGTGCTGCTACGACATCGCCAGCGCGACCTTCGACGGCATGGACGTCTTCGCGGTCTACCAGAACGTGCGCGAGGCGATCGAACGGGCCAAGCGAGGCGAGGGGGCGACGCTGTTGGAGGCGCTGACCTACCGGTTCCGCGGCCACTCGATGGCTGACCCGGCGACCTATCGCACCAAGGAGGAGGTCGAGGCCGAGCGCAAGCGCGATTCCATTCCGAAGCTCCGGCAGCACCTGCTCGACAGGCAGGCAGCGACCGAGGCCGAGCTCGCCGCGATAGAGGCCGAGGCCAAGAAGCAGGTCGATGACGCCGTCCGCGACGCGGAACGAGCGCCCGAGCCGGCGCCCGAAGAGATCTACGAGAACGTCTACTCCAAGGACGTCCCGGTCGATCGGTTGGAGATCACGGGCCAGAGGTAGTCTCCCGCCCAACCGCCTCCCCGCACCACTTCCGACCTCGGCACGCGGCCTGTCGGTCGCGGCGGGTCGGTCTGACGCCGGGCAGGCATTCGCAGAGCCGAGTCGAGATCGATCGGCTTGGCGAAGCGGACCCCGCCGACCGTCCGTCGCCGCGCGCCGTTGCCACCGGGCGGCGCTCGTGACCCCTCGGGATGGCGTCGGGCGCGCCGCATGTTGAGCGACCGAGAGGCGCCGGCGGAACGCGGCGCCGAGGCCCCCGAGGCGTTGTTCCGAGCGGCGCCGCGGACGCCTGATTTCCCAGGTTTCGGGCTGCCGATGGGCCGTTTGACCGGTCCAGGACCCTCCGATATGGTGCCCCTCTTCTTCGGGCGGACTCTCGAGGAAACCGATGACGGAGACGATGCGGGCGCTGGTCTACGCGAGAAGCCAGGAAAACCGGCTCGGACCAAGTCGTTCCATCGTCGACAGCATCAGCCGGCACTCGGTCGTCGACCCGCGCAGCTTCGAGACCTGGCACGTCAGCAAGAACCTCCTCGAGTGGCGCGAGCCGGGCGTCCATGACGTGGTCGGGGAGGTCATTCTCGAGTGAGCCCGGGGTATCGTGCGTGCCCCCTTCGCCGATGCTCGAACCGAAGTCTTCGAGGGGCAAGTGCCTGAGCACCTCGAGGTGCTCTTTCGCTTCTTCCACCCGTGAAGCCGCCGGAGCGGGGCGGCTTCTCTCAGCGAGGTCCTCATGTACGGCAAAGCTCGTGAGATCTATCGAAGCCAGTTGGAGGAGATCCGCCAGGCTGGCACGTGGAAAGAGGAGCGGCTCATCGTCTCGCACCAGGGCGTCGAGATCCTGGTCAACGGCAAGACCGTTCTCAACTTCTGCGCCAACAACTACCTCGGCCTCTCCAGTCACCCCGAGGTGCTCGCCGCGGCCCGCGCCGCTCTGGACGAGCGCGGCTACGGCATGTCGAGCGTGCGCTTCATCTGCGGCACGCAGGACCAGCACCGCGCGCTCGAGAAGCGGCTCGCCGACTTCTTCGGGTTCGACGACTCTATCCTTTTCAGCTCGTGCTTCGACGCCAACGGCGGAGTCTTCGAGGCGCTGCTGACCGATCAGGACGCCATCATCTCCGACGCCCTGAACCACGCGTCGATCATCGACGGCATCCGGTTGTGCAAGGCCGAGCGCCACCGCTACGCCAACGGCGACATGGCCGAGCTCGAGCAGAAGCTCAAGGAGACGCAGGGCAAGCGGCTGCGCATGATCGCCACCGACGGCGTCTTCTCGATGGACGGCTATCTCGCCAAGCTCGAGCAGATTTGCGAGCTTGCCGAGAAGTACGACGCGCTGGTGATGGTGGACGACTCGCACGCCTCCGGCTTCATCGGCAAGGCCGGGCGCGGCACGCCCGAGCACTTCGGGGTGACCGAGAAGATCGACGTGCTCACCTCGACGCTGGGCAAGGCACTGGGCGGCAGCGCGGGTGGTTTCGTCGCGGCCCGCCAGGAGATCGTCGATCTGCTCCGCCAGAAGGCCCGGCCCTACCTCTTCTCAAACACGGTGGCCCCGCCGATCATCGGCGGTACGCACAGGGTGCTCGACCTGCTCGTCGGCAGCACCGAGTTGCGCGACGCGGTAATGGAGAACGCGCGCAACTTCCGCGAGCGGATGACCAAGGCCGGCTTCGAGATCAAGGAGGGCATCCACCCGATCGTTCCGATCATGATCGGCGACGCGCGGACGGCGACCGAGATGGCGTCGGAGCTGCTCGACGAGGGCATCTAAG
>JBMNNX010000387.1:0-5075 GCA_050942745.1 Myxococcales bacterium
TACAACGTGACGAACATCGGCGACAAGGACCTCAAGGTCTATTCGCTCTACGCGCCGGCCGAGCATCCGCACGGCGCCGTGCACCCGACGCGCGAAGACGCCGAGCGCGCCCACGGGCACGACTGATCAGACGCGAGGGCCAACCGGCGGCCCGCGGCCGATGCGAGGCGCCGCCCGAGGGCGGCGCCGGCTCGGCAGGCCGCCGTCCCTCTCCTTCCCACCGATTCGATGAGACGCGGGCCGCCGCAGCCCTACCGCGGCGCCCGCGAATCGCTCCCCGAGCTACCAGCAGATGCCGGCGTGCGCGGTCGGCGAGCCTTCGGATGAAGGCACGCCATCCGCGTCGTAGCAGAGCTCGTACGGCCCGCAGAAGACTTGCGGGTTGGGGTTGAGCGCCGCGTTGCACCAGCTCGTGCAGGATCCTTGGTAGCAGAACGCTCCGGAGACACACCTCTCGTCCTCCGGCACCAGGTGGCGCTCCATGTCCGTACACATCCCGTAGACCGGCCTCGTGCCCCCGGCCCAGCAGTAGCCGATGTCCACGTATTCGGTGCCGGTCCAAGTGTTGAGGGGCACGCACGTGCCGTCTCCCCTCGACTCGTTGTCGCAGGGCTGGAAATACTCGCCGGGGATGGGGTTGCCCTGCGCGTCGCGCGCGCAGTAGGCCCACCAGCAGTGTCCCGCGAGGCCCGATGGTTGCGCGTCCCCGGGGTAGCACTTGTGGTGATAGGCCGGGCAGTCGCCGGCGCTCGCGCACGGCGTGAGGCAGAGGTGAGTGCCCATCACCGGGTCGCGCACGAGCTGGCAGTCGTATCCCGAGGCGCAGCCCGTCCCCGGCTGGCAGGGCGAAAGCTCGACGGGCATCACGCAGCTCGACGCGGAGGGGTTGCGCGGGTTGTAGTCGCAGACCTTGCCGATGACCGCGCAGGTGTCAGGGAGCGTCTCGCCTCCTGGGCCGTCGCGCCGAGGCAGGCAGGTGCAGGTGATCCCGCCCGGAGCCTGCGTCACCGGGTTGAAGCAGCCCTGCCCGGCCTCGCACTGCGAGCCTCCGCAGGAGACGAGGCAGTGTCCCTCGGCCCCGCAGACCTGGCCGTTCGGGCACGAGGTCGCGGTGCACTTGCACAGGCCGTCGGCCGGGTCGCACGTCTCTCCGTCGGCACAGCCGACGTCCAGGCAGAGATCGATGGGCGCGCAGTGCCGGTCGGTGTCGCAGAACTGACCCGCCGGGCAGGACGCGGCGTCGCAGCCGCAGAGGCCGGTCTCCGGGTCGCAGCTCTCGCCGATAGGACAGGTGACCGTGTCGCAGAGGAAGACCGCCAGCTCGCAGCGCCGCTCGGCGTTGCACACGTAGTTGGTCGGGCAGGAGCTATCGTCGCACTCGCAGGCGCCGACCGCGGGATCGCAGGTCTCGCCGGCGTTGCAGGTGACGAACGAACACCAGTCGGTGGCGCACTCGAGCGTCGCCGGGTCACACCATTTGCCGGAGGGGCAGCTATCCGGCGCAGTGGTGCACTGGCATGCGCCGGTCGTGGGCACGCAGGTCTCGCCGACGTCGCAGTACACGCCCCAGCAGAACGGCAAGCACTCGCGCCACATCGGGTCGCAGTAGCGCGTGGGATTGGCGGCGGTGCAGGTGTCGACCGGCTCCATCGCGCACTCGCAGGAGACTGTCTCCGGGTTGCAGCTCTCGCCGTCCGGACAGATCAGCTCCGCGCAGACGTCCACGCAGTGCTGCTCCAGCGGGTCGCACAGGAATCCGGCTGGACAAGAGTCCTCGGTGCAGCGGCAGCCGTCGCCGACCAGCGGGTCACAGGTCTCGCCTTCGGGGCACTCGAAGCCCGCGCAGCGGTTGACGCAACGGCCGGTCTCCGGGTCGCACGCGCCGACCGCGCCGGTGCAGGTCGCCGGGTCGCAGCTACAGACGCCGGTCTCGGGGTCGCACGTCTCGCCGGGATTGCAGGAGCGGCATCTATCGACGCAGCGCCGGGTCGCCCCATCGCACTGCATGCCCGCGGGGCACGAGCCCTCGGTGCAGCGGCACTCGCCCGTCGCCTGCTCGCAAGTCTCGCCCTCGGGGCAGTCGACGAGCTTGCAGAGGTTCGTGCAGTGGTTCGTCCGCGGATCGCAGGCGCCGAGCTCGCCGGTGCACACCTCCGGGTCACAACGGCAGACGCCGGTGGCCGGCTCGCACCTGTCGCCAGGGGCACAAGAGCCCTCGGTGCAGCGCGTCGCGCAGCGGCTCGTCGTCGGGTCGCAGAACCGGTTGGACGGGCAGCTCTCCTCGCTGCACTCGCAGGCGCCCGACTTCGGGTTGCAGGTCTCTCCCGCCTCGCAGGTCACCCCGGCGCAGAGCTCGACGCACCGGCGGTCGACGCCGCAGACCTGTGGTGCCGGACAGCTTCCCGGGCTGCATGCGCAAAGGCCAGTGGACGGCTCGCACGTCTCTCCGGCCGAGCAGCTGACCGCGTCGCACTTGTCCTGTTGGCCGGCGTCGGTTTCGGGGACGAGCGGGTCCTTCGGCTCGCCGCAGCAGAAGAGAAAGAGAGCGGCGGGGAGCAACAGTGCGCGCCAGGCCATGCGGGACTCCTTGGCTTTGGATTGTGGGAGGCCGGCCAACATATTGAGGTGGACAATCGCCCGTCAAACCCCCGCCGCGCCAAGGACGCGAGCCACCGGGCGGGCCGTCGGCTCAGTGCGCTTCACAGGGCGTCGGCTCCCAGGTCTTGGGCATCTCGAAGCCCTTCTCGCTCCAGCCCTCGGGCGGCGACCACCGTCCTTCATCGGCCTCGAAGCAGGCGTAGGGGACGTCCCGCGCCTTGCTGCCCGCGGTCGGGAAGCGAAAGTGCCACCACTCCTTCGAGTAGCCGCGAAAGCCGCGCGCCTCCATCGCCTTCTTCAAGAGGAGGCGGTTCTCGAGCGCCTTGCCCTTCGCGCGCATCGTGTGGCTCTCGGGGCTGAGCGTGTCGAAGTCGGTGCCCATTTCGAGCGGCTGGCCGGTCTTCAGGTCTACGAGCGTCAGATCGATGGTGTGCCCGTGGTTGTGTCCCGAGCGGCGCGCGATGTAGCCGCCGTTGACGAGCGCGATCTGCCCGGTGCGCTCGGCCCAGGCGACCATCGCCTGCGACGCGCGGCGCGGCCGGTAGGCATCGTAGACGAGCAGGCCTATTCCCTTGGGCGCGAGGTCGGCCTGGACCTGCGCGAGCGCCTTCGCCGGCGCTTCGAGCATCCACGCGCCCGGCGCTCCGTAGCCGGGCAGGGGCGCGCCGGTGAAGTTGCCGGCGGTGTGGTAGCGGATCTCGAGCCGGATGCCAGGCACCGCCGCGGCAAGGTCGACGAAGCCCGCGGGCGGCGCGCGCAGGGTCGTCGGCTTCTCGGACTTCGCTTCGACCTGGTCGGCGGCGGCGGGCGCCGGCAACGCAGACAGCGACCAGGCGACGGCCAGCACGACCGGCAGGCGACACTTGCGGCGAAAGAGCATGAGCCTCTCCGTCCGTGGCTTCGGAACGAGTGTGCGGCCGAAGATAGTCGCCGCCCTCGGCCATCTCAACGAGTGAGGGCAAGCCCCGCCGTTCGAGAAGCTGGCGGCTCGCTTGCGGGCCGTTGGACCCGGCGGGCGCGCTACTGGCCGTCTCTGGCGAGCCACGAATTTCTGGAAAATCGATTCCGCGTGACCGGCGGTGGCCGGCCTGCAGCTCCCTCCCTCCTGGCTGCCGGCCGCCGCCGCCGGCGCCGTTGTCACCCGGCGCGCGCCTCAGTTCGCTCCGGCCTTGTCCAACCAACTTGGCGGCGACCAGCGGGAGCCTCGGAGTCGCGGGCCTCGCGGATTCGCCGCCCAAGCCCGATTTGGACGACCACCTCAGGCGGCTCGCCCGTGAGCTCGGCCACTTGCGAACGCCGGTCCCTCGCCCGGAACGAGCTCTGGCGCGCCGAGGACCACCCTCGAAGACCGCACGCCATCTCGAGAGCTCGCCGGCGGCGGACCGCGCCCGGCGCACCCGGCAGCGGCGGGTTCGCGGCGACTGGTCGCTCGCGGCAAGCCCGCGTCCCCGCCATTTTCAGAGGTCGATTGCCCGCTACAGGGCCTGCAGGGGCCCGTAGGGCTCGCCGAGGCGCTCGTGCGTATTGAAGCAAGCCCGAAGGCGATCCTCGCCCCTCGGGCCACGCAGGGCCCTCTGGCGGCATCCGTCCTGCGACGGACCCATCCCGCTCACAGGATCCGGCGCGGAGGCACGAGCGAGTTGGCGAGGAGCAACCCGGCGACGATCGCCACCGCCACCAGGGCCATCGAGAACGCGGTGCCGATGCCCGCGACCACGTCTCGCTCCATCAGCGACTCGAGGCTGCGATAGCCGATGCTGCCGGGGACAAGCAACATCATCCCGGGGATGACCATCACGATCGAAGGCTTCTCCCGCAGCCGCGCGACGAGGTTGCTGCCGGCGCCGAGCAACAGCGCGCCGAGGAAGGCTCCCAGCTCGGGACCGAGCAGCTTCGCTCCCATGCGCGCGCCGCCATAGGCGAGCGCGCCCGCGCCGAGGATCCACGCCCTTCGCTCAGCCGGGCGCGGAACAGGACGGCGAGCGCCAACGTGATCACCACCAGGGTCGGGACGAGCGTCCAGTCCGGCAAGCAGGGCAGGGCTACGGCGGCGGGCGCAGGCGGCAAGATGAGGTCTATCCGGTGCCCGAGCGCGACCCCGAAGGCCAGGAGCAGGAAGACGACCGCAGCCCAAGTCAGCCGCGAGGTGCCCGAGACGAGGTTGCGCGTCGCGAGCTCGGTCATCGCCAGCGTCAGCGTCAGGCCGGGGAGCAGGAAGACGAGCGAGGCCAAGGTGGTCAGCTCAGGCGAGTAGTGGCCGACGAGCCGGGTTCCTATCACCGAGAGCGCCGAGGCGACGAAGGCCGCCACCGGCTCGAGCACCCGGCCGACGTTCGCGTAGCGGCCCGAGAGCACCGCCAGCGCTCCGAGCACGAGGCCGATGGCCCCGGAGACGGCCATCTCCTTGGGCGCGCCGCCGAGCAGGTGCGCGCCCGTCGCCGCCGCCAGGCAGTAGCAGAGGACCGTCACCGCCGGCC
>JBMNNX010000068.1:0-25777 GCA_050942745.1 Myxococcales bacterium
GGGCCTGTCGCTGCGCGGCTGCCGCTTCTCCGACTCGGCCGGCGCGGGCATCCGGGTCGCCTCGTGCGCCGGCGGCGCGCCGGTCGAGATTCAGTCGTCCGTCTTCGAGCGGCTCGGCGCGGGCATCGGGGTGAGCTGCGACCGACCGCTCGTCGTGCGGCATACGACCTTCGACCGCAACGTGCGCGGCGTCGTCCTCGCCGGCGGCTCGGGCCACGTCATCGAGAGCTCGATCTTCACCGGGCATACGGCGGAGGCCGTCGCCTGCGGCGCGGCGACGTTCGCGTCGCGGCGGGCGCAGGTGCTCTTCGGAAACGCCTCGGACGGCTGCCTCTCCGGCGATCCGGAGAACCTGCTCGCAGACCCCGACTACCTCTTCCCGGAGGCGCGGGACCTGCGGCTCTCGCCAGGCAGCCCCGCGCTCGACTCGGCCGCCGACATCGGGCTCGACCTGAACGGCGACGCTCCGGGCGACTGGTTCGGCGCAGGCCCGGATCGCGGAGGCTGTGAGACCGAATGAAACCTTGCGAACCGCGCGCGATGACCGAGAGTCTGCGGGGCAAAATGGACAGGCGAAGGCAGACAGGTTGGGCTCCCGCGCTGCTGTTGATCGCGGCGCTGAGCGCGGGGGCGCCGGCGCGCGCGCAGCGGACAGCGGCCGAGGAGCAGGCGCTCGGCACTTGCAGCCTCGTCTCCGGTCACGCGCAGATCCGCCGAGGCGCCGACGACTGGGACTGGAGCGTCGCGGGCGAGGAGGTCTACTCGGGCGACCGGCTGCGGACCGGCAAGCTCGGCTCGCTGCGCGTCGATCTCGACAGCGGCGGCGGCCTGGCGCTCGAAGAGTCCTCCGAGGTCGAGCTCAAGTCGGTGCCGCTGCCGGGCAAGAGCGCGCCGATGACCGCCGCCGTGCTCGAGCAGGGCACAGCCACCGCCTTCCTCGATCCGGGGACCGCCGGCCTCTTCTTCCAGGCCGGCTCCGGCCCGCGCGCGCGGCTCGATCCCCGCGGCGACAAGCCGGTCCGCATCCGGCTCGCCCGCGACGGCGACAAGCTCGAGGTCGCGGTGACCGAGGGCGAGGGCGCGCTCTTCGCCAGCGGCGAGGAGACGGCGCTGCGCGCGGGGCAGGTCGTGGAGCTCGCCGGCGGGCGCGCGGGCCCGATAGACGAGCTGCCGCCCGCGCCGACGCTCACCGCCCCGGCCTTCGACGAGCGCTTCTTCTGCCCGGGTCTCGTCGTCAGGCTCGCGTGGAAGCCCGTCGCTTCGGCCTCGCGTTACCACGTGCAGGTCGCGCGCGCCCCCGGCTTCCAGTCGCTGCTGCTCAGCGCCGAGACCGAGGTCGCCCGGGCGCCCTTCGTCGCCCGCGGGCCCGGCCGCTACTACTGGCGCGTCGCCGCCCGCAAAGGCGCGGGGCGCCTGAGCGACTTCTCGCCGCCACGAACCCTGCTGTGCGAGGCCGAGCCGCCGCGGGACGCGCTCGAGGAGCCGGCCGAGGACGCAGTCATCAAGTACTACGCGAGCTCGAGGGTCACCTTCCGCTGGTCGGCCGTGCCCAAGGCGCAGAGCTACCGCCTCGTCATCGCCCGCAGCCCCAACCTCGGGGCCGACGACGCGCTCGTCATCCCGACCGAGCAGACGACCGTCACTCGCGAAGGGCTCGCCAGCGGCGAGTACTGGTGGGGCGTCTATGCGGAGGGGCCGTCGTCCGAGCCGATCTTCCTGGCCCCGCGCAAGCTCGTCCTCGAGAAGGCGCGGGTGAGCACGCCCACCCGGCTGCAGCAGTGGGGCAACTGAGCCGATGTTCTACGAGCCCGACAAGATCCTGCGCGGCACCAAGGGGACGCTCGCCGAGCGGCCGCTGCCGCAGCTCTTCCACGCCATCTACGCCACCCGCCGCACCTGCGGGCTCGAGCTGAAGCGTCAAGCATTCGAGAAGGTCGTCATCTTCGAGAACGGCTCGCCGGTCGGCTGCACCTCGAACCTCGTCCACGAGACGCTCGGGCGCTACCTCGTGGACAAGCGCGTCATGGACGAGGAGGCCCACCTCAAGCTGCTCGCCGAGGCCGCCAGCCGCGAGCTGAAGCTCGAGAAGGTGCTGCTCGAGCACCAGGTCATCGACGAGGCGACGCTGCACCGGCACGCCCAGGCGAACCTCGCGCAGCGCATCCTCGACGCCTTCCGCTGGAGCGACGCGCGCTACCGCATCCTCGGCGACGTGGACATCGCCCCCGACGCGCCGCGCATGAACGCGCCGCAGCTCCTCTTCACCGCGCTGTGCACGGCGCTGCCCGTCGAGCAGGTCTGGGCCCAGTTCCCGCTCGAGGGCAGCACGCGCTTCGCCATCGTGCACCGGCCGCCGCTGAAGTTCGACGACCTGAAGCTGGCGCCGCGCGACCGCAAGCTCATCGAGGCGCTGCAGCGGCGCCCGAGCATCGACGAGCTGGCGAGCCTGCCCGATCTGGACACCGACGACGTGGCCCGCCGGCTCTACGCCTTCTCTCTGCTCGGGCTCGTCGATCTCGCCGAGCGCGTCCCCGAGACGCCGCCGCCCGAGCCCAAACGCCTGGAGGATGAGGCTCTCGCTTCGTCGGCTCCGGTTGCGCCGGCCGAGCCGCCTCCGCCCCGGCGCGGCCGCACCGGGCTCGTCGTCGGAGGCATCGTCGCCGCGGCCGCAGCGGGCGCCCTCGTCGCGATGCTGCTGCCGCGCCAGGAGCCGCCCGCTCAGCTTCCGCCCCCGGCGCCGCCGCCGCCTGCGCCGGTCGTGAAGGTGAGCGAGAAGCCCGAGGGTATCAAGCCGCCGGATCCGCTGCCCGCGCTCGTCGCCGCGCCCGAGGGCGCGCTGCACCAGCCGAACCGGCCGCGCGGGCTGACCTTGAGCGCGAGCGGGATCACCCTCGCCCCGCCGCGGGCGCCGTCGAAGCCGCTGGCCGCGAAGTTCGCCCTGGCCGCCCGCCAGCTCGTCGCCGGCAAGGCGACCGTCGCGCTCCCGGCCTACGAGGCGCTGGCCGCCAAGACGCGCGGAAGCGCGGAGGCACAGTTCGGAGCCGCCGCGGCGCTCTACATGCTCGGCCGCGACGCCGAAGCCCTCGCCCGCGCGAACGCGGCGCTGGAGAAGAATCCGGCCCACGCGCAGAGCTTGTTGCTCACCGGGTTCCTCGCGCTGCAGAGCGCCAACGCCGACCTCGCCCGCGAGCGCTTCGAGGCCTACCTGAAGGCCGAGCCGGCGGGGAGATGGGCTGCGGACGTGCGGTTGATCGTGGAGCAGATCTCCGAACCGGCGGCGCAGCAGTGAGGCGCCGCCGCCCCCACGCGCGGCGTTGATGAAGAAGGGCTGCCGTTCCGCGCGAGGCTGGGATGGGCCGCCCAATCGCCCGCCGCCGCCCGCCGCCCATCGCCGCGCGGCCGGACCGAGGACGCGCTGCTACTTCGCCCACTCCTTGATGGTCACGCCCGGCTGCTTGCCAATCCTGGCGCGGATGTCCTTGCGGATCCCGATGATGTGGCAGGGCGTCCCCATCCTGACGAGGCTTCCCTCGTACGGCACACCGTCGAACGTCGCGATGACGGGGACGCGCCCCTTGCCGAACTTGGCCTTCACGTCGAACGGGATCTCGACGTAGGCCCCGTCGATGCCATCGACCTTCTTAATCTCCGCCCGAGACTCGTAGACCTTGTCGTTCATGGGGTCGTCACCCATTCGCTTGTCGTTACTTCGATTCGCCGGTTGCCTATCGCCCACGCAGCTTCGCGCGGACAGCCTCGTGCTCCTGAACGACGTCGAGGTCTTTGGCGCGGCCAAGGGCCCGTTTCGCTTCGATGAGGGCATCGAGCTCGAGCACTGGGACTGGCAGGCCCCAAAAGCGAAACGGTGACGGCTCGCGAGCGAACCACCTCGTAGGGCCCGAGGCCGGAGATCTCGTCGAGCAGATCGAGGTCATGCCGACGGAAATCGAAAAGCGGAACATGGACCTGATGCAGACGCTCGACGACGCTTGGAACAGCCAGGATTGGGACACCTTCGAGAAACGGCACAAGGTCGACACCGTAGTTCGCTGGCCGGGACAGCCCCCGACCCACGGCGTGAGCGCCCACCGCGCCGAGTCCATCCAGTTCTTCAAGACCTTCCCGGACAACCACATCGACAATCGGCCCTACAAGGTTTTCTTCGCCAGCGGCGACTGGACGTGCTCGATCGCTCGGTTTACCGGAACGATGAAGGGCGAGCTGGTGCTCGCGGACGGAACCCGCATCCCGCCCACCGGCAAGTGCTTTGAGGTGGACTTCTGCACGGTGGCCCGCTGGCACGAGGGCCAGATCGTGGAGGAGAACCTCTTCTACGATCTCGTTGGTCTCATGCGGCAGCTCGGCATCAAGGGATGACTCCGGCGGCGCCGCCGTAGAAGGGCTCAATTCGCGTCAATCCGCGACACCACGCCGCGCGGCGGCACGGCGGCCCCGAAAAGTCGCCTCGGTCGAGGACCACCGCCGGTGCCATTGGGGGCCGCGCTTCGGTGAGCCCACGCCCGCCTTTTCCAGGAAGCGCCCGGCGGTGAAGCCGTAGATGCGCGCCCGATTCGCTGACGATTGCGGCCGACAGCGCACCAAGGCTTTTGCCGCTGACGGCGATCGTGCGGAGCACGCGAGCGCCGCCGTCGTCATTCACGACGACGCAATAGCCGATCCTTTCGCCTGAATTGCCGTCAGCCGCCGCAAAACCCGGCCACGACCCCGAACAGCGCGCGCACCCCGGCCTTGAAGCCATCGATCGGGATCCGCTCGTTCGCCAGGTGCGGCAGCTCGGTGATGTCGATGCCCGCCTTCTCCGGGAAACGCACCGGCGTGAAGCCGTAGAAGCGCATCCCGAGCCGGCAGAAGGCGCTCGCGTCGGTGAAGGAGTGGCCGACGAAGGGAATCGGGGCGCCCTGCGGATCGAGCTCCTTCACCGCCGCCGCGAGCCGCTCGTACAGCGGCGAATCGATGGGCGCTTCGACGGGTGAGAGCTCCTTCATCACCGTGAAGGTGATGTCGGCGTCGTTGACGATCTCCTTGAGCTCACAGAGCAGGTTCGCCGTCGATTGCCCAGGCAAGATGCGGCCGTCGAGGCGCGCCTCGGCGGTGGACGGAAGGACGTTGGTCGCCTCGCCGGCGCGCAGCACGGTCGGCGTCGCGGTGTTGCGCAGCACGGCCTGAAGGCTGCGCCGCAGGGCGGGCTCGGGGACAGCGTTCTCGAGCGCGAAGTCGGTGAGCGAGGGCCGGCCGACCATCGACAGCAGGAACCTGGCGGACGACCCGAGCTCCTGGCCGATGGCCCGAAGCATCTGGCGCGTGCTCGCGGCGACGTGGAGCGGGAGCTGCTGGTTGCCGATGCGCGCGATGGCGAGCGCGAGCTTGAGCACCGCGGAGTCGGACCGGGGAATCGAGCCCTGGCCGAGCGGACCGCGCGCTTTCATCGAGATCCACGTGGCGCCCTTGTGCGCGACCTGGATCGGATAGAGCCGCTTGCCCTCCAGCTCGAAGGGAAGCCCTCCGCCCGCGCCGATGGCCCAGTCGGCCCTGACCAGCTCGGGATGCTCGTCTACGAGGAACCGCGCGCCGAGATCGCAGCCGGTCCGTCCGTCGGCCACGGCGGCGAAGATGACGTCGCGCTTGAGCTTCACGTCGTCGCGCGCGAGCTGCTTGAGCACCATCGCGCAGGCGGCGAGGTGGCCTTTCATGTCGAGCGCGCCGCGGCCGTAGAGCCAGCCCTCCTCGGTCTCGGCGCCGAAGGGCGGGTGCTTCCACTCCGCGGCGTCGGCTGGCGCGACGTCCAGGTGGCCGGTCAGCAGCAGCGGCCCGCCGCCCGTGCCGTCGCCCTGGCGCCGCACGACGAGGTTGGTGCGCCCCGGCGCCTTCTCGACAAGCTGCGGCTCGTAGCCGTCTTTGCGCAGCGATTCCGCCAGGACTTCGGCGCAGGCCCGCTCATTGCCGGGAGGGTTGGTCGTGTCTGCCTTGAGGAGATCGGCAAGGAGCGCGAGGGCCTCGGCTTCGGCCTGGGCTGTCAACTGCATAGGATGCGGACTCCGATGTGCGAAGGGTCGCTCGATGTGTCAGCGCGAGAAGGCGTCGAGCCCGGTTATCGCGCGGCCGAGCGACAGCGTGTGGATCTCGTGGGGGCCCTCGTAGGTGAGCACCGTCTCCAGGTTCATCATGTGGCGCACGACGGGATACTCGTCGACGACCCCGTTGGCGCCGAGGATGGAGCGGGCGGTCCGGGCGACCTCGAGCGCGGCCCGCACGTTGTTGCGCTTGGCGAACGAGACGTGGACGTGCGTCGCTTTGCCCTGCTGCTCGAGCTGGCCGAGGCGCAGGTTGACGAGCTGGGCCTTGACGATCTCCGTGAGCATCTCGGCCAGCTTCTCCTGCGTGAGCTGGAAGGCGCCGATGGGCCGGCCGAACTGGCGGCGGCTGAGCGCGTAGTCGCGCGCGGCCTCGTAGCAGGCGATGGCTGCGCCGACCGCGCCCCAGGCGATGCCGTAGCGCGCCTTGTTGAGGCACTTGAGCGGCGCCTTCAGCCCTTGCGCGCCGGGCAGCACGTTCGCCTCGGGCACGCGCACTTCGTCGAAGACGAGCTCGGCCGTGTCGGAGGCGCGCAGCGAGAACTTTCCCTCGATGGGCCGAGACTCGAAGCCCTCGAAGCTGCGCTCGATGAGGAAGCCGCGGATCGACTCGGGCGCGTCGCCGTCGGTCTTCGCCCAGACGACCGCGACGTCGGCGAGCGTGCCGTTGGTGATCCACCTCTTGGCGCCGTTGAGCACCCAGGCGTCGCCGTCGCGCCGGGCACGGGTCTGCATGCCGCCGGGGTCGGAGCCGAAGTCCGGCTCGGTGAGCGCGAAGCAGCCGACGACCTCGCCGCGCGCCATCCGCGGCAGCCAGCGCTGCTTCTGCTCCTCGGAGCCGAAGGCGTGGATCGGGTACATGCACAGCGCGCCCTGAACGCTCGCGAAGGAGCGCACGCCCGAGTCGCCGTACTCGAGCTCCTGCATCGCCAGGCCGTAGGAGATGGGATCGAGCCCCGCGCAGCCGTAGCCGCTCAGGCTGCCGCCGAGGACGCCGAGCTCGCCGAGCTGAGGGATGAGCTCCTCCGGGAAGCTGTCGTGGCGGAAGTGCGCCTGGATGATCGGCAGGACCTCGTCGGCGACGAAGGCGCGCACCGTGCGGCGGACGAGCCGCTGCTCCTCCCTCAGCAGGTCGTCCAGCCGGAAGAGATCGGAACCCTCGAGCCTGTCCATCGAGCCCTCTCGCGGAAAGCGGCCACGCCTCGTCCCTGCGAGGCCGCGATCAGGTGGGCCAAGTTAGCGCAAAGCGTGGCTGCCCGCTCGGCGGATGCGGGCCCGAACGAGCGAAGGGCCGAGGTCGCGCCTGGCGTGCGCGGCGGCGACCGATTGGCTTCCAGAGCCCCGGGCTCGAGCCCTTCTTTTTCTTGCCGCGGTGATGCCCCCGGCATAAACCGCCCGGCATGGACTTTTTCGAAGCGCTCATCCTCGGGCTCGTGCAGGGCCTCACCGAGTTTCTGCCCATCAGCTCGACCGCGCACCTGCGCGTCGTGCCGGCGCTGCTCGGCTGGAAGGACCCCGGGGCGGCGTTCTCCGCGATCATCCAGCTCGGCACCACCGCCGCGGTCATCGTCTATTTCGGTAAGGACCTGTGGAAGATCGCCGGCGCCTTCTTCGGCGCGCTCAGGCGCCGCAAGCCCTTCGAGTCGCAGGAGGCGCGGCTCGGCTGGTACATCATCATCGGCACCATCCCGGTGGGCATCGCGGGCATCCTGCTCAAGGACCTGATCGAAGGCGCCTTCCGCTCGCTCTACGTCATCGCGGCCGCCGCCATCGGGCTCGCGCTGCTGCTCGTGCTCGCCGAGCGCTTCGCGCGCCATCACCGCGACATGGAGCAGGTCACCCTGCGCGACGGCATCGTGGTCGGGCTCGCCCAGGCGGTGGCGCTCATCCCCGGCGCCTCGCGCTCGGGCGTCACCTTGACGGCCGGGCTCTTCCACGGCCTCAAGCGCGACGCGGCCGCGCGCTTCTCCTTCCTGCTCTCCATCCCGGCCACCGTCGCCGCGGGCGTCTTCGAGATGCGCCACCTCGCCGGCATGGCGCACGACGGGCTGCCCATCGGCGCCGTCGTCGTCGGAACGATCTCATCGTTCGTCTTCGGCTACGCCGCGATAGCCGGGCTGCTGCGCTACCTGCAGACGCACACGACCGGCGTCTTCATCGTCTACCGGATCGTGCTGGGCGTCGGCATCCTGGCGCTCGTCGGCTGGGGCGTGCTGCAGCCATGAACGCGCAGCCGCTGTTCGCCCAGCTTCGCGAGGCCCTGCGCCGGCGTGAGCCGAAGACGCTCGGAGCGCTGCCGCCCGGCGTCATACGCGCGAGCGTGCTCGTTCCGTTCTTCGAGAAGGACGGCGAGCCGTACCTGCTGTTCCTGAAGCGGCCCGATGGCGATTACCGGCACGCCGGCCAGATTGCCTTCCCCGGAGGAAAGCGCGACGGCGACGAGTCAGCGCTCGACTGCGCGCTGCGCGAGGCCCAGGAGGAGGTCGGGCTCGCCCCTTCCGACGTCGAGGTCATCGGGACGCTCGACGAGTACGACACGGTGGTCACCGGCTTTCGCATCACGCCGTTCGTCGGCCTCGTGCCTTATCCGTACGAGTTTCGGCCGGCGCCTCGCGAGGTCGAGCGGCTCATCGAGGTGCCGCTGCGCGCGCTGCTCGACCCGGCGGTTCACCACACCGAGCGGCGCGAGGCGTTCGGGCAGGTGCTGACGGTGCACTACTACTCGGTGGGAAACGATCTGATCTGGGGCGTCACCGGCGGGATGCTCACGCCGTTGCTCGAGATTGTGCGGGGGTTGCCGGAGGCGGCGGCGCGGCAAGGCTGAAGACCGAGCCGTCGGGGGGATTTGGCCTTCCGTGCTGGCGGCGAGATGTTGCGGACGCCGGCCTTTGTGCGGGCGGCGGGCGGCAGCCCGCCAGTCCGAGGCTCGAGGAGAAGCTCCACGCTGGCCAAGAAACGGCGGGGTTTTCCTCGATCCGGAATGTCTAACGCGCCTCACCGAGGCCTGCGCCCAAGTTTCCTCGTGGTTTTCAATCCAATCCGCGCGTGAAACCTTTCGATCACCGGGTCGGTAATGAATTGCGAGCTGGCTTGCTGAACGGCATCCCCGATTTCTTCGGCGGCTTCAGGCGTGAGGGCACCAACATCAACCAGGAGCGCGACCGTCTCGAGGCCCCACCGCACGGGCACATTCTCGGCGGCACATTCCCGGCGCAACCGGCGATCGTTTGTCACGCAGGCCGCCCCCTTGTCGCGAGCCAGGAGAAGACAGAGGTGATCGTGGAATGAAAGCCCGCCTCGTCGTGTCGCCGCCTCGGCCGCCGTTTGGAGCGATGGCTCGATCAGCACGATGCCGAGATCGGGGCACTCCGCCTCGTCGATTTGGTCCACCTCCTCGCGCAGCACCGGCAAAGGCACCAGGACCTGTCCCACGTGCTGGGAAATCAAGCGAATGACGGTGCGGTCGGCCTCGCATAGATCGATGAGGACGTTCGCATCAATAAGGAGCGACCTCTCGTGCGAACGCCCCATGGCTTCTTCATTCGACCCACGTTGAAACGATCGTGCGCATGGTCTTGATGTCGATGCTGAGCACCTCTGCCGCGCGTCCCAAGGAAATGAGCTCTTTCTCAAACGCGGAGCGAACCAGGCGGCAGAGGCGGTCCTCGATGAAGTCCTCCCGGCTCAAGCGCTTCGGCTCGTCGGCAGCGCGCGACTCCACCATGGCGGCGCTGAAGTCCCCTGGCGAAAGCGCCGCCGGTTCGTCGGTAAGCCCGAGGCTCTGCCCATAACGAGCCTTGTACGCGACCTGGAACTGCTGCCAGATGCGCTTGCCATAGGCCTCCTGCTCTGACAGGCGATACAGCACCGTCCGGTAGCTCACCCGGAATATCCGCTTCACCTTGAGCACGCGGTCGACCAGAGGAAGGCCGCGCGCTTCATCCCATTCGCGCACGAAGAGCTCGTGCGGCATGAGGAAATGGCTCGCGAACTGGTTGGCTTCCCCCTCCTCTTCGCGATCCTCCTCCGTCTGCGCCGCGTCGTAAGCCCCAAGGTGCAGGAGCAGATGTCCCAACTCGTGGGCAGCGCTGAAGACCCATCGCTCGACCGAGATACGGTCCCAGACGTTTACGACGACCGCTGGGCCGCCGTCGTCCCTCGCCACCGACAAGCCGAAGAAGGCGTCCGACGCGAGGTGCATCGGAAAGACCTTGACCCCACCGCGCTCCTCGAGCAGGCCGCAGATGTCTCGGATGCTGTCATCGGGGCGCAGATCGAGCGCGGTTCGTGCGCGCTTGGCGGCCTCGCGGGCCCGTTCGGGCCCCCTGCGCTTCTTGGCGAGCTCGCCGACGAGTGGCTCGAACCGATAGGCGACGTGCATGTCTAGCATCGCCTCGAGCTCGTTGTAGTTCTCAAGCCAGCGGGCAACGTCTACGAGCACCTGCTCGCGGCTGGTCATGCGCTTGAGCGCCCTGAACCGGACCGCCCGGAGCGGGCGGGTGGGGCTGAGCAGCTCCTGGAGCTTCACGCCGAGCACCTCGGCGATCCTCATCAGGGTCTCGACCCTCGGCTCCGCGCGGCCGGATTCAATGTTGCCGTACGCGACGCGACTCAACCGAGCGCGCTTCGCCACCTCGGCCTGGCTCAGCTTCTTGACGCCGCGCAGCCGGCGCAGGTTCTGGCTAAGGCTCGCTTCCATGACTTGAAGGTTAGCACCTCGACGGACACTGCCAAGATGCCAAGTGTGACTGAGGAAGCCTTGCCGAAAGGCGCAGGCCGCCGACGTCCCATCGCCTACCGGGCTGACGGCTCCGCCATCCCCCCGGGCGAGCGATCAACCGGCTGATCGAATCGTTTCTCGCTGAGCCTTCCCTCGACAGGAACTGCGACCGCGTTGCCGAAGGAAGGCGGGCCTTGGTGGCAGAACGGTTCCAGTTCGCCGATGCGAGGGCAATCCGCAGGCAGGAGAGCCGGCGATCCGAGCACGACCACATTGATGGCGACTTCAACGTACGTTCCATGCCGAGGCCGCAGGTCGCCGGCACGAAGGCCGGCGCTCCGCCTCCGTTGCTATAGTCGCGCCCCACACATCACTCGGAAGAGGACATCCGTGGCGCTCTACCCTGTCATCATGGCCGGAGGCTCCGGCACGCGCTTCTGGCCGCTGTCGCGCAAGCAGCGGCCCAAGCAGTTCCTGCCCCTCACCGGCGACAAGCCGCTCATCGTGCACGCGGTCGAGAACGTCGCGCCGCTCGCTTCGCCCGAGCAGACCTTCGTCGTCTGCGGCAAGGTCCACGCCCCGGTGGTCCGCGAGCTGCTGCCGCAATTGCCCGGCTCCAACGTCCTCGTCGAGCCCATCGCGCGCAACACCGCGCCCTGCATCGGCCTGGCCGCGGCGGCCATCGCCGCGCGCGACCCGGAGGGCATCCTGCTAGTGCTGCCGTCCGACCATCACATCGGCGCCCCCGAGCGCTTCCGCGCCGCGCTCGCCCGCGCCGCCGAGGCGGCCAAGGACGGGATGCTCGTCACCATCGGCATCAAGCCCTCGCGGCCCGAGACCGGATACGGCTACGTCCACCGCGGCGAGGTGCTGCGCGAAGGCGAGCTGCCCATCCACGCCGTCCGGCGCTTCGTCGAGAAGCCGGACCTCACGACGGCCCAGAGCTATCTCGCCTCCGGCGACTATCTGTGGAACGCGGGGATTTTCGTCTTCCGCGCCGATCGCATCCTCGAGGAGCTGCGCCGGCACCTGCCCGAGACGCAGGAGCCGCTCGCGCAGATCTCCGACGCCTTCGGACGCGGCGAGCCCGACGCGGTGCTCGCCGAGCAGTTCCCGCGCATGCCCGCCATCTCCATCGACTACGGAGTGATGGAGAAGGCCTCAAACATCGCCGTCGTGCCCGCTGACTTCGGCTGGTCGGATGTGGGCTCCTTCACCGCGCTGCCCGAGGTCCGCGCCGTAGACGATGGTGGCAACGTGGCCGGCGGCCAGACCCTCCTCATCGACGTCAAGGACAGCGTGGTGCTCGCCGACGGCCGGCCCATCGCGGTCGTCGGCGTCGAGGGCCTGGTGATCGTGGACGCGGGCGACGCCGTCTTGGTCTGCCCGAAGGATCGCGCTCAGGACGTTCGCAAGATCGTCGATGAGCTGGGGCGCCGCGGTCTGCAGCAGCTTCTCTGAAACGGGAGGGACTCATGCCGTCGCTCGCCATCGCCCTGCTCGCTGCGCTCAACCTCAACGGCTGGGAGCCCGTGGCCGACCAGGCGCTCGGGGCCAAGGTGTTGCGCCCGACCGGCTGGACCGTCGAGGCCCTGGCCAACGACGCGATCGTCGTCCGGGCGCCGCCGCCGCTGGGCGGGAGCACGACGCTCATCCCGGTCTCCGGCAAGGCGCTCGACGGCAAGCGGCTCGTCGATTCAGTGGTCCGGGGCCTCGGCGGCACGCAGGCGCGCGACTTGAAAATGAGCACCGGTCACGCCGCGCTCGTGCAGTACAGCGATCCCGGCTCGCCGGACGTCTGGCGCACCGCGCTCGTCGTCGCGGCAGTCGAGGGCGAGCGCGGGCTCGTCGCCGTCCTCGCCGGGCCCTCCGGCGAATTCGAGGCGGCTCGGCCGGCGCTGGCAGCCATCGTGCAGCACTTCGAGGTCTCGGCGCCGAGGCCGGCTCTCTCGACGGCGGTCAACACCGTCGCGCAGCGCCCGCTCGTCTTCGAGCCGTTCCGCGAGCCGAAGGAGCAGGCCTTCACTGGCGAGCTCCCGGGCGCCTGGGACAAGGACTTGAGCGTCGCCATCGTCCCCGGCGAGGCGCCGTACGTCCGCGCGAGCGCTATCGGGCGGTCGCCCGACCACCTCTTCTGCTTCGTCCACTACAAGCTCGCCTCTTTCCAGGAGCCGGTCGAAGGGCTGACGCCGGACGCGGCGGGCTTTCGCAAGTACGAGCCGGGCGCCCTCGCGCTCGAGCGCTACCTGTTCCCCGCGGTCGTCAAGAAGGCGCCCGCGGACTTCGGCGCATGGAAGATCACGCGCCGCGGAGGGCTGAAGTCTCTGTTCAGCCACGAGAGCGGCGTGCGCTTCGACGGCGAAGAGGTCGAGTACGAGTACCGCTTCAAGGGCGAGCTCATCAAAGGCCGCGCCTACGTCACCACCTACCTGCTGCCGTCCAAGCCGTCTCCGGTCTGGTTCCTCTACGGCCTGCACGGCTGGGAAGCCCCCGAAGGTCGGGAACCCGAGGCGAAGCAGGCGGCGCTGCGGCTGCTCGGCTCGTTCAAGTTCGAGGGCCGCTACGCGCCGCAGGCCGACACGCTCTGGACCTTGGCGCGCGACGCCGCGCTGGCCGCGCTGAGCGCGGAAGAGAAGAAGGCCGAGCCGGCGGCTGAAGCCTCACCCATTCCGCGCAAACGGGCGGACGCCGCCCTCGACGCGGTCGAGAGGGTTGCCTCCGGGTTCGCGGTGGAAGAGGCGACCGTCGGCATCGCCGGCGTCGCCGCCGGAGGCCGCGCTCCGTTGCCCGCCTTCGGCGAGCTCGAGAAGCTGCGCTAGGAAACGATCGCAGGAGCGATCCGGCGACCCGCGCCCACTGCGAGCAGCCGCAGACGCGGGTCAGACGAACATCGTGGTCTGCTCGTAGACCGTTTGCTCCCCGGGCTTCTCGTCGCCGGGAGAGATGAAGCGCAGGGACATCGCGCGCGCGACGTTGACGACCGAGCCGACCTTGATCGGCATCTCTTCGCCCTTGCCGACGCTCTTGCCATCGACCTCGGTCACCTGGCTCGTCAGCGCGCGCAGCACGAAGCCGGTCGCGTGCCGGCGCAGCTCGAAGTGCCATCGGCTGATCTTCTTGCTCTCCTCTTCGTCGGGGAGCGTGAGCACGACGTCGTTCGCCTTGATGCCGTCCTTTATCGCCAGGCGGCCGAAGCCGATGGTCGGCTGGTCCGGCAGCTGGATGACCTCGTCGGTCTCCTCGATGCGCACGTGCGTCGGGAAGAGGCTCGCGTCGCGCCACTCGAGCCGCATCAGATCGATGGGCCGATCGATGCCCTTGAGCGGGGTCGGCGGCAGCGCGCTGCACTTGAGGCGCAGGCTGATGTCGGCGATCTCGCGGAAGGCCTCGCTCGTCAGGCTGATGGTGCCGGGGTTGGCCGAACCGGCGACCCGCGAGCAGAGGTTGACCGCGTCGCCGGTGACGACGACGCCGTCGGTGAGCACCGGACCGAAGTGAATGCCCATCCGCAGGCTCAGGTGGTGCTCGGGCGGCAGCGAGATGTTCTCGTTGGCCGTCAGGGCGTGGACCTCCATGAACGCCTTGGCCGCCTGATCGACCCCGGGAAAGCAGGTGAAGGCCCCGTCTCCCGCAGTGTCGACAATGCGCCCTTCGTGGCGCGACAGCACCGTCTGCAGCAGGTCGGTGTGGCGCTGCTGGAGCTTGCGGCCCGCCTGATCGCCAAACCGCGCGAAGTAGGGCGTCGAGCCGACGATGTCCGAGAAGCCCAAGGCCAAACGGCGCTCGAACTTGCGCGACAGCACCTGCGAAAGCTGGTTTTGCAGGCGGATGATATCGGTGAGGCTCAGCGTCTCAAGGTCGACATTCAGGTCCGTCATGCGCTCCGTATAGCCCCCCGGCCGACGCGCGGGCAAGCCTCGGGGCCTTGCTCAATGATCTCACGGGCTTGACAGACCAGCCGAGACAGGCGGCGCGCGCCCGACTGGGGCCCCTCCTTCCGGCCCGAAGAGCCCGCCGCGACACGCGAGCCCCCGCGCGAAACCCTCGATTCTGTCGCCATCGAGGCCCGCCGAGCGGGAGCCCGCCGGTGAGGGTGGAGCAGCCCCGGTCGGACATGCTGCATTTCCAGCGTGAAAACCGCTCGTTGTGCCCCAGGCTTTGGTCTTTTCACCCCGACGTGGTAGGAAACCCGGCCAGCGACGACCGAATCCAATGCCACGGATTCTCTCGCGATTGAGGGGGCCACCAACACACCGGAGGATTCATGCAACGCGAGAAGATTCTGATTCTCGGCGCGGCTGGCCGGGATTTCCACAACTTCAACATGTTCTTCCGTGACAACGAGGCCTACGAAGTCGTCGGCTTCACCGCCACGCAGATTCCCAACATCGCTGGCCGCACCTACCCGCCCGTTCTCGCCGGCAAGCTCTATCCGAACGGCCTGCCGATCTTCCAGGAGGACGACCTCGAGAAGATCATTGCCGAGAACAACGTCGACCGCGTGGTCTTCGCGTACAGCGACGTGCCCTACGACCACGTGATGCACCTGGCCGCCCGCTCGATGGCCGCCGGCGCCGACTACACGGTGATGGGCACCAAGCGCACCATGCTCAAGTCGACCAAGCCGGTCATCGCCGTCTGCGCCGTGCGCACCGGGTGTGGCAAGAGCCAGACGAGCCGCTACGTGACCGACCTGCTGAGGAAAGCCGGCAAGAAGGTCGTCGCGGTCCGCCACCCGATGCCCTATGGCGATCTCGCCAAACAGCGCGTCCAGCGCTTTGCCAGCTACGAAGACCTGGCCAAGTTCGAGTGCACCATCGAAGAGCGCGAGGAGTACGAGTCGCACGTCAAGGTCGGCACCACCGTCTACGCCGGCGTCGACTACGAGGCGATCCTGCGCGAGGCCGAGAAGGAGGCCGACGTCATCATCTGGGACGGCGGCAACAACGACACCCCGTTCTTCAAGCCTGACCTGTGGATCACCGTCGCCGACCCGCTGCGCCCAGGCCACGAGCTGAGCTTCTTCCCCGGCGAGACCAACTTCCGCGCCGCCGACATCATCGTCATCAACAAGGCGAACACGGCGACCGCCGAAGACATCGAGACGGTCGTCAACAACGCGAAGAAGTTCAACCCCAAGGCCAAGATCGTGAAGGGCGCCTCTGAGGTCGTCGCCGACAAGCCCGAGCTCGTCAAGGGCAAGAAGGTGCTCGTCGTCGAGGACGGCCCGACCATCACGCACGGCGGGATGCCCTACGGCGCCGGCAAGGTCGCGGCCGAGAAGTATGGGGCCGCCGAGCTCGTTGACGGCCGGCCCTTCGCGGTCGGCTCGATCAAGGCGACCTACGAGAAGTTCCCGCACATCGGCACGCTGCTGCCGGCGATGGGCTACTACCCGGAGCAGGTCAAGGAGCTCGAGGACACCATCAACGCCTCGAACGCGGACACGGTGCTCATCGGCACCCCGTTCGACCTCGCGCGCCTCATCAAGATCAACAAGCCCACCGTCTACGTCGGCTATGAGCTCGCCGACATGGGCAGCCCGACCCTCGCCGAGGCGATGCAGGAGTTCATGCGCCGCAATTCCTAACCGGGAAGTGTCGGTCGTAGCTCCCCGCTGGAGCCTCGCCTCCAGCGGGGAGCGTTGTGTTTTAGGGGCTCTTTTCCCACTGTCGCGGCGTCTGCCCCAGATGCCGCAGGCAAGGAGGCGAAGTTGAAGAACACCAGAGAGGGCATCTACGAAATCCTCCTCGATCTCGTGAAGTGCCCGAGCGTCTCTCCCGGCCCCGGCGAGGTGAAGGCCGCGCAGCTCATCCACGACAAGCTCGCCAGCCTGCCCTACTTCCGCGCCTCGCCCGCTCACCTCGAGCTCGTTCGGCTCGAGGGCGACCCTCTGGGCCGAAGCGCAGTACTCGCCCTGGCGCGGGCGAAGCCGGCGACGGCCCGCACGATCATCCTCACCGGGCACTTCGACGTCGTGGAGACCAAGGAGTCGCGGGCGCTGGTCGACCTGGCCTTCGACCCGGAGCGCTACACCGCCCAGCTCTCCTCGATGAAGCTCGACGACGAGGCCCGCCACGACCTCGAGTCGGGCAACTTCCTGTTCGGCCGCGGCGTCATGGACATGAAGTGCGGCCTCGCGCTGCAGATGGCGCTGCTCGCCGAGCTCTCCGAGCAGCCGGAGAAGATGCCCTGCAACCTGCTGTTCCTGGCGGTGTGCGACGAGGAGGTCAACTCCGCGGGGATGCGCGCGGCCATCAAGCGGCTCGCCTCGCTGCGCGTTGAGGAGGGGCTCGACTATCTGGCCTGCATCAACAGCGAGGGGTTCATCCCGCGCGAGCCGGGCGACCGCAGGCGCTACGTCCACCTCGGCACCATCGGCAAGATCATGCCGATGTTCTACTGCGTCGGGCACGAGGCCCACGTCGGCCAGTACTTCTCGGGCCTGAACGCGAACCTGCTCGCCTCGGCGGTCAACCTGCAAGTCGAGGGCAGCCCCGAGCTCGCCGACTCCTGGAACGGCTTGCCTGCCCCGCCCCCGACCGCGCTCAAGCTGCGCGACCTTCGCGATGCGTACTCGGTGACGCTGCCGGCGCGGGCGGTGACCTACTTCAACTTCCTGACCGTCACCCGCACGCCGGCGCAGGTCCTCGCGCAGATGCGGCAGATCGCCACCACGGCCTTCGAGACGGCGATCGACCAGGTCCGCAACAGCGCCGCGAAGCTCGCCGAGCGCTCGGGGCTCCAGCCTCCAGAGGTGCCGTGGCGCCCGAAGGTGATGACCTACGAAGAGCTGCTGCGCGAGGTCGAAAAGGGCCAGCAAGGCGCGCTGCCCGGACACATCGCGTCGTTCCTCCAGTCGCTACCCGAATCGATGGACGAGCGCGACCGGTGCATCGCGCTGGTGGGCGAGCTCCTGAGGCTGTACCCGGACAAGAGCCCGGCCATCATCATCGGCTTCCTGCCGCCGTACTATCCGCACCGCTCCAACGACCGGCAGTCGCCGCGTGAACGAGGGTTGGTCGAGTCGGTCGACGAGCTGCGCGAGGAGGCCCGAAGCCGCTTTGACGCGAACCTGGTCACCGCCGAGCACTTCAACGCGATCAGCGATCTGAGCTACCTCGGCTTCAAGGGCGCGGCGGAGGAGCTCCAGCCGCTCGCCGACAACACTCCGGCCTGGGGCCAGGTCTACGACATCCCCCTCGACGACCTGCTCGCCCTCGACGTGCCGGTCGTGAACCTGGGACCCGCGGGCAAGAATCCGCACGAGTTCACCGAACGGCTCGAGCTCGGCTACTCGCTCGAGGTCGTCCCCCACCTTCTTAAGTCGCTCGTCTTCAAGCTCTCCAAGCTGCCGTAAGGCCGGCGGACCGCCTGCGGATACGAGAAGGGCCGGGTGCGCTCACGTGCGCCCGGCCCTTCCTTCTTTCGTTCGCAGCCGCGCCGCTCGATAGGACCGTCCTCGAAGCTCCGAGCGCGCGGCCGGTCACCCCATCGCCGGCGGCGCGGCCGAAGGCATCCCGGCTGTTGGAGCGGCCGGCGGTGAGAGCGACCTGGGGTTACTGGAGGACCTTCTCGATGCGCTCGAGCGCCCAGTCGATCTGCTCCTTGGTGATGATCAGCGGCGGGGCGAAGCGAATCACGTAGTCGTGCGTCTCCTTGCAGAGCAGCCCTTCCTTCATCAGCCGCTCGCAGAAGGGCCGCGCGCCGCCCGTCTCGGTCTTGAGCACGACGCCGATGAGCAAGCCCTTGCCGCGCACGTGGTCGACTCTCGGGCTGCGGATGGCGCGCAGCCGCTCCATGAAGTAGTTGCCGAGCTCTTCGGAGCGCTGGGCCAAGCTCTCGCGCCTTAGGACCTCGAGCGCCTTGCGGGCGACGGCACACGCGAGCGGGTTGCCACCGAAGGTCGAGCCGTGCTCGCCCGGGCGGAAGAGCCCAAGGTCCTTGCGCGAGCCGACGGTGGCGGAGATGGGCAGCACGCCGCCGCCAAGAGCCTTGCCGAGCGTCATCATGTCCGGCCTGACGCCCTCGTGCTCGTGCGCGAAGAGCTTGCCGGTGCGGCCCAGGCCGGTCTGAATCTCGTCGAGGATCATGAGGATGTTGTGCGAATCGCAGATCTCTCGCACCTTCCGCAGGTAGCCCTCCGGCGGCACGACGACCCCGGCCTCGCCTTGGATAGGCTCGGCGAGGAAGGCCACCGTGTTCTTGGTGATCGCCCGCTCGAGCGCTTCGGCGTCGCCGAACGGCACGACCTTGAAGCCCGGGGTGAACGGGCCGAAGTCGTCGCGGTAGAGCGGCTCGGTGGAGAACGAGACGATCGTCACGGTGCGCCCGTGGAAGTTGTTCTCGCAGACGATGATCTCCGCTTCGTCGCGGGGCACGCCCTTGACCTGATAGCCCCACTTGCGCGCGGCCTTGATGGCGGTCTCGACCGCCTCGGCGCCGCTGTTCATCGGCAGGGCGATCTCCATCCCGCACAGCTCGGTCAACTCCTTGGTGAACGGCCCGAGCTGGTCGTTGTGGAAAGCGCGCGAGGTGACCGCCACCTTGTCGGCCTGGGCCTTGAGCGCAGCGATGATCTCCGGGTGACGGTGGCCATGGTTGATCGCCGAATAGGCGCTCAACATGTCCATGTACTTGTTGCCCTCGGGATCGCTGACCCAGACCCCCTCCGCCTCGGAGATGACGATGGGCAGGGGGTGATAGTTGTGAGCGCCGTACTTGTCGGTGACTTCGATGATCTGCTGAGTGGAAACCATGGTTATCGTCCTCCGCTGGTGGGCGCCGCTTCCCGAGGGACATCCAAGGGGGAAGCGCGAATGGGCCGATTTCCGCGGGCCTCTTCAGAAGAGCCGTGGAGTATCGCCGCGATAGATCGGGGGGTCAACGCGCGCTGGCCCGCGCGCTCGAGACCCGCAGCGCCAGGCTTCGCGCTCCGCGCACACCGGCGCGGACGTCGGGCGCTGGGCCACTGGAGAGCGTGGGTCAGCGCCCCTGCCCCGCGCGCGCGGCGCGGCCGATCCGGAGCGTTGGGCCGCTGTTCCCTGCGCCGCCCCTGCCCCGCGCGCGCGGCGCGGCCCCCCGAGCCGCTTGGGCACCGGAGCGAGGCAGAAGATCGCAGGAACGTCGGCCCGTCAGGGCCCGGTCACGTCGGCGCACTCCTGAGGCGTCGCGTCGCCGCATTTCAGCTTCAGCAGCGCTTTGGCACATTCGGAGACCTTCGCCGCGCGATCGGGCGAGACCACGTCGTCGTCGGAGCGATGCCGACAGCGCTTCGATTCCTCGAGGCACCGCTCGATGGCGTTCTCGCCGCACTTGGCCAACTCGCACTGCGCACCGGCCCACAACTCACACAGGCTCTTCTCGGTGTAATCGGGCGGCTTGACGCCCGACGATATCGAGAGCAGCGCACCGGAAAGCAGCAGCACGGGCCACATGACGACCTCCCTTCATTTCGCTCACTATCTATCAGAACTCTGAGGCTCGGAGGCGCCTGAGGTGTCGCTTTCTGGAGCCGGTCCCTTGTTATAGATTCGTCCGCTCCTCAGGACGAGGTTTCGGAATGTACGAGCGCGCCGCCGCCTTGGCGATGATCGTGGCCCTGCACGCGGCAGCCGCCGGCTGTTCAACCCCAGCGCCGAAGCCCGAGGCGCCCCACCATCCTCAGGCTGATGTAGAGGGCACGGCCTCCATCGTGCCGGGTGAGGCCCTGATTCGCATGGACGGAACGCCCGATCCCCAAGAGCTTGCCAACCAGGCGGGCGTCGAAGGGCTCGTCGTCCTCGAGTGTGCCCACGTCTTCGGAAAGGTCTATCAGGTCCGCTTCGCTCGCGCGGGCGGCGAGCAGGCGGACGAGCGGTTCACTCAGCGCGTTGTCGAAGCGTTCGAGCGGGTGAAAGGAATACTCTCGAGCGAGCCGAACTCGAAGGCGCAGGCCAAACATCCGCAGTCAAACCGCTAGCCAAGGGAGGGGGACATGAAGGCGAAGTTTTTGGCGCTGCTCGTCGCAGTCTCGCTGGTCGCCGGGTGCGACGAGCCTCGGAATCCGGAACCCTTTGCGACGAGCGGAACGGTGCGCGGGCAACTCGCCCTCGGGATGCCCATGGCAAGCGCCCTCCATCGGCCTCGGGCGTTCCCGGAAGGTCTCGCGAGCGCACCGAAACCGCTGCAGGAGATGGCCGCGGCAGCTCGGCGCGCGGCTCCGCGCGTGGAGCCACACCTTGGGACGACGCGCGACGGTCCGCAAGTCGTCGCGGGCGAAATCCTCGTGCGGATGGACAGCCCCGAGATGCCTCCGGTGGCTGTGCTCGAGCGGGTGCGCCTCGCCGGCTACGAAACCGCCTACAAGGCGAACGTGACGCCCACCTGGCACCTGCTCACTGTCCGAGGCAAGCAGCCACTCACCGAGTCGGAAACCATCGAAGTCGCCGCGCGAGCAGCCAGGTGCCCCCGCGTGACCGCGGCCGAGGCCAACCGGTGGGCCTACACGCTGGCCTCCCCTTCGGACAACTTCTACAAGTATCAGTGGCATCTCGGCCAGATTCAGATGCCGGCAGCTTGGGATCTGAGCCAGGGCAGCGCGTCGCTCGTCGTCGCGGTGGTCGACAACGGCATCCTCGCCGACCATCCCGACCTACGAGGGCGACTATTGCCGGGCATCGACATGATCAGCGACCCGAGCGTCGCCGGCGACGGCGACGGCCGTGACGACGATCCGAACGACGAAGGACGAGACGTGGTTAATGGCAGCTCCTCATGGCACGGCACGCATGTCGCGGGCACCATCGGCGCGGCGACCAACAATGGTGGGGGCGTCGCGGGCGTCAACTGGAACTGCAAGATCCTGCCGGTTCGCGCCCTCGGGCGAGGCGGAGGCACCATCGCGGACATTGCGGCCGGCATGGCCTGGGCTGTCGGCATCCCCGTCTTCGGCGTGCGCGCCAACAATCATCCGGCGCAAGTCGTCAACCTGAGCCTCGGCGGCGAAGGCCCTCAATCCCAGGTCTACCAGGACGTCATCGACGAGGGAGTCGCCCGCGGCGCGATCTTCGTTGTGGCCGCCGGCAACGAAAACGAGGACGCATCCAACAAGAGGCCGGCCAACCAACGCGACGTGATCACCGTGGGCTCCGTCGGCCCCAGTGGCAGGAAGGCTTCGTACTCCAACTATGGCGCGGCGGTGGACCTCATGGCCCCCGGCGGCGAGATGTCCGAGGACTCGGATGGCGACGGATACGCGGACGGCGTGCTGTCGACCGGCTACGGCGATAGCGGCTTCGGCTACAAGTTCAAGCAGGGCACGAGCATGGCCGCGCCTCACGTCGCCGGCGTCGTCGCGCTGATGAAGTCGATCGATCCCTCGCTACGCCACGCGCAGATAGAAGCGGCGCTGAAGCAGACGGCGGTTAGCGCCTATCAGTGCTCGCAGGGATGCGGAGCGGGCTTGCTGAACGCCTATGCGGCAATGCTCAGGGTCCGGGGCCAGACGCCTCAGGGCAACCCGGAGCTGTTCGTCCCCACCCGCGAGCTGATGCTCCCAGCGGGACAGCGCGCTTCCATCCCCGTGGCCAACCGGGGTGGAGGCACGCTGACGGTGCAAGCCTCGGCGAGCGGCGAGCTCGCCTCGCGAATCACCTTTCCCACGGGCGCTGTTCGGGTGCTCGAAGCGGCGCAGGCGGACGCGATTGACGTCGCGGCGGACACCTCGGGTCTGGCCGACGGCCTCTACGGCGTCAACATCAACCTGAACGCCCGCAGCGCTGGCGCTGTCGCGGTGCGCGTCAACTTCCGTGTCGGCGCCGTCGCCGAGGGCAAGCAGGGCTTCATCGCGGCGGTGTACCTGGACGATATGGGCGAGTGGCAGATCGGAGACGGAGTCGGTTTCGTGTCGGCGCCCACGGTCGACTACGAAATCGCGGGCCTCGAGCCGCGCGAGTACTACCTGATCGCAGGCGTCGACGACAACGGCAACGGGGAGCTGTTCGACGACGGCGAGCGGATGGGCATCTACCTGAACCTCGACGCGCCGCTGCCGGTCGAGGTCCTGACCGGCGAAGAGACCGCAGGGGTCGACTTCCCTCTCATCGCCGTCGGTGCCGCCCCCGGCGAGGACAACCGACCGGTGCCGGTGGGCGCGCCGTGCGAGACGAAGGCCGACTGCGGCGCCGGAGGCCTGTGCGACACCACGTTGCCGGGAGGCTACTGCTGGAAGGAGTGCCCCAACGGCCCCTCCGATTGCCCGTCGGGTTCGACCTGCTATAGGGCGGGCTCGCAGGCCTGCCTTGTGACGTGCGCGAGCCCTTGGAGCGGCCAGTCGACCTGCAGGTCAGGCTACTTGTGTTGGGACGCAACGCCCGCGCCCACCTGCATCCCTCCGTGCGACGACTCGAGCTGCGGCGAGGGTACCTACTGCGACCACGCAACCGGCTACTGCACCTACCTTTGATGGAGAGACCGTGGCACCAGCGAAGAAGACGACCAAACCCCGCGCCAAGCGGCGCAAGCCGGCCGTTGTGAACAAGGCCGCAGCAATCGGCAGGAAGAAGCGTGCCGCCGCAGAACCCGACGAGAAAAAGCGCGCTTCCCGCCCGGGCCGGGCCAAGGCCGCCCGCGCGGCCAGCCCCGAGCCGAAGATCCTGCCGGTCGAGGTCGAGCCCGGCTCGATTGAGACCACGCTCAAGAACCTGCGCGACGAGCTCGCCCACTGGGTGAACAAGGGGCGCTACACCAAGGTCCGCTTCCGGCTGCGCGGCAAGCCCATCCTCCCCGACATCCCGGTCGGCGCGCTGCTCGCCGCCGAGGCGGTCACCTTCTGGTGGGCGGGCCTGCTGCAAGCGCTGCTGGTCAACCTCGGTGCCAAGGCCCTGCTCGAGGTCGAGCTGGTGAGCGAAGCCGAGCTCGAGGTGGCCCGCGGCAAGCAGGCTTTGCTCGGCGGAGATCTCGACCGCGCGATGGAGATCTTCCTCCACGCCGCGGAGATGGATCGCGACTGTGCCTCGGCGTACCTCAACCTCGGGATCTGCCACAAGCTGAAGGGCGAGAGAGACGAGGCGCGCAAGAACCTCGAGCGCGCCGAGCAGCTCGACCCCGCCGGCACGGTTGGCGAAGAGGCCCGCCGCCTGCTCGACTCGATGGCCGGCCTTCGTCAGCCCGCGGCGTCTTGAGCCATGCCCTGAGATGCTGGCCGTCGGGCTGGCTTTTGGGAAGCTCTCGATCGGCGGTCCGGCCAGGGCTCGCGATGAAACGGCGGGCCCGCGCCGCAAGGCTGGGCGCCGCGTCGAGCGCATCCGCCCTCGCAAGCCCCTCCAGGCTGGCCAGCACCTTGCGCGGTGCTGCCCGAGGTTTGCGACCATACATTGATTGATAGATCGCGCTCGCGCCCTTGGACCCGAGTCACGCGGTCTTGGCCACGGAGTTGTCGCGTGCTTGACGGGACGTCCGGCTTGAGAGTGAATTCGGGGCCTCGACGTACCTCGGAGGTCGGGCTGCAGATGAAGGGCACATCCAAGAAACAGGCGTCCAAGAGCAAGGAACAGGTCAGCCCCATCCTCTTGAAGGAAGGCGGAAAGCCGCTCGGCCCCGGGGTCGTCAAGCGGGCACGGCGCGAGGCAGCGTCGGGCGCGAACGCAGGCGACGAACCGGGCTACACGCCGAGCGAGCAGGTCTTCCGCCGGCGCTAGCCGCTTTGGCGTCCCCGCGCGACCGCAGGGTCCGCGCCCGCCCCCACTCCTGGAGCAAGCATGAAGATCCTCTACGGCGTCGTCGGCGAGGGAATGGGCCATGCTACGCGTTCGCGCGTGATCCTCGAGGCGCTCTCGGTCAAGAACGAGGTGCTGGTGGTGGCCTCGGGGCGAGCGTACGACTTCCTGAGCGCCCGCTTCCCCAACGTCCACAAGATTTGGGGCTACACGCTCGCCTACGAGCAAAACGCGGTGAAGAAGCTCAAGACCGCGCTGCGGAACGCCCGCGGCGCCCTCGCCGGGGGGCCCGAGAACGTTCGCCAGTATTTTGAGATTAGCGAGAAGTTCTCACCCGACTGCGTCATCAGCGATTTCGAGACCTTCGCGTACCTGTACGGTCGCAACTGGATGTTGCCGGTGATCTCCATCGACAACATGCAGATCATCAACCGCTGCGCTCACGCCCCGTCGATCATCGAAGGCTTCGAAAACGACTTCCGGCTCGCCAAGGGGATCGTCAAGAGCAAGCTGCCGGGGTGCTTCCACTACCTCGTCACCACGTTCTTCTACCCGCCGCTTCGCAAGCCGCGCACGACGTTGGTGCCGCCCATCCTGCGGCCCGAGATCCTCCAGGCGAAGTCGGAGGCGGGCGAGCACCTGCTGGTCTACCAGACCTCGACCTCGAACAAGGAGCTCCCGGAGATCCTCAAGCGCTCGGGGCTGCCCTGCCGAATCTACGGGCTGCGCCGCGATCTCGAGGAGGACATGCAGGACGAAAACCTCCTCTACCGCCCCTTCAGCGAGCAGGGGTTCATCGACGACCTGCGCACCGCGCGCGCGGTCATCGCCAACGGCGGCTTCACGCTGATGAGCGAGGCGGTCTACCTCCACAAGCCGATGCTCGCGCTGCCTGTCGGCGGCCAATTCGAACAGGTCCTCAATGCCCGCTACCTCGAGGAGGAGGGCTACGGCCTCTACGCCCCAACCTTGACCGACGAGGTGCTCGAGCGCTTCTTGCGGATGGTTCCGCGCTGCGCAGACAAGCTCGCCGGCTACCAGCAGGACGGCAACCGCGTCCTGTTCTCCAAGCTCGACGAGTTGCTCGAAAAGGTGGCCGCCGGCCGAGGGCTCGCCCCCGAGGCGATCGAGGAGCCCCCTTCCGTCGAGGCGACGAGGTTTACCGAGCGCTAGGAGAGCGTCGGGGAAAAGCCCTTCGGCACTGAGCCGCCCCAGACGCTCCGTGGAGGATACAGCCGCTGACGGCTCCGATCGATGCGTCAGCGGTC
>JBMNNX010000388.1:0-5057 GCA_050942745.1 Myxococcales bacterium
GGTGTTCTCGTGGTCGCCGGTCAGCAGGTGGACCTCGATGCCCATCTTCCGCAGGCGCTCGACCGCGCGCGCCGAGCCCTCGCGCGGCGCGTCGATGAGGCCGATCGCGCCGGCGGGCGCGCCGGCCACCGCGACGAGCACCGGGGTCTGGCCGGCGCGCGTCAGCTCGTCGACGACACTCTCGAGCCGTCCGAGCTCGACGCCCTGCTCGCGCAGCAGCCCGAGCGTGCCGGCGACCACCTCGCGGCCGTCGACCCGCCCGGCGACGCCGCGACCGGGGAAGGTCCGAAAGCCCTCGGGCGCAGGCCACCCGAGCCCGCGCTCGCGGGCGCTGGCGACGATGCCCCGGCCGAGCGGGTGCTGCGACTCGGCCTCGACCGAGGCGGCGAGCCGCACCAGCTCGTCTTCGGCGAGCCCGCCTGTCGCGCGCACCTCGGCGACCTTCGGCTCGCCGGCCGTCAGGGTCCCCGTCTTGTCGAACAGCACGCAGCTCACGCCCGCGGCGCGCTCGAGGCTCGCCGCGTCGCGCACGAGGATTCCCTGGCGCGCGGCGCGTCCGGTCGCCACCATGATGGCCGTCGGCGTCGCCAGGCCCATCGCGCACGGGCAGGCGATGACGAGCACCGCGACCGCGGTGAAGAGCGCCTGCGCCGCCGAGCTGCCGACGAGCCACCAGCCGACGCCGGTCGCCGCGGCGATGGCGAGCACCACGGGCACGAAGACGCCCGCAACCTTGTCGGCCAGCCGCTGGATCGGCGCCTTGGAGCCCTGGGCCTCCTCGACGAGCCGCACGATGCGCGAGAGGACGGTTCCCGCGCCGATCTCGGTCGCGCGCACCCGCAGCGAGCCGTCGCGGTTGACCGTGCCGCCGACGACCGCGTCGCCGACGCGCTTGTGGACCGGCATCGACTCGCCGGTGAGCATCGCCTCGTCGACGGCGCTCTCGCCCTCGACGACCACGCCGTCGACCGGCACCTGGTCGCCGGCGCGCACGAGCAGCAGATCGCCGCGGCGCACCTCGTCGATGGGGACCTCGACCGGCCGGCCGTCGACGAGCTTGAGCGCCGAGCTCGGGCGCAGCGCCGCGAGCTTCTCGATGGCCTCGGAGGCGCTGCCGCGCGCGCGGGCCTCGAGCAGGCGGCCGAGGAGGATGAGGACGACGATGGTGACCGCGACCTCGAAGTAGAGCGCGCCCCCGGTCAGCAGCGCCGGGATGCTGAAGGCCCACGCCGCGCCGCTGCCCAGGGCGACGAGGGTGTCCATCGTCGCCGCCCGCTGCTTCAAGTTCTTCAGGGCGGTGGTGAAGAAGGTCGCGCCGGCGCCAAAGACGACCAGGGTGGCGAGCACGAGCTGGATCCAGCCGAGCACGCCGTGGCCGAGGTGCGCCATGCCGAGGACGAAGACCGGGGTGCCGAGGACGGCGGAGACGAGGAAGCGGCGCTTCGCCCGCGCGAGCTCGGCGGCCCGCTGGCCGGCGACGTCGGCGTTGAGCTGCGCGGTGTAGCCGGCATCCTTGACCGCGCGCTCTACAGCCGAAGGGTCGAACCCTTCTGCCGGCACGACGCGGGCGACCCCGCGGGCGAAGTTGACCGAGGCGGCGGCGACGCCGGGCGTGAGCTGGATGGCGCGCTCGATGCGCCCGGCGCAGGCCGCGCACGACATCCCGCCGAGCGAGAAGAGGTAGGCCTTGGCGCTCTGATCGACCGAGGCCTGGGGACCGGCATCGGCGGGCCGCTGCTCGGCCGCGGCTGTCGCGAGGGCATGGACCTCCGCGCGGCTATCGCCAGCCTGGAGCGCGGCAGGTCGCTGCTCGACCGCGGGCGCCGCGGGGGCCTCGGCCTCCGCGCGGCTAGCGACAGATTGGGGCGCGGCGGGCCGCTGCTCGGCCGCGGGCGCCGCGGGGGCTTGGACCTCCGCCGGGCTGTCGACCGTGGCGAGATAGCGCCCGGCACCGGCGACCGCAGCGATGAGCGCGTCCGCGCCGACCGACGGGTCGTGCTGCACCCGCGCGATCCCGCCCTCGAGCTGGATCTCGACCGAGCCAACGCCCGGCACCTGCAGGAGCGCCTTGTTGACCCGGCCCACGCAGTGGCCGCAGGTCATCCCCGTTATCCGCATCGTCGTCGTCATCGCCAATTGGAGCCTCACGGCGGCCAAACGTTGCGGGGCGTGGCTGCTTACCTCTCGCCAGCTCGGGCGAGGCCAGGCCTGCCGAGCCACCTCGCGAAGTACTCCGCGAACGCCGGGTGGCTCCAGTCCCGCGGGCCGACGAACTTGGCCCTCAGGCGCCCGTCCGGTCCGATGAGGTACGTCTCGGGGAACTTGCTCGTTCCGAAGGCCTCGGCCCACTTCGCCCCGTCGTCATGCAACACGCGAAAGGCGGGCTCTACATCCTTGAAGAACGCGTCGACCGGCTCCCAGCTCTCGTCGACCGAGACCGCCAGCATCTCGAAGTCTTCGCCCGCGAGCGCCTTCGCCAGCTTGTCCATCGAGGGCATCTCGTCCAGGCAGGACTCGCACCAGGTCGCCCAGAAGTTGAGCAGGACCCACCTGCCCTCGAAATCGGCGAGGCGCACCCGCCCGCCCTCTCGGTCGGCGAGCTCGAACGATGGCGCAGGCCGGTCAACCGCCTGGACCGCCAGCGGATCGTGCGCAAAGGGGCGCGCATAGTGGGAGATTTCGCGGATCTTCACGCCCACTGCGGCCGAGAGCGCCAGGACGACGACAACGGGGACGAGCGGGTGGCTCCCGCGGCGCTTGGGGCACGACTTCTCTTCCATCAGGCTGCCTCCGGAGGTTCCTTCGTGCTCGCTTGGACGCGGGCGACATAACACCGTTCCGAGCGAGCTTTAGTGCCGAATGTTCGCCCGCCACTCGAGCCGCTGCTGCGGCGCGCGTCCAGAAGAACCGCGTGGCCGCCATTGCGCAGTGCTCACAGGCAAGCACAGTGGCGCTCGTCCGCAAGCTTCCTACACCGGCGAGGCGGGAGATGACGACGACCCGCGGTTTGCGAAGGCCCACACCCCGAGTTCAGCTCGCGGAGCCGGGGGCCCGAGCCCCGTTCACGCGCTGCGTCGTGAATATTGCCTGTTGGGCTTTCGCACGCCAGAATCGCGCGCATGGAAGGTTTAGCCGGCGATCTCGGGACAATGCCCGTCTCGGATCTTCTCCTCTATCTCGGCAATCGGGGGCTCACGGGGACGCTCGTCTGCGAGCGCGGCACGGTCAAGAAGAGCATCATCGTCAAGAACGGCGAGGTGATGAACGCGGCCTCCAACGACCCGCGCGAGTACCTCGGCCAGTTCCTCATCAACTTCGGCCACATCTCCGAGGACCAGCTCACCAAGGCCTTCCACACCCAGGCCGAGACGAAGGTCTTCCTCGGCAAGGTTCTGGTGATGGTCGGGCTGGTGACCGAGGAGACGCTCAAGACGGTGCTCACCATCAAGGTCCGCGAGACGACCTTGAGCCTGTGTCGCTGGAAGGATGGCGCCTTTCGCTTCGCGCGCGGCGTGCTGCCGCCGAACCAGGACGGCGTCGACGTCGCGGTCCCGCTGGTGGACATCCACCGCGAGGCCGAGTTCCGCGAGACGGTGTGGGAGGCGGTGCTGCAGGTCTTCCCGACAAGCGCGCTGGTGCTCCGGGTCGACGAGGCCAAGGCTCCCAAGGGCCTTGCGCCCAACTCGCTCGACGGCCAGCTCTTCGAGCTGATGCGCGAAGGGCACTCGATCGAGGAGATCTGCCTGCGGCTGCACGCCACCGACTTCCACCTTTACCAGCGGCTCTACGCGCTCTATCGCCAGGGGATAATCGCCCCGACCGAGCCGCAGCCGAGGGCCGCTCGCGTCGAGGCCGCCGGTAGCACCGTGGGCGAAGAGGTGAGCGTCGCCGAGATCCTCCAGCACGCGCGCACCTTCCTGGCCGCCAAGAGCTTCTCGGACGCCGAGGCGCTCGCCGCGAGGGCGGTCGAGCTGAAGGCGACGCCCGACGCTATCGCCGTCCTCAAGGAGGCGGAGGCCGGGCTGCTCGACCAGCTCCGGCGCGAGCTGCTGGCGACGCCCCGAACCCCGCGCATGAAGTCGCCCGACCTGAAGCTCAAGCAGCTCGACCTGTCGCCGCAGGAGAAGTACCTGATGTCGCGCATCGACGGCACGCGCGACATCCGGGCGATCATCCGCGTCTCGCCGGTGCGCGAGCTCGACGCGCTGAAGTCCTTCAAGCGCTTCGTCGAGAGCGGCTACGTGGCGCTGAGCTGAGGCCCCTTCGCCGTCGCGCCCATCGAGAGACGCCGTCGCGCCGCGGGCGCGCCGGGCAACAAGAGTGCACCGCCGTGGCCGACAAGCAGCGCTTCGACCTCTTCGCCCGGTTGCTCGTCTCGCGCTTTGATGCCCTGCGCATCTACGACGTCGCCGGCGGACGCGGGCTGCTCAACGAGGCCCTCACGCGGCTGGGCCGCTCGGTGACGACCTTCGACCAGCGGCACAAGCACGCCGAGGTGCGCTACGCGCAGCGCCCCTTCACGCTCGATGAGCCGTGCGAGTGCGATCTCGTCGTCGGCATGCACCCCGACGGCGCGACGCGGCTGATCATCGAGTACGCCGCCCGGCATTCGATTCCGTTCGCCGTCGTGCCGTGTTGCTCGGACAACGGCATGCCCTACAAGCCCTGGATGCGCCACCTGACCGAGCTCGCGCGCGGCCTCGGGTTCAGGGTCGAGGAGGCGCTGCTTCCGATGCGGGGCAGGGCCCGGGTCTTGATTGGAGAGCCCAACCGGTCCGATCCCGGCGCGGGCCGATAACGTCCGAGCTCGTTCCCGCGCTCGTCGCCTCGGGCGAGTACCGAACGAAATCGAACGGGCCTTCGACTCCGCTGCCGACGCGAGCGTCGGCAGCTACGCTCAGGCTGACCGGTATCGGTGGCAGCGCAAGTGCCCCCCGTTCACCCCGCCTCAGCATTGGTGGGTTGTCGGTGTAACCAATTGAAACCACTGGCCTTTTGGGGCACGCAATGCGGGACGCTCGTTTGCTGTTTGCTTGGCCATGAGACAAGCAGACACG
>JBMNNX010000069.1:0-25755 GCA_050942745.1 Myxococcales bacterium
GACCCGATCTCCGGCCCCGAGCGCCTGGGCGATCAGCGGATCGAGCCCCATCATCAAGCCCATCCCGAAGACGGCGAAGGCGAAGAAGACCGCGTGCGCGAGGCCCACCGCGCCGAGCTCCACGGCGCCGAGCCGGCCGACGATGGCGGTGTCCACGAAGCCGATGAGCTGGTGGCCGACGTGGACTGCGGCCAGCGGGCCGGCGAGGCGGGCGAGCTCGATGAGCTCGTGTCTGTAGGTGGTCCTGCTGGTCATGGGGCGGCGGAGGATAAACCGCGGGCCCCGGTGAGAGCATGCCTTTCCGATTCCGGACGATGTCGGCCGAGTGCCAAGTGCCCCGAAGTAAGATGCGGAGCGTGCGCGCCTCCCTCCTGACCAAGCTCGTCGCCGCCTACCTCGTCCCCACGCTCGCGCTCCTGGTCTTCGCGCCGCTGCTCGGCTGGGCGATCGCCCGCCGAAGCCTGGAGGAGGAGGTAGGCAAGCGGCTGGTCGGCAGCGCGGGCGCGGCGGCGGCGACGCTCAACGGCGTTCTGCTGCTCACCCTGCAGCCCGGCGACGACGGCAACCGCACGCACCGCAACGTGCTCGCCAAGCTCGAGGCGATGCGCGCGGCGGGCAACGTGCGCCGGCTCTATGTCGTCGATCGGGGCCAGAAGATGCTCGCCGGCACCGGGGAGATGCCGCCCATCGGCGAGCCGCTGCCCGAGCTCGAGCGCGACCGCGTGGAGATCGAGCGGGCGCTCGCCGGCGTGGCCGTCTCCTCGAGCGTGACCTTCAAGGGGCTCGACGGGCGCACCTACAAGTCCGGCTACGCGCCGGTGCTCGACTCGGAGGGCAAGGTGGTCGCCGTCGTCGGCGCCGACGCGTCGGCGGAGTTCTTCGAGGTGATGCGCGAGCTCGGCGCCTCGATGGTCGGCATGGCCGTCGCCTTCGGGCTGCTCGGGCTCGGCATCTTCTACGTGGTCGGCTACCACTGGCTGCTCAGGCCCATCCGCCGGCTGTGCGGCGCGGCCGAGAGGATCGGCGGGGGCGATCTCGAATCGAAGGTTTCTTGCTCGGGCGACGACGAGCTCGGCGCGCTCGCCGAAGGGATGGACCGGATGCGCGGCAAGCTGCAGAGCCGCGAGCGCGAGCTGCAGATGATGCTCGCGGGCGTCGCCCACGAGGTGCGCAACCCGCTCGGCGGCATCGAGCTGTTCGCGGGCCTGCTCGCCGAGGAGCTCGAGGGCGACGAGGGCAAGCTGTCGCACGTGCGCAAGGTCCAGCGCGAACTCGGGCACTTGAAGCGCGTGGTCGAGGACTTCCTCGGCTTCGCGCGCGATCCGCGGCTGACGAAGGAGTCGATGGACGCGCGCGAGCTGCTCGACGAGTTGAGCGATCTCGTGCGCGGCGACGCTGACGCGAAGGGCGTCAGCGTGGTCGTCGAGTCCGAGTCGGTGCGGCTCGAGGGCGACCGCGCCACGCTGCGGCGCGCGTTGCTCAACCTCGCGCAGAACGCCATCCAGGCCGCGCCGCAGGGCGGGCACGTCTGGCTGCGGGCGCGCACCGCGGGCGAGAGCGTGGTCATCTCCGTCGCGGACGACGGGCCGGGCGTGCCGGAGGTCGAGCGCGCCAAGATCTTCACGCCCTTTTTCACGACGAAGGAGAAGGGGCTCGGGCTCGGCCTCGCCTTCGTGCGGCGCATCGCCGAGGCGCACGGCGGGACCGCGGCCTTGAGGCCCGGCGAGGGCGGCGCCGTGTTCGAGCTGGAGCTGCCAGGGAAGGCCGCGTGACCGACGGTCGCCGGGGCGGACGACGCGCAGGGCGCGTGGCCTCGGCCTCGCCGCGCCGGTGTATGTTGCTCTCTTCAGGCCGGAAATCGGAGACAGCGATGCCTCGACGCGTGCTGAGCCCGCTCCTCGCCCTCGGGTTGGCAGCAGGCTGCGGATACACCTCGACCTACGTTCCCCCGGATGACGGACGAGCCCGAGTCGTTTGGCGCGACGGCTCGGCGGTCGCGCTCGTGCCTGCGCAGAGCGAAGCCTGCTGGCGCGAGGTGCAGAGGGCGAGCGGGACCACGCAGCCGCTGGTCGCCGACGCAGCGCCCGCCGCCTCGGTCTCGCACGACGTCCACGTCCACCTGCCGATCTGGGTGCACGTGCACCATCGGCATCATCATCACCTGCACCCTCACGCGCACCTGCATCACGCCCACCACGCGGCGACCGCGCACTCGGGCGCGCCGGACAGCGGTCCGCACAAGGCCGTGTCCGCCAACGCGCCTTCCGACAGCTCGAGCTCGGTCCGCTCGTCGAACACCGACTTGCGACTCCTGATCGTCGCGGCGACCGTGGCGCTGGTCTCGATGCCAATCGTCGCCATCGCGCTCGCGCTCGATGAGCCGGAGCGACCGGTCGAGGCGGCGGCCGCCGCCGACGTTGTGAACGCCTTCAACGACCTGGCGCGAGTGCCGGGGAGCGCGTGCGCCGCGACCGCGGAGGTGACGCCATGAAGCGGGTCGATCTCATGCACCACGCTCTCGCCGCAGTCGCGCTGATCGCCGCGGCGGGCTGCGCCGCGCCCGCAACGATCTATAGACCCGCGCGCGCGGCCCCCACGGAGCTGACCGTTCGCTACGACGACGGGTTCGAGGTCTGGGCCGCGGACGCGCCGGTCGCCCGAGGGCTGCGCTACGAGGGGCTCGAGCAGGCAGTCCGTTGCGTGCCCGAGGCCAAGCGCCACGCCGAGGCCGCGTCGCGGTCGGGGAGCGCCGCGAGCGTGCTCTCGGGCTTCTCGATTGGCTTGGCGGTCGGCGGGCTGGCTGGGCTGGGCGGCTTCGCCTTCGAGGACGACAGGGTCACCGCCGCCTTCCTCGTCTCGGGCGTCGTGCTCGAGGCGCTGGCGATCGTGACCGGCGCCCAGAGCTTGTCCCAGAAGGCGAAGGCGAACGGCCACGCGCTGGACGCGGTGAACTACTACAACGACGCGGTCGGCTACAGCGGCGCGGGCTGTGGGCCGGTGGTCGCGGCGCCGATGCTCTCAGCGCCCACGTCACCCTGAGCTTTGCTTCCCGGGCGAGGGTCGACTGGCTCAGAAAAGGCGCGCGGAGAGGCCGGCGTCAGTAGTAGTCGAACAGCTCGCCGTTGAAATACCCGCCGAAGACCACCGGCATCAGCGGTCCCTTTGTTGCCGACGTTCAGCACGAGCAGGTCGCTGTCTTCGGGGCAGATTTCCGAGCGGGCGTGCTGGCTGTTGAACAGGGGAGAGTGCGCGCAGATGAGAGCGCGCTCGATCGCCGAGATCAGCCCTCTGTCGCAGACGGTGGCCCAGCGCATCCGCACGTTCCAGACACTCGGAATAGAGGCGGAAGCTGCCCTTCGTGTTGTCCCACCAGACGCGTCCGAGCGATTCGGGCAGGCGGGAGGCGAGCACGTTGCTCGACGAGCCTGCGCCGGTCTTGCCGATGTAGAGCAGCGCTCCGCCCCGGGCGGCGTCGTGACAGCCGTCGATCGCGTAGACGCCTGCGGCGGCAGGGATGCGATTCAGTAGCTCTCTGCTCGGCGCGTCGTCGACGCTCGCACATTCCCAGCGCAGCGTGACGATCCTGCAGGTCGCATCGAGGCACTCGCCGTACTTGAATTCCTTCGTTCCTGCCTTCTCCATGGCTGCCGCCTGTCTCGAGCTTGGGAAATACGAGTCCGGTCCACCGGTCGGCCCGCTCGTTCGTTGTCCGAGCGCCGGAACGAACGCCTCCAAATGCCTCCAAGCGGTCTCCGAGACCTCCGGCAGCTCGAGCTGGATGCGCCCGGACTGATGCCGCACGGTGACGGGGAGCCGAGGCGGGCGCGCGACATAGAGGACGCTGTCCATCTGGAACGGGTGCAGCTCGACGCGCAGGCCGCTGCACAGGCGCGCCCATTCTTTGGGCGGCGCCGCCTTCCGGTCGAGTCTCGCCCGCACGCGCTCCTCGAACTTCGCGAAACGCGCTCGGTGCAGCGAGGCGCGCTCGGCATCGGCGATGAGCGTGCTCACCTCGGGCCGCACGCGGATGCGCCCGCCTGACCCGAGCGTCCGGCGCAGCGCCGTCTTGGTCTCGCGCGGGCAGCCGTACGAGCCGCGAGCGTCGGAAAGCTCACGACGTGCCGGCGGCGATAAAGGAGATGCTCGCCGACGCGGGCTCGGCCATCCTTGGGCGCGACGAGGCGCTCCGCCACTCGGCACCTCCGAGGTTGCAAGCCATCCCGTCCCTTGCGCGGGAGACCAGCTCCCGCCGCCGTCGCGCGCGCCTCGGCTGCTATGCTCCGCGCATGGCGCGGGTACTCATCATCGACGACAACGACACGATGCGCGACGGCATGGCCGTCTCGATCAACCGCATGGGCCACGAGGTCGCCGCCTGCTCGAACGGCGCGGACGGCGTCGCCGCTTTCGCCAAGAAGCCCTTCGACTTCGTGGTCACCGACCTGAAGATGCTGCCGGTGGACGGCCTCGAGGTCGTCCGGCGCATCCGCGAGCTCAGCCCCGAGGCGGTGATCATGGTCGTCACCGCCTACGGCACCATCGAGTCGGCGGTGGAGGCGATGAAGCTGGGCGCCTTCGACTTCATCACCAAGCCTTTCCCGCCCGAGGTGCTCCGGGCGAAGGTCGAGAAGGGCCTCGAGGTCTCGCGCATGCGCCGCGAGGTCGTGCGCCTCGCCGCCCGCAACGAGGTGCTCGAGAGCGACGCGCGAAGAGGGTTCGAGCTCGACAAGATCATCGGCAGCTCCGAGCCGATGCAGCGCACCCTGAATGCCGTGCGCAAGGTCGCCGCCACGGACACCACCGTGCTCATCACCGGCGAGTCGGGCACCGGGAAGGAGCTCGTCGCCCGCGCCATCCACGATCTTTCGGCGCGCAAGGACAAGCCGTTCGTCGTCGTCCACTGCGCCGCGCTCGCCGAGACGCTGCTCGAGAGCGAGCTGTTCGGCCACGAGAAGGGCGCCTTCACTGGCGCCATCAAGCGCAAGCTCGGCCGCTTCGAGCTCGCCGACGGCGGGACGCTCTTCCTCGACGAGATCGGCGAGATAAGCCCAGCCATCCAGACCAAGCTGCTGCGCGTGCTGCAGGAGCACGAGCTCCAGCGCGTCGGCGGCGAGGAGACCATCCACGTCGATGTCCGGATCGTGTCGGCGACCAACCGCGACTTGATGGCCGAAGTGTGGAAGGGGGCGTTCCGCGAGGATCTCTACTACCGGCTGCACATCGTGCCGATCCACCTGCCGCCGCTGCGCGAGCGGCCGGGCGACGTCGTCGAGCTCGCCGAGGCCTTCGTCGCCAAGCACCGCTCGCGCATCAACCGCAAGGTCAAGGGCCTCACCGACGAGGCGAAGCGGGCGCTGCAGCGCCACGCGTGGCCGGGCAACGTCCGCGAGCTCGAGAACGCCATCGAGCAGGCGCTCGTCTTCTGCGAGGGCGAGGAGATCACCGCCTCGGACCTGCCGGCCTTCGTCTCCAAGGGGCGCGCCGCCGACCTGCTCACGTTGCCGACCAGCGGCGAGCTGAGCCTGCCCGACATCCTCGAGGACCTCGAGCGCCAGCTCATCGTGCGCGCCTACGAGAAGGCGAGGGGAGTGAAGACCGAGACCGCCAGGCTGCTGGGCATCAAGACGAGCGGGCTGTACTACAAGCTCGAGAAGTACGGGCTCATCAAGCCGGGCGAAAAGGCCGAGAAGCCCGAGCCGGGCGATCCTTAGAAGAGGCGCAGCCCGGCGCTCGGTCCGAAGCGAGCTCCCGCGGGCATTTCCTCAGTTTTCTGAGGGGCCAGGTCGGTCGGGAGAGCCTGCCGGGCTGGGGACGACCGGATGTGATGGGAGCCGAAATCGAATAGTCTCGCGGGCTTGGATTCGACAGGCGCGCTGGCGGCGGGCACGTGTTTCGCCAGACCACTCGCCGCCTGTCCGGCACGAGCGTTGCTTGGTTGTTGGGCAATCATGCGGATTCTCGCCACCCTACTGGTCCTCTTCTCGAGCACTGCGGCCCTGGCGGCCAACCTGCCGGCCCTGCGCGCCGAGGTCGCCGACGCGGCGGCGCGGGCGAAGGCGATAGGCGAAGAGCGGGCTCGGATGGAGCGCTCGCTCGGCGACGCGGCGGATCGCATCCAGGCGCTCAAGCTGGAGGGCGAGGGCAAGAGCGGCATCTTCCGCAACCCGGAGCTCGACGAGCTGCTCAAGCAGTCGCAGGTGCTCTCCAGCCAGCTCAACACGCTCTTGGCGACCGGGCGCGACGTCGAGGCCTGGCTCGCTCAAGCCGAGTCGCGCCTGGCCGTCGAGCTCGACGCCGAGATCGGGCGGCTCCACCAGCAGTGGGAGCTCTCGAAGAGCCGGGACGAGCGCCGCGCGCTCATCTCGCGGCTGCGCGCGCTGCGTGCCGAACGCGAGGCGCTGCGGCGCGCCCCCGCGACCACCGTGCTGCCGCCGCTGCCCGAGGGTGCCAGCGACGATCCAGAGGAGCTTCTCGAGCGCGCCGATGCCTTCCTCGATGCCGAGGACAAGCTGCGCCGCGAGCAGCAGGCGCTCCAGGAGCGCATCGAGCAGCTTCGCCACGAGCGCGAGCTCGAGCGCCGCATGAGCGACTTCCTCGGCGAGAGCGCCCTGTTCGACGAGGGCGATCGGCGCATCGCCGTGACCCGCCCCGCGAAGGCCCCGGGGGCGACCGTGAATCCGCGGGCCGACGAGGACGAGCCGAACGGCATCCCGGCGCCCGAGCAGACGCCGATCGTCGGCGGCACCGACGGCACTCAGGGACACTTCGGTACGCCCGGAGGGCCGAACGAAGGCGGTCACGGCGTCGATATCTCGAGCCCCGGGCACCAAGGTGGCTTCGAGCCCCTCCCCGACCTCGGACCGCGCTCGGGCATCTCCCGCGCGCCGCCCGAGAGCCAGGGCGTGTCTGCCTACTTCGAGGACGAGACCATCGAGGAGCTCGAGGCGCGTCAGGAGGAGCTTCGCGAGCGCGCCGACGAGCTGCGCCGCAAGGCCGACGCGGCGGTCCGCCAGGCGCGCGATCTGCTGTAGCCCGACCCCTTCATCTGCCGCGCGGCGCTCCCGTGGACGTCACCTGCTGGCGCGGATAGCATCCGAGCAGTCTTCGGACAGCTTTCTGACGCCTTGCCTAGCGCGCTCGCCACGGCGGCCATGGCCGCTGCCCTCCTTCTCCTTCCGACAGCGGCTCACGCGAAGCTGCGAGGTGCCTTCTCGGTTTCGCTCGGCCCCGGGCTCGACACCAACCCGGGCCGCATCGTCGGCGGCGACTCGCGCGCTGATCCTCTGCTCGCCGCCACCGGGAGCGCGCACGGGCGCCTTCGACTGGGCGCGGACCATCGGCTGTCGGCGCGCTACGACCTGGGGCTCAAGAAGTTCCTCAGCGAAACGGACGAGGACGTCGCCGTCCAGCAGCTCGGCCTCGACTATGCGACGCGGCTCGGGCCGCTCGCGGTCGGCTTCGACGGCTCGGGCAAACTGAGGCTGTCGCGCGGTGGCAGCCGCGACTATCGCGACGCGGCGGGCGACGCCTTCGTCGAGTGGAGCCTGTCGCACGCGCTGGCCACCAGGCTCAGCGCGGGCGTGCGCTGGTTCTCCTATCCGCCCGACAGCTCGTACAGCTCGTTCGGCCCGCGCGCGAGCCTGGCGCTTCGCTACCAGCCTTGGCGCAAGCTGGGCCTGTCGCTCGCGGTGAGCGGAACGCTGCCGGATTACGAGGGCACGGCGCGGCGGCCAGACGGCGAGCTCTCGGCCGAGCCCCGCCGCGACCGGCAGCTCGCGGCGCAGCTTCAGGCGAGCTTCCGCGGCCCGGTGCTCGCGCAGGCGAGCTACCTGTGGTCGGGGACCTGGTCGAACAGCTTTGGCGAGAGCACCCGGCGCCATCGAATCGCGGCGGCGCTGACCGCGCGCCTGCCCCTCTCCTTCTTCGCGAGCGCGCAGGTGGCCTGGCAGGCGATCCACTATCCGGAAGGCCTGTTCCTCTCGAAAGAGCTCCTCGACCTGCTGCTCTACGACGACGAGTCCCAGAGCTCGCTCTCGCTCAAGCTGGCGCGGCCGATAACCAAGGTCCTCGAGATCGAGGCGAAGTACGCCGTCTACTGGGTCGCGCTCCCGGCCAAGGGCGAAGACCCTGCGCTCGACTACGTGCGGCAGCTCGCCACGCTCGGCCTGGCGGCGCGCTGGTAGCTAGTCGCGAAGATCCTCGAGCCGCTCCTCGACGTCCTGGACGAGCGAGGGGTGATTTTGGGCGCGCGCGGTAGCGAGCGCGCGCTCGAGCACCTCGATGGCCTTGGCCTTCTCGCCCAGGCCGGCCCAGGCGTCGCCCAGGGCGATCATCGCCGCGGTCCAGTCCGCCTCCTCGCGCACGCAGCGCTCGAGCGGCTCGATGGCGTCGCGGTAGCGCCCCACCTCGACGTAGTACCGGCCGAGGGTGAAGTAGCCGAGCGGGCTCTCGGGGAACTGGGCGATCATCTCCAGGTACTTCTGCTCGCGCGCGTCCTCGGCCACGGTTTTCTCCTTGCTGAGCGAGCCTGTGGTGTAGCGCGGCCTGCGTGCTCGGAAAAGCCCCGAGCTGAAAGAGCCCTCGTCTGCCTGGCTGCCTCCAGGGCGCCGGCGGGTGAATCGTCCGCGCGGCTGCGCGCCTCTAACCCGCACCAACGGGACTGTGCCTGGCCGATCCGGCCCGGGCTCGACGGGATGAAACGCCGATGAACTTCGACCTCCTGGGCATCTTCGCAGCGGGGCTGCTCACCTTCGCCTCGCCATGCATCCTGCCACTCGTACCCATCTACCTGGCCCTGCTCGCGGGCGCCTCGGCCGGCGAGCTCGCCCAAGGGCGCCGGGCCGGCCGCGCGGTCGTCAGCGCCGTCGGCTTCGCCGTCGGGCTCAGCTTCGTCTTCGTCGGCCTCGGGATGGCCGCGACCGGGATGGGCAGGCTGCTCGTGGCGCACCGCGCCCTGCTGCTGCAGCTCGGCGGCCTGGCCGTCTTCCTGTTTGGCTTGAAGTACCTGGGCGTCCTTCACATCCCCTGGCTCGAGCGGGAGGTGAGGCCGTGGATGGGGCGAAAGGCGAGCGGCGGCCTGCTTGGCGGCGCCGTCTTCGGTGCGACCTTCGGCCTGGGCTGGACGCCGTGTATCGGCCCGGTGCTCGGCTCGGTGCTCACCTTCACGGCGACCACCGCGACGCGCCCCGAGATCGGCGCGCTCTACCTCGGCGCCTACGCGCTCGGCCTGTCGCTGCCGCTGCTCACGGTGGCAGCCGTCGCGCCGCTCGCGCTCGGCTGGATCAAGCGGCTGCAGAGGCACCTGCAGAAGATGCAGATGGCCACCGGCGCCGTGCTCGCGATCGTCGGGCTGCTGCTCCTCACCGACAGCCTCGGCGCGCTCGACCCGACGAACATCGCCGCGGCGCGCGGGCCGAGAGCGGTTCCCGCGCTTGCCGGCGGGACCGCGAGCGCCGAAGGCGCCGCTTGTGGCGCGCCGACCGCGGCATTCGCTGCCTGCGGCCCGCCGTCAGATGCGGTCGAGGCTGAGAGCGCCGGGGCCGCCCAAGCCTTCGCCGGCGGACCAGCGATGATCGCGTTCGTCTCCGGCTCGTGCCCGATATGCCTGCGGATGGCGCCGATAGTCGCCGCGGCCGAGCGCGGCTGCGCAGGCCACAAGGTCGCGGTGGAGCGCATCCGGGTAGACGCGCCGGGTGGGCGCGAGCTCGCGCGCCGCTATGGCGTGTTGGGCCTGCCGACCTTCGTCTTCGTTGACGAGTTCGGCAACGAGGTCTCGCGGCTCGTCGGAGAGCAGTCGCTGGCGGCGCTCGAACAGACCCTGTCGGTGCTCGCCGGCGAAGACTGCGAGGGCTTTTGCGCCTTCCCTGGCGAGCGGGACAGGAGCGAGCCCGCCGAGGAGGGCGCGCCGAGCGCGGCTCCGCCACTCGGATAGCCTTCGCGCGGCTCAGCCAAGGCGAAATCGCCGCCGCGCCGCTTTCCCGACAGCGCCGGTGTGAGCCGACAGGCCACGGTGTCGCAGCCTCAGTTACCCTGAGCTCGTTACCAGCCGGAGGCCTGCTCAGACCTTGAACCAACACCGGTCAGCCCGAGCGTAGGCCGCGCTTGCGAGGCCGAAGTCGAGGGCCTGTCGCGGCCGTCCCCATTTCCTCGCCGGTCGCGTGGCCGGATGTGACCTCGCGTCCATGGGCTTGTTGGTCAGGAGCGGGCCGTTTCGCGCGGCCTGGAGCTCGGGAGCCCCAAAGACCGCTGCAGGCGCGCCAGGTCGCTCCACTCGCGGATTCGAGGCTTTCGACTTCGCTCGGGCCGGCCGGCATGCCCGTTCCGTCGGAGGCGAAGCCGTCAGCTCGACCTGTCGAGCTGCTCGCGGCGCACGAGCTCCTTCCAGGCCTCGAACTCGGGCGAATCGACGCGCATCACGAGCAGCGTGACCTCGAGCGGCCCGTCCGCGCCGCGGAGCACGAGCTTGCGCTCTTCGCCGTGCAGCAGCGACAGCATTCCAACGTGCGGCGTCGGGCGCTTGGCGGTAGCCACGCCAAGCTGCACCTGGTAGCCGTCGCCGGTGCGCTCGGGCAGAAGCTCGAGCTTGAGGCGCGTCAGCTCGGGCCGATTCGGATCGACGAGGCGCATGGAGAGCTTGTGGCCCGCTTCGCCCAGCAGGTGCGGGCGCGCGAGGACTTGCCCTTCGTCCTCGATACGCATCGCGAAGAAGAGCTGCTCCGGCTGGTTGTGGCTGGAGAGAATCCCGGAGCAGGCCGAGACGAGGGCAGCCGCGGTCGCCAACGCCAACACGCCAATCACTCGCGTCTTCATCGTGCCCTCCTGTGTGCCACGCCGAACCCGCCTGTTGTAAAGCAAACGGCACGCCAAAGGTAAGGGACGGAAGTTCGGACGGTTGGCCTCTTCCTTAGGCCGGAACCGCTGCCACTTTGCCACTGCGTCGAGGCCGGCGTGCCATTCTGTCAACGCACGTGCATCGGCCCGCGGTCTACGGCAGCGCCGGCAGCGGTTGCTTCAGCTCCGCCGCCAACTCTCGACTCTCGACCCTCGACTCTCGACTGTCGCTTACACTGCAGCCCGCGAACCGAGGAGGCTTCGATGCCCGATTGTCTGTTTTGCAGGATTCGAGACGGTCAGTTGCCCGCCCGGAAGGTCTACGAGGACGAGCTCGCGCTGGCCTTCGAGGACATCAATCCCCAGGCGCCCATGCACGTGCTCGTGATCCCCCGCAAGCACATCCCCACGCTCAACGACCTTACGCCCGAGGACGAGCCGCTGGTCGGCCATCTCTTCACCGTCGCGGCCCGGATAGCCAAGGAGCGCGGGCACTCGGGCCCGGGCTGGCGCGCCGTGATGAACTGCAACGCTCTGGCGGGCCAGACGGTCTTCCACCTGCACCTGCACGTCCTGGGCGGACGGCCGCTCGAGTGGCCGCCAGGCTGAGAGATGATGCGACGGCTCGCCCTGGCGCTCGGCGCCTCGCTCGTGCTGCACGCCGCCGTGCTGGCGCTCGTGCGCCTTGCGCCGGCGCCCGAGCTGCCCGCGGGCCTCGCGACCGCCCTCGCGCTCGAGCTCGACGTGGTGCGCTCCGCCGCGGGCGAGCCCGCGGGAGGCGGCTCCCAGCCCGCCCTCGCCGCTCCGGCCAAAGCCTCGACGCCGCCCGCGGGGCTGCGCCCCCGCGCCCGATCCGCGCCTCCTCCGAAACCCGCTGAGGCGCGCCGGCCCGCCGCCGAGCAGGAGAGGCCCGCGCCGCAGGCGGCGAGCGCGCCGGCCGCTGCTCCTTTCGAAACGGCCGAGGCGAGGGAGGCTGACCGCGATCCGGTTGTCGTGCCGGCCGAAGGCCAGGGAAGCGGCGGTCAGGGACCGGCTCTCGCGAGCGGCCCGGCCTCGCCGGCCGCGGGCGCGGGCGGTGGAGCGGGCGGCGGCAGCGGTTGGGGGCTCGGGACCGGGTCCGGCGCCGGAGGCGGCACGGGCACAGGCGGCGAGGGCAGCACCCGCGCGAGCCGCCTGTCGGAGATCTCGCGCCGGCTCGCCGCCGAGGCCAACGGCTGCTATCCCCGAGCCGCCCGGCGCTTTCGACTCGAGGGAAGGGCCAAGGTTCGCTTCTGCATCGGGCCGGAAGGTGAGCCGCAGGAGGTGCGCGTCCTCGAGTCCTCGGGCCATTCGCTGCTCGACCAGGCCGCGCTCTGCGTCGTCGCCCGGGCGGCGCCGTTTCCGGTCGTCGAGGACTGCCCGGCGGTGCCCATCAATTTCGTAATGGCGCCCTGAGCCCGAAGAACGGGCCTTCGCCCTCGGGGCCGCGCGCGCAGACCAGGCTCGCGCCGTAGAGCTCTTCGAGGAGCGACCGGTCGAGCACCTCGCTCGCCTCGCCCTGGGCGACGATCTCGCCCTCGCGCATGAGCACGGCGCGGTCGGCCCAGGCGGTGGCGAGGTTGGGGTCGTGCAGCACGGCGATCACGCACAGCCCCCGCCGCGCCAGCTCGCTCGCGCGCTCCATCACCTTGGCCTGGTGTCCGAGGTCGAGGAAGGCGGTCGGCTCGTCGAGCAGCAGGATCTTGGGCTCCTGCGCCAGCGCCCGCGCGAGGAAGACGCGGCGGCGCTCGCCGCCGGAGAGCTGGTCGATGGGCCGCGCCGCGAGCGGCTCGACCTCCGCGTCGCGCATCGCCGACTCGGCTATCTCCCGGTCGCGCCGGCCTTCGAGGGCGAGTCGCCCCTGGTGCGGAGCGCGGCCCATCAGGACCAGCTCGAAGACGGTGAAGGGCACGTCGGCGGGCGGATCCTGCGCCACGAGCGCGATCCGCCGGGCGATCTCGCGGCGCGTGAGCCGCTCGATGGGCACGCCCTCGACGAGCACGCTGCCCGTGTAGTCGCCGATGCCCCCGAGCGCGCGGAGCAGGGTGCTCTTGCCCGCGCCGTTGGGGCCGAGCAGCGCCGTCAGCGTCCCCGCCTCGGCGCGCAGGCTCGCGCCGCGCACGACGAGGCGCTGGCCGTAGCGGCAGCTAACGCCCTTCGCCTCGAGCGCGGCCATCAGAACGTGCCAGACGCGGCGAGCGCGAAGCCGCCCGGCCGCGGCACCAGGCCGAGCTGCTCGATCCCGCCGTCATCGGCAGCCGGCTGCGAGGGCGAGAGCAACAGCAGCACGCCCGTCGTCACCGCCGCCGCCGCCGCGACCCCGAAGGCGCTGGTGGCGAGGAGGCCCTTGCGATCGGCCGAGCGGCGCAGCGCCGCCAGCTCTTCCGTCTCCCTCCACGGCAGCGTCGGGATCTGCCGGCAATCGAGGTCGTACTCGTAGGCACAGGCCGCGTAGTAGGCGTCCTCGTCATTGCGCATCGAGATCGCGAACGCGACCCCGCCGCCGAGGCCGGCGAGGGCCAGCGCGCCGGTGACGATAGCGGCGGTGCGGTAGCCGCTCGCGGAGCGGGCCGTGACGGCCGCGGGCGCTGCCAGAGCCTCGCTCGCCAGGCCCTCGCTCTCGACGAAGGAGGATCCCTCGGTCGCGGGCACGAGGGTCGCGCTGTGCGCCTTGCGCTCGCCCTGGGCGACGTGGACCGAAGCGCGGTGCGGCTGATGGCCCTTGGCTTCGATCCGGACGTCGTGGTCGCCCGGGAGGACGACGATGGGCCCGGAGAGCGGCGTGACGCCCGCCCTCAACCCGTCGAGGTAGACGATGGCGCCTTCGACGTTGCAGGTGACCGCGAGCTCCGAGGGCTTGTGCCGCAGCGCGATAGGAAGGGCTTCGCGCACCATCTCGCCGGGCAACACTGCGAGGGTCTCCGCCTCGATGCCCGTGCGTTCTTTGTGCCCGACGACTTCGCCGCTCAGCGTGTCAACGATGTCCACCTTGACCGCCGAGAGGCCGGCGAACGAGGCGATCCCGAGGGCGATGAGGTAGCGCACCCCGAGCGCGCGACCGAGCCGCTTGATGCAGTCGGCCGAGGCGCCGCACGAGCGCGGGTTGAGCCCCGAAGACCTGAGCGCGCTCTCGGCGGCCTTCGGCTCGAACGTCATGACGAGCGCCGAGTTGGCCGCCGACTCGTGGGCGGAGAGGCTCGCCTGCTCGAGCACCGCGTCGGGGATGAGGGTCGCCTCGGTCGCGACCACCGCGGCCGAGGTGGGCGACGGCTCAGCCCGCGCGTTCAGCCCCGCCGCCAGCGCGATGGCCAGGATCGCCGCAGAAATGGACCGCCGCCGCATGTCCGAGCACCTTGCCTGCCGTGGCTCACGCTCCGCCGAAGCCGACCCGCGAGTGTGGCGACACCATCGCCGGTCGGAGTCTTCGTCAGCCAGCGATGCGCGCAGCCTGCGTCGTCCGCGGTCGTCGGCCGGGCTGCGAGGCGCGAGCGCGCTCACCTTCCGGCGCCCTGGTAGCCTTCCATTTCCTTCTGCCTGGAGACGAGGGCGTCGTTCCATTGTTTGAGCCTGGCCTCGAGCTGGCCGTACAGCTTCGGTTGGTTGATCATCGTCTCGAAGCTCATGCGCATCGCCTTGCCGCTCGAGCACAGGTGCCCGAGCTCCTCGCACGAGTACTTGGCGAGGAGCCGCGATTCTTTGGCGCTGAGCTCTTCGAACATCTGAATCAGGCGGGCCTTGCGCGACAGCTTGACCGCAGGGCGGTTTGGCTTGTCGGTCTCGGCTGGGGTCGGGTCGGGCTCGACCGGCTCCGCGACGCTGGCGTCCGGCGTCGAATCGTCCACAGGCGGCTCCACGTCCACCTTTGGCGGCGTGACATGGACCACCGGCGTCGGGTCGGGAACTTTGCCGCGGGGTGGCTTCGCATCGGTCGTGGGCGGCCGCAGCGGCTTGGGGTCGAGCGCCACGCCCGATCCAGGCCCGGAGTCGGCGCCCGCGGGTCCGAACGCGTCCCAAACGAGCTTGCCGCCGACCGCGAGGCAGCCGACGAAGATGGCGACGACCAACCAGGTCAGGCCCGACCGCGACTGGCGCGGTTTGGCCCGAGGTGGTCGCGCCACACCGATTCGCCGGCCGGACGCCTGGCTCGCTCGCGCAGGCCCGCGGCCGTCGGGCGGCTCTCGGTGCTTCGGCTCAGGCTTGAGCTCGGGCTCCGGTTCCGGCTCGTACGCCGACGCCGCACGGGCAGCAGCCTGAGGCCTGGGGGGGACGTCGTCGTATCTGACCGAGCCGGGAGACAGCTCGACCGTCTCCCCCTCGGACTCGACGAGCTGCGCGGGCGCTTCGAGGCCGACCGGGGTCGGGCGCTCGGCCTCGGCGTCCCGTGGCGCGGGAGCCGCGGGGACCGCAGGCACCGCTGTGGCCGTGGGCCGGCGCGGGCGCCGCGGTTCGGCGGCGCGCAGCTCGGAGCGGGTCGGCTTGCGAGCCGGGCGCGCGTCGGGCGGCTCGGCGACTACGCCATCGACCGCCGCGACGGTCGCGTCGCGGCCCGTCGCCTGGCTCGGCTTGAAAGCGGCCTGTGCGCTCGCCACGCGGCTCGGCACCGGGGTCTGCTCGTCCGCGCCGCCGTCAACGCTGAGCCGGGCGAGCGTCGCGATGGCCTTTCGCTCGCTCTCGAACTCGTTGGCGAACTGCTCGCGCATGAAGGCGGCGAGGCTCTCGGGGCCCGCGGACGGGTCGATCTCGATCATCACCGCGGTCAGGCGCCCGCGCATCTCCTCGGCGGTCGCGTACCGCTCGTCCGGGTTGACGGCCAGCGCCTTGGAGAGCGCCTCGTCGAGCGATTCGGGCAGCTCCGGGCGCAGCGAGCGGATGGGCGGGATGACCGGGTTGGCGACCGCCCGCATGATCTCGCCGGGCCGGATGCCGTCGAACGGGTTCTTGCCGGCCAACATCTCCCAGAGGCAGATGCCCGTGGCGTACAGGTCGCTGCGGCGATCGACGGGCTGGTGGCGCGCCTGCTCGGGCGACATGTAGAAGAACTTGCCGAGCACGACGCTCGGGCTGGTGCGGCCGAGCGACATGGCGCTCTTGGCGAGCCCGAAGTCGATGACCTTCACCTCGCCTTCGTAGGAGACGAGGATGTTCTGCGGCGAGATGTCGCGGTGGACGAGGTTGAGCTCGCGCTCCTGGGCGTCCTTCTTGCGGTGCGCGTAGGCGAGCGCGTCGAGCACGCGAACGGTCACGTAGAGCGCCAATCCCGGGGGGAACGGCTCCTGGCGCTGGCGGACGTTGGCGCTGACCTTGCGCAGGTCCTTGCCGTCCACGAACTCCATCGCGATGTAGTACTCGTCGTCCACGACGCCCATGTCGAGGACCTGCGCAATGGAGCCGTGCTGGAGCTTGACGACGATCTTCGCCTCATCGACGAAGCGCTCGACGAACGACTGCTCCTGGGCGAGGGCCGGCAGAATCTTCTTGATGACGACGAACTTCTCGAACCCCTCGACGCCCGTCATTCGCGCGAGGTAGACCGCGCCCATTCCGCCTTTCGCGATGGGAGTGAGCAGCGTGTAGCGCCCGAATCGAACGGGTTGGAACGGGCGCAGGCCTCGGGTCGGGTTGGACATTCTTTGGGCTCACGGCCGGAGGCGAGCGGGGGTCAGGGTGCCGCGCTCGTCAAGCGTGTGCAATGGGGTTTTGCGCCTCCGGACAATTGCTCACTTGCGGCCGGAGCTTACCAGCATTCGACGCACCGCAAAACGACTGTCCGCGCTCTTGACGAAAGGCACCGGCGCTGCCTCGCCGACGCCGCGGCTGCCCGCCCGCCAGGAAACCGAGCGAAGTCGCGCGCGGCGGCACGCCGGGCCGGGGCCGGGCGGCCCAAACCGCATGCGGTGGTCTCGCGCTCCGAGCATCGGCGGGCGGCGGCGCAGGCAGGGCCGAAGCTCCGCCCTCCAGCCCCCACCCTCGACCCTCGACTCTCGACTGGCGCGCCTATCGAAACCGCCCCGTATCGACGCCAGGCATGGTGAAGCAGTCGCTGTCCTCGTCGAGGACCTCGAAGACCGGGACCTTCTTTACCTTGCCCTTCAGCTCGCGCTCGCCCATCGGCGCGACGTCGAAGCGCGCCCCAATCGCCGCGAGCGTCGGCCCGGTGATGAGCACCTGGCCCGGCTTGGCCGTGGACTGGACGCGGGCGGCGACGTTGACCGCGTCGCCGAGCGCCGTGTACTCGATGCGCTCCTCCGAGCCGAGCGTGCCGGCGAGCACGGTGCCGGTGTTCAGGCCGATGGTGATCCCGCAGCGCTCGTCCACCGGCCGGCTCATGATCATCTCGACGAACTCGCGCCGGCACGCCAGCGCGCAGCGCACCGCCCGGCTCGCGTCGTCCGGGCGCGAGTAGGGCGCGCCGAAGATGGCCATCACCGCGTCGCCGATGAACTTGTCCACCGTGCCGTCGAAGCTGAAGATCACCCGCGTCATGCGCGCGTAGTACTCGTTGAGCAGGTCAACGACGCGCTCGGGAGGCAGCCGCTCGGTCAGCGGGGTGAAGCCCGAGATGTCGGCGAACATGATCGTGACGACCTTCGCCTCCATCCGGCTGCCGGAGTGGCGGCCCGACTGCAGATCGGAGATGACCCGCTCGACGATCGCCGGCGCGTGGAAGCGCTCGAGCGCCTTGCGCACGCGCTCCTCGGCGGCCGCCTTCTCCTTGAGGCGCCACTTCTCGATGCCGTTGGCCGCCATGTGCGCGATGGCGTTGACCACGTCCACCAGCCTCGACAGCGAGGCGGTCTCCTGCGCCTCGCGGTTGAGGTAGATGACGCCGACGAGCTCGCCCTCGCGCAGCATCGGCGCGCAGATGACCTGGTCGAGGTCATAGAGGATGACGCTCTCGCTCGAGGCGAAGCGGGCGTCGTCCTTGGCGTTCATCACCGCCAGGGCGACCTTCTTGCGCACCACCTCGTTGATGATCGAGTCGGAGACCGGCACCTCGCCCTTGCGCAGCTTGTCGCGGTGGCGCACCACCGCGGGCACGAGCTTGCCGCGCGAGTCCTTGGTGAGCGCGACGCCGGTGGTCGCCTGCGCCACCTCGGCGACCAGGTCGATGACCGCCTCGAGGAAGCTCTTGAGGCTCGGCGAGGTGTTGAGCTTCTCGCTCACCTTGATGAGCAGGAACAGGCTCTCGACGTCCTCGACCGGAGGGCTCGACTTGAGCTGGGCGGGGCTGAGGCGCTCGACCTCCTCGTAGCGCTCGAGGAACGGGTTGTCCTCGACGCCGCGGCTGACGAGCACCTCGCCCATCGAGTCGATGCCGTGCAGGCCCGAGGCCTGGAACTGGCCGAAGTCGATGGGGTCGGTCTTCGCCGTCTCGAAGTCGCTCGGCTGGCGCACCGACAGCAGGTTCTCGCCTATCCGCAGCACGTCGCCCGGCTTGACGCGCTTGATGCCCTTGAGCGGGACGTCGTTTATCCGCATCCCGTTGCGGCTGCCGAGGTCCTCGACGGTCAGCGTGCCGCCGTTCACCTCGATGCGGGCGTGGCGGCGGCTGACCTGGTCGCCAGAGAGCACGATGTCGTTCGTGTCCGCTCTGCCGATGCAGGTGACGCCGTCGGGCAGGTCGTACGTGGTGTCGAAGTAGCCGGGACCGTTGATGATGAGCTGCCACATGCTCGAGGGACGGCGGTTGATGGGGGAGGAGGGCCGATGATATTGGCCGCTAATTCACTGTGTCAATTCGCGGCCTTCCGCGCCTTCGCCGGGGACGCCCGGTCGAGCGGCGGCAGGCCGAAGAGGCGCTCGGCGTTGCGGTGGTAGAGGTCGTGCAGCACCTCTTCCGGCAGCCCGATGGCGTCGACCGTCCAGCGGCCCTGGATTGGGGTCGGGTGGGCGATCCCGCGCTCGCGCGTCTCGAAGAAGCGCCAGTGGGCCGCGAAGAAGAGGTCGGCCTCGGCCGCTCCCGGCCGCGTGCCGTCGGGCGCCCCCAGCATCAGCTCCGGGCCGAACATGCTGAAGTCGGTGGCGAAGAGGATGCGCTCGCGGTGCTCGACGAAGATCGCCCGCAGCTTCTCGGCCGGGTAGCGGCCGATCTCGCCGATGCGGGCCGCGGTATCGACGTAGAGGTTCGGGTAGCGGCGCAGCAGCCGCGCGACGCGCTCGGGCTCCTCGGGCGCGTTGCCGAAGTGGACGCCGATGAAGGTCGTGCCCGGGTGGCGCGCGACCCGCCGCTCGAGCTCGCCGAAGACCTCCTCCCAGCTCGGATAGCCACGCCCGAAGAAGCTCCAGCCCGGGTTGGCGAGCAGCTCCTCGTAGCGCTCGTTGGCCGGCGTCGGGGGCTCGAAGAAGGCCTTGGGATCCCCGCTGTGAATGTCCACGACCAGGCCGAGCCGGCCACACTCCTCGAAGATGGGATCGAGCCGCGGGTCGTCCACCTTCACCCGCGCGCCCGCCGGATCGACGAAGCCCAGGCCGAGCGCCTTGTAGATCTTCAGGCCCTTGGCGCCCAGCTCCTTCGCGCGCCGCAGCGCGGCGATCTCGCGCTCGACCCAGCCCTCGCGCAGCAGGCCGCGCGGATTGAGGTTGGCGAAGACGATCACCCGCCCGCCGAAGGGCCGCGCCTGCGCGAGCGCGGCCTCGAGCCCGGGGCCGAAGCCGCCCGAGGCGTTGGCGAAGCCGACGATGCCGTTGCGCGCGTAGAGCTCCATCGCGCGCGCGGTGTCGAAGGGGTGGACGTGCGCGTGGGCGTCGAAGCGCGGGATCCGGGCGGCGGAATCGGGCGCCGCCTGCCCGCCGCAGCCCGGGCGCGAGCAGCAGAGCGCGAAGGCGACGAGCAGCAGCGCGGCGAGTCGGTGGGTCACGGAGGACATCATCGCCGATCTGACGTTCGCGCGCTTCACGCGAGGCCCTGCCTCTGCCCGGCGCGGCGCAGCAGCCAGAGGAAGACCGGCCCGCCGATGAGCGCGGTGAGCACGCCGACCGGAGTCGCGGTGCCGAGCGGCCGGAACAGGACGCGGGCGAGCAGGTCGGCGAGCACGAGGAAGAGCGCGCCGCCGGCGGCCGAGGCGGGCAACAGCAGCCGCTGGTCGGGCCCGAGCCACAGCCGCAGCACGTGCGGGACGATGAGGCCGACGAAGCCGACGAGCCCCGAGACCGCCACCGCGGCCGCCACCGAGAGCGAGACGGCGAAGAAGAGCCAGCGCCGGGTGCGCTCGACCTCTACGCCGAGCGAGGCGGCGCCCTCGTCGCCGAGCGACAGCAGGTTCAGGTCGCTGGCCCGAGAGAGGATGAAGCCGAAGGCGAGGAGCTCGAAGGCGAAGACCCCGGCGACCGAGGACCACTCCGGGTACTCGAGCGCGCCGGCCAGCCAGTAGAGCAGCTCGCCCACGCGCTCGGGCGGCGAGACGGCCTTGATGAAGGTGATGGCCGCCGAGGCGAGCGCGTTGAAGACCACGCCCGCGAGCAGGGCGCCGTAGGTCGAGAGCCGCTCGCCGAAGCGGCCCGCGGCGTAGACGACGAAGGTGGCCCCGAGCGCCCCGGCGAGCGCCGCCAGCGTCGTCGGCGAGCGGCCGAAAAGGCCGCCGAGCAACGTGCCGAGCGCGCCGGGCAGGGCGCCGACGGTGGTCGCGAGCCAGGTCGCGAGCGCGCCGCCGCCGAGCGCGAGCGCGAGCGTGCCGCCGAGCGCCGCTCCGCCGGAGACGCCGAGGACGAAGGGGTCGGCGAGCGGGTTGCGCAGCAGCGCCTGCAGCGCGCAGCCGGAGACGGCCAGCGCGGCGCCGATGACCGCGGCCAGCGCGATGCGCGGCAGGCGAAGCTCGACGAGCACGAGCCGCTCGCGCGGGTCGAGCCCGAGCAGGGCGCTCTTCAAATCGAGCGGGGACTCGCCGAACGCTGCGGCGAGGGCGGCGGCGAGGCCCACGGCCGCGAGCAGGCCGCCGACGACGAGGGCCACGCGGGCCGTCGTCGCGCGCGGCGCGAGGCTGGCGGCCCCTGGGGTCAACGCTGCGCCCTCTCGTCCTTCGCCTCGGGGTGGACGATGCGCGAGACCTCCTCGAGCGCCTCGGCGAGCCGCGGCCCGGGGCGAAACAGGTTGGGCGAAGCGAGCGAGACGCGCGCCTTGTCGAGGCCGGGCAGCTTCAGGATCCGCTCGCGCGGCGGGTCGGGGACGTCGGCCGCGTCGATGATCACCTCGGGCGCCGCGCGCATCGCGAGCTCGGCGCTGTAGACCGGGTAGGCGCTGCGCGCGCCGGCGGCGGCATTGGCCGCGCCGGCCTGCTCGAGCAGCCGGTCGGCGAAGCTGCCCGGTCCGGCGACGACGAGCGGCTCCCCGTCGTAGACGACGAGCGTGCGCACCTTGCGAAGCGACTTCGATCGGCGGGCGACGGCCTCGAGCCGGGCGGCGGTCGCGGCCGCGAGCGCCTCGCCGCGCTCGGCGAGCCCGAGCGCCTCCCCGAGGTCGCGCAGGCCCGCGAGGATCTCCTCCTGCGTGCCGAGGTGGACCGCGAAGATCGGCGCGCCGAGCGCGGCCATCCGCTCGACCGCGGCGCGGTTGCCGGGCGACGGCTCGACGAGCACGAGCTCGGGCCTCAGCGCGAGGACCGCCTCGACAGACGGATCGATGTAGCCGCCGACGCGCGGCAGCGCGCGCACCTCCGGGGCGTCGTCGAAGCGCGTCACGCCGATTAGCCGCTCACCGGCGCCGAGCGCGAGCACGGTCTCGGTGAGCGAAGGCGCCAGAGTGACTATCCGCTTCGGCTCCTTCGGCGCCTCGGGGCCGAGGCGGATGGGCGCGCGCGGCGCCGCCCCGCACAGCAGCAGGGCGGCGAGGGCGACTGTCGTTCGGGGACGGATCATCGGATGGAGAGCACGTCGGCGGTGAACTGATAGCAGTCCGTGTTCTCGCCATAGCACTTCGGGCCGCAGATCTGCACGCCCTGCTCGAAGCCGGCCGGGACGGCGCCGTCGAGGTCGGTGACGAGGATGCGGCCGGCGTTGTTGTCGGCGACGAGCAGCCGGTCGCCATGCAGGGAGAGGCGCCCCGGCACCGCCGTGCGGCAGGCGTTCGGGCCGTCTTCGAAGCTCTCGCAGCGCGGGAAGACCGTGGTCGCGACGATCTCCTCGGTGGCCGCGTCGAGGACGACGAGCGCCTCCTCGGGCTGGGCGCCGCCGCCGTAGGAGCCGAGGCAGGAGACGTAGACGCGGGTCTCGCTTGCCAGGACGTAGGCCGGGTTGCGGCAGGGGGCCGGCAGCTTGATGTTGCGCGCGGTCAGCGTGGCTGCGGCCGTATCGACGACGGCGAGGTAGCCCGGGCCGGCCGAGCCGAAGCAGTTCGGGTTGAGGTTGCCGATGGCCACGTAGAGCGTGGTGCCGCGCGCGGCGACGCCGGCGGGGCGCGGCGAGCTCGCGGCGACGCCCTCGTCGCGCTCGTAGTCGGCCGCGTCGAAGACGAGCTCGCGGCCGAGCGTGCCTGGCGTGGTCGAGACGTCGATCTCGAGCAGGCGGTTGCCGGCCTGGTGCTCGGCGTCGGGGTCGGGGTAGCAGCTTCCGGTCAGGCTGACGAAGAGCCTGTCGCCCGCGAACGCGGCGAAGGCCGGGGCGGTGTTCGCCTCGCTCGCCGGGTTGCCGACCTTGGTGGCGATCTCGTCGATGGTCCGGCTGGCGTCGATCTCCGCGGGCGCCGCCTTGTTCAGGTCGATGACCTGCACCGTGTTGTCGCCGGTGTTCACGACGTAGGCGCGGCCGTTCTTCACCAGGAGCTGGCTCGCGGCCTTGCCGAGCCGGTCGGCGCCGGCGGCCTTCGCGAGCGGCGAGGAGGAGGGGTCGAAGCCGTAGAGCGCGTTGTCCACGGCGTCGGCGACCAGGACCCTGTCGGCGCCGCGGGCGAGCGCCTGCGGGCCCGAGCCGACCAGGGCGCTGGCGGCCGCGGGCTGGAGGTTGTCGTCGAGCGCGACCAGCTCGCCGGTGTTGAAGCAGGCGGCGAAGACCGTCGCGGTGCACCTGCCGGCGACGCAGCTCTGCCCCTGTGCGCAGCGGTTGCCGCACTGCCCGCAGTTGAAACGGTCGGCCGAGAGATCGACGCAGCCGGACACGCACAGCTCCTTGCCTGCTGCGCACTCGACGGCGCACGCGCCGTCGTCGCAGACCGCGTTCGCCTCGCAGCGCTTGCCGCAGCCGCCGCAGTTGGCGGCGTCCGACTTGGTGTCAACGCAGGCGTCGCCGCACAGGCTCGAGCCCGCGGGGCACTCGCAGGCGCCGGCGTTGCAGATCTGGTCGGCCGTGCAGGCGACGCCGCAGCCGCCGCAGTTCGCGGGGGCGGTCTGCACGTTGACACAGGTGTCGCCGCAGGCGCGCTTGGGCGCCTCGCAGGTGAGCTCGCCGCGATCGCAGCCGAGGAGCGCTGCGCACGAAGAGAGGGAGAGCCAGAAGAGAAGCTTTTTCATCAGTTGCTCCTACTGCTGTCGGTGGAAGAGAGGTCGAGCCGCAGACCGACGAAGATCGAGCGCCCGGGAAGCGGGTAGCCGTAGAGGTCCTGGCCGCGCTGGTCGAAGAGGTTCTTCACCTCGCCGTGGATCCAGAGCCCGGCGCCTTGGTGGGCGAGGACCGAGAGGCCCGCATCCGCGCGGGCGCGGCCCGGCAGGCTGTCGGTGCGGTTGCGGTTGGTGTACTGCGCGCTCTGCGCGTCCACGGCGGCGTGGGTCGAGACGCGCCAGAGGCGCACCTCAGCGCGCGCGTGGAGCCGGTGGCGCGGGTGGTAGGGCAGCTCCTGGTTGAAGAAGCGCTCGTCGCCGACGCGGTTGGCGGAGAAGCCGAGGGTGTAGGCCGCGGTGAGCGTTGCCGGCCCGAGCGAGGCCGACAGCTCGGCCTCGGCCCCGTAGACCTCGGCCTTGCCGAAGTTGAAGGGCTTGGCGCGCATCGCCGCGTACAGCTCGTAGAGGATCAGGTCGTCGTAGAGCGTGTAGAAGCCCGAGACGGCGCCGCGCAGGCGCTCGGTGCCGACGGCGAGCCCGACGTCGGCGAAGCTGGCGGTCTCGGGGCGAAGCGCGGGGTTCGCGGTGAAGACGCCCTGCTCGAGATAGAGCTCGCCGAAAGAGGGCGGGCGGAACGAGCGGCCCGCGTTCGCCTTGATGGTGACCAGCTCGCCGAGCGCCAGCGTGGCGCCGAGCTTCGGGGAGAGGCCCCAGATGTCGCCGGCTCCCTCCGCGCGGACGGCCGGCAGGACGGAGAGCGGGCCGATGAGGATCTCGTCGCCGGCAAACAGCGACAGCAGCAGCCTGCCGTGTGTGCCGTGCTCCGGGCCGTCGAGCGATTCGTGGCCAAGCCGCAGGCTCGCCTCGACGGCGTGGCGGCCCCAGAGCCGCCGCGCGCCGAGCTCGGCGAAGGCGATGCCGCCGAGCTGTGGGTCCGCAGGCGAGCTGCGGTTCGGGCTCCACTGCGTGCGCGACAGGCGGCCGCCGGCGCGCAGCTCGACGGGTGTCTCGCCGAAGGTGCGCGAGAGCCGCGCCATCATCATCGCGCGGGCGTCGCGCTGCTCGGCCTGGGGCGTGGGGTTCTGCACCGTGCCGGGGACGCCGCGCGAGCCGCCGTCGGCCTCGACGATCAGATCGACGGCGACCGGGCCGTCGATGAGCAGACGCCCGAGGCCGCCGGCGCGGAACGACGCGTTGTTCTCCCAGCGCTGCTCGACGAGCGGGTTGCCCTCGAGCAGCGGCGCCTCGTCGTGGAGGTAGGGATAGTCGCCCTCGCAGCGGCGCGCGTAGGCGGCGACGAGCGCCGAGGAGCGCTCGCCCAGGCTGCTCGAGGCGCCGAGGAAGGCCTCCATCGACGAGAAGGAGCCGTACTCGAGCTCGGCGAAGAGCCGCCGCTCGCCGGGCGAGGGCTTTCGCGTCTCGATGGAGACCGCGCCGCCAAGCGCGCCCGCGCCGTAGCGCGCGCCGACCGCGCCGCGGGCGACCGAGACCCGCTCGACGAACGGCGCGGGCAGGGTGGACAAGTCGGTGCCGCCGCCGCCGGCCGCGTTGAGCGGCATCCCGTCGAGCAGCACCACCACCTGATCGGCGGTCGAGCCGCGCACCGAGACCGTCGTCGGCTGGTTGAGCCCGAAGTCGCGCACCGTGACGCCGGGCGAGGCCGCGACCAGCTCGGCGGCGTTCGAGGCTTTGCCTGGCGAGGCCTCGACGACGGTGACGAAGCCGGATGGGTCCTTCGCCTGCGCTTCGGGAGGCTCGGGCGGCGCCTCGCCGACGGCGGTGACGGGCGGCAGCTCGACGTCCTCGGCGCGCGCCGAAGGCGACAGCGCCAGCGCGAGGGTCGAAAAGACGAGCGCGCGCCACGAGGGCGGCGACAGTCGGGAGCAGCGAGCCATGGACCCCAGGGCCCTCTCTCGCGGAGAGCTGGGCTAGACGGCCTCATCGAGGCCGACCGTCGGGCAGGTTTCCTGGCTCCCGGGCCCCGCCGCGGCGCGGATCGCGTTGGCGGGAGCCGCCCCTCAGACCTTCCCCGCGCTCTTCGCGCGAGTGGCCGTGACTTCGAGGGTCGGCGATGTGGCACCCGGCTACAGTGGCGGGACCGCGCCGGACTTCGACCGGCTTCCCTTTTACCCCACAGCGGGCACCCGACGGTTTTGCGACGTTCTCTGTCAGGTGGTGGGCAGTTGTCAAGGCGCGGACACAGGCGAGAGGGCTGTGACCTTGGACCAACACCGGTCAGCCCGAGCCCCTTCGACCCGCGCAGCCCGGGCCTCACCCGGAACCCAAACGATCGGTCGCGGGCCGGGGCTTCGTCCGAAACGCAAACGATCGGTCGCGGGCCGGGGCTTCGTCCGGAACGCAAACGATCGGTCGCGGGCCGGGGCTTCGTCCGGAACGCAAACGATCGGTCGCGGGCCGGTAGGGGCGCATGGCAATGCGCCCG
>JBMNNX010000389.1:0-5007 GCA_050942745.1 Myxococcales bacterium
TCGCGCCCTACCTTCTGGAAGAGGTCGGCGAATTCCTCATCGGGAAACAGGTGCCCGCCGTCTCGATGCAACAGGGAGTAGATCGAGTTCGGCGACAACCACTCGGCACAGAATCGCGCCGGATTCCCAAACAGGTCAGCACCAGCAGGCGTACGGCCAAGACTCATGGGGCGGCATCTTTAGATGCCGCCCGCATCGTCTACAGAAAAACACCAGCCACCTAGGGGCTGACGGGCTCGGCCCGTCACTCCCCTGCCACACCACCGGACTGGCGGGTCCGCATCCGGCGGTTCGGTTGGTCGAGCCTCAGCACGATAGCCTCGGCAGCCGCGCAGAAGACGAAGAGGCCGGCCCCGCGGGGGGCGGAGCCGGCCGGAGACCATCTGCCGTGCGGCAGGGAGGTTCAGTCGAGGCTTGGGCGAATCTCCTCGATCTCGTAGGCCTCGATGATGTCGCCCTGCTTGATGTCCGTGTAGTTCTCGATGGACATGCCGCACTCGAAGCCGCTGGCGACCTCGCGGACGTCGTCCTTGAAGCGGCGCAGCGACCCGATCTTGCCCTGGTAGATCTGCTTGCTGTCGCGGATCAGGCGCACCAGCGCAGAGCGGGCGATCTTGCCGTCGATGACCGCGCAGCCGGCGACCGTGCCGAGCTTGGGCACGCTGAAGAGGTTGCGCACCTCGGCGCGGCCCAGCGTGCACTCGCGGCGGGTCGGCTCGAGCAGGCCCTCCATCGCCTTGCGCACCTCGTCGACCGCCTCGTAGATGATGGTGTAGGTGCGGATGTCGATGCCCTGCTGCGCGGCCACATCGGCCGCCTTGGGCTCGGGGTGGACGTTGAAGCCGATGATGATGGCGTCCGAGGCCGAGGCGAGCATCACGTCGGTCTCGTTCGGGCCGCCGACGCCGGCGTGGATGATCGACACCGACACCTTGGAGCCCGACAGCTTCTGCAGCGCCTCGGAGACCGCCTCGACCGAGCCCTGGACGTCCGCCTTGACGATGAGCTTGAGCTCCTTGACCTCGCCCTGCTGCGCCTTGGCGAACAGGTCCTCGAGGCGCACCTTGGCGCTCTTCGCCAGGTCCTTGGCGCGCTCCTTCTGCTGGCGGTGCGCGGCGATTTCCTTGGCCACCGCCTCGTTCTCGACGACGTAGAAGTCGTCGCCGGCGGTCGGAACGCCCGACAGCCCGAGCACCTCGGCCGGGAAGCCGGGCAGCACCGCGTCGACCCGCTCGCCGCGGTCGTTGAGCATCGCGCGCACCTTGCCGTACTGCGTGCCGGTGACCAGCGCGTCGCCGACCCGGAGCGTGCCCTCGGAGACGATGACCGTCGCCACCGGGCCTCGGCCCTTCTCGAGCTTGGCCTCGACCACCGTGCCCTTGGCGGGCCGGTTGGGGTTGGACTTCAGGTCGAGCACCTCGGACTGCAGGAGGATCATCTCCAGCAGGTTGTCCAGGCCGGCCTTGGTCTTGGCCGACACCGGCACCATGATGGTGTCGCCGCCCAGCGACTCGTCGACCAGGCCGAACTCCATGAGCTGGTTCTTGACGTGCTGCGGGTTGGCCGCAGGCTTGTCGATCTTGTTGATGGCGACGAGGACGGGCACCTCGGCGGCCTTGGCGTGGTTGATGGCCTCGCGGGTCTGAGGCATCACGCCGTCGTCGGCGGCGACCACGATGATCGCCAGGTCGGTCACCTTCGCCCCGCGGGCGCGCATGGCGGTGAACGCCTCGTGGCCCGGGGTGTCGAGGAAGGTGACGCGCTGGCCGCCCTCGGTGGCGACCGAGTAGGCGCCGATGTGCTGGGTGATGCCGCCCGCCTCGCCCTGGGCGACGCGCGCGTGGCGGATCGCGTCGAGCAGCGAGGTCTTGCCGTGGTCGACGTGGCCCATGATGGTGACCACCGGCGGCCGCGTCTCGAGCTCCTCGGGGGCGCTCTCGACCTCGGAGATGTAGTCCTCGAGCTCGAAGCCCTTCTTCTCGACGCGCCAGCCGTAGTCGGAGGCGATGATCGTCGCGGTGTCCACGTCGAGCGGGGTGTTCATCGTCGCCATGGAGCCCGAGGCCATCAGCTTGCGGATGAGCTCGGTCGCCTTGACGCCCAGCGTCTTGGAGAGATCGGCGACGGTGATCGCCTCTTCAATCTTGATGACCTTCTTCTCTTCGGCCATTTGAGTGATCTGGGTCTTGGCGCCCTTCTTGGTCGGCTTCTTCTTCTTGCCGGCCCGGATGGGAAGGGCGGGCCTGCCGCGGGCGAGATCCACCAGCTCCTGCTTCGAGACGCTCTCGCGCGCGTCCTGGCGCGGGCCGGTCTTCTTCCTGGCGTGGTCCTTGGTGACGTCGAGGAACTCGCGGCGGCCGAGGAAGTCGGTGCCGACCTTGAGCTCGCGCACCTCGCCGATCGCCCGCTGGCCGGGGGCGGCCGGGATACGCTTGTGCGCATCGGAGGGCGGGGTGACGCGCCGCACGGGGATGAGCGGGCGGCTAATGACGACGGCCTGCGTGGCGGTCGGCCGCAGGGTCCTCGGATCGACCGAAGGCGGCTCGGGACGCACGGAGGCGGGCTTGGGCATCGGCGCTTGGGCGGCCGCGGCCGCAGGGGCAGGGACGGGCTGGGTCGGCTCGGCCGCGGGCTCCGCGGCGGCGACCGCCGCGACGGGCTCGGCCTCCGGGGCCTCGGGCCGGACCGGGGCCGGCGCGGGCTCGACCGGCGCTTCGCGCGGGGCGAGCGCCTCGGCCACAGGCGCCGGCTCGCCGGCGACCTCTTCGGCCGGCGTCGGCTCGGGTGCGCGCTCGGGCGCTTGGACCGGGGCGGCCGGGGCTTCCGCGCTCACGGCGACCGTGACCGCGCTCGCCGGCAGGATCTGCGGGGCGGCAGCCTCGGCCTTCTTTCGCCGGACCACGAAGCCGACCGCCTGGACAGGCGGCGCAGCGGGCTTGGGCTTGCGCTTCTGGATTATCTTCTCAATCGCCACGACGGCCTGGTCCTCGTCCAAGGACGAAGAATGGCTCTTGACGTCGAAATCGAGAGCTTGGAGCTCGGAGACAAGCTCCTTGTTGTCCATCTCGATGCCTTGCGACTTGAGCTCTTTTGCGATTTCGTGTACGCGCTTCTTTGCCATTCAACCAACCTCGCGGCGTGTTCGGATAACGCCGCGTCGCTTCTAAATCTTTTCGGTACGGCGGTCAACCGAGTTGCCCCCGCCCGGGCTGTCGTTTTTGTCAGGCCGCCGACGCCCCGAGCCGCTGCTCGACCTGCTCGGGCAGCGAGGCCCGCGCGGTCGCCGGCCCCCGGAACGCCCTAGCGAAGGCCTTGCGGGAGAGCGCTTTGCGCGCGCAGGAGGCGCCGCAGACATAGGCCCCGCGGCCCGGCTGGCGACGCGGCGCGTCGAGCGCGACCTGCCCCTCGCGCACGACGAGGCGCACGAGGGCCTCTTGGGGCTTTCGGGCGCCACAGCCGATGCAGGTGCGGGTCGGGAACATGGGTCGGGGTCTCTCCTCGAAAGTTTTTCTGCGGACGAGGCTCGCGCCGAGTCCGGACAGGCCGCAGGCGGGCACGAAGGCACGCCCGCGCGACGGCTACCTCTCCTCCGCGGCCGCCGGCGGCGCGGCCGGCTCGCGGGCGCGCTCGGCGTTGAGCTCCTCGCGCAGCTTCGCCTCCTCGGTCAGGTAGCCCTCGGCCGCGGCCTTGAGCTGGCGGGCCTTCTTGATGCCGATGCCGGTGTTGTCGGCCATCTTCATCAGATCCTGCTCGGAGACGATGTCCTCGACGGTGTGGTAGTTGCCCAGCGCGAGCTGCTCGATCGTCTTCTCGCCGACCCCGCGCACTCGAAGCAGCCGCTCGGTCTGGCTCAGCTCGTCGGGGTGGCGGCGCGCCTCGGCGATGCGGGCCGCCTCGCGCTCGGCCTCCATGCGCGTGAGCGTCTCGGCGTCCTTGAGCATCTGGGCGCGGGCGGCCGCCTGCATCTCGGGGACCTTCGCCGCATCGATACCCGGGATCTGGGCGAGCACCTCGGGGGCGGCCTCGGCGACGTCGCGCGCCTGGCGGAAGCCGTGGGCGTACATCGTCTCGATGAGCAGGTCGTTGACCCCGGGCAGCGACCCGAGCGACTGGGCGGCGAACTCGCGCATCTCCTTGACGCGGCTCTCGCTGTTGATGTCGAGCTTCCAGCCGGTCAGCTGCGCGGCGAGGCGCACGTTCTGGCCGCGGCGGCCGATGGCGAGCGAGAGCTGGTCGTCGGGGACGATGATCTCCATCGCGTGGTTCGCCTCGTCGATGAGCACGCGGCTCACCTCCGCGGGAGCGAGCGCCGAGCAGACGAAGCGGGCGGGATCCTCATCCCAGGGGACGATGTCGATCTTTTCGCCGCGCAGCTCCTGGACGACCGCCTGCACGCGGCTGCCCTTCATCCCGACGCAGGCGCCCACCGGGTCGACGTCCGGGTCGCGGGAGCTGACGGCGATCTTGGCGCGCCCGCCCGGCTCGCGGGCCGCGGCCTCGATGACCACCACGCCCTCGGCGATCTCCGGCACCTCCATCTCGAACAGCTTGGTGAGCAGGTGGACCGAGGTGCGCGACAGGATGATCTGCGGGCCCTTCGACTCGCGCAGCACGTCGAGGACGTAGGCCTGGACGCGGTCGCCGGCGCGATAGCTCTCGCGCGGGACCTGCTCGCGCACCGGGAGCACGGCCTCGGCCCGCCCGAGGTCGACGATGATGTTGCCGTGCTCGAAGCACCGGGCGATGCCGGTGACGATCTCGCCCTTGCGGTCGCGGTACTCGTTGTAGACGATCTCGCGCTCGGCATCGCGGGTGCGCTGGATGATGACCTGCTTGGCCGTCTGCGCGGCAATGCGCCCGAAGCCGCGGCGGAAGGTCTTCAGCTTGAGGATGTCGCCGTACTGCTCGTCCTGGGCCTTGGCGGCCTCGGCGTCCTCGTCGCGGTAGAAGATCTGGAAGACGAGCTCGTCGCCCGGCTCGACGTCGAGCCCCTGGGCGTGCGCCTCG
>JBMNNX010000391.1:0-4964 GCA_050942745.1 Myxococcales bacterium
TAGCACCACACGCGCAGCGCGAGATTTCTTTCGACGCCTCGATGGCTCGAAGGCGCCCTCAGAAAAACGCGAATTGCTCTTGAGTAGACCTACTCGAAAAAAGCTGTCCAGAGAGAGGAGAGATATCTAACTATCGAAAATGAAAAGAGAAAAGGATGGACAGAGCAGGTGTCCTGGCCAGACCCGTAGCCGGCAGCGCGTCCGGCAGGTTCGAGTGCTGTCCCGGCGTCTTCAGGCTCGAGCGGCGCGCTGTGACGATCCTCGGGAGGTGCGGAGGGGCGTGTCAGTCCCCGAACGCCGCTCGTGCGGTGCCGATGGACAGGAACATTCGCCTCGGCCAGCTCTCGGTGGTCACCGTCGTGAAGTCGTACTTCGCGTAGAAGCGCTCGGCGTCCTCGTCCTTCGCGTCGACGATGACCCCCGTGCAGCCGACGATGCTCGCGGGTCCACCACGCGGCGCAGAGCATCCAGGAGCAGCTTCTCCCCGAGACGTCGTCCCTGCGCGCGTTGGTCGATCGCGAGCCGACCTCGGCAGGCTCAATCGGCGTGGTGACGTAGGGGGAGTCGGCTTCGCTCATTTGCCGTGACGCTTGGCCGCTGCTCGGAGCCGCGCGCCCGGAGCCGGGGCGGCCTCAGACAGCGACTGCATCTTCGCGATCGCCTCAGGAGGCAGCTCCATCTTCTCGGACTTCAGCGCCCACTCGAGCGCGGCGAGCGTCGGTGTGGCGAGCTCGCAGGCGGGCGCCGCGGAGTTGGGGTCCATCGTCACGAGCCGCCTGCCGCGCCGCACCTCGAGGACCGCCTTGAGGAAGAGCGCGAGCGCCTCGTCGATGAGCTGGCTTCGGCTCAGCCCGAGCTCGTCCGCGAGCTGAACGACCGCGCTGCCTCGGTTGTCGGGGACCGTCGCTTCGAGTCGCATGGGATCTCCATCCCTCAGATGTGAGGGATAACTGAGGGATACAGCATGGCGGCGCGACTGGCAAGACCGTCGCTCGTAACTGCCTGAAATTGCAGGCTCGAGCTCGACTGCTCCCGGCCGGTCCGAAGGGATGGGGGAGAGGGATCCCGGAATCGGGCCCCAATCCCACCCTGGCTTCCGCCATCCCCTCGCGCCCGACGCTGCCCTCGTGCTCGCGGATGAACCGCGGGCCGCGAGGAGAGCAGCCATGCGTACCACGTCCACCACCACCGACTGCCGGTGCAAGCACTGCCAGGCCCTGCTGGCGAAGCACGACCGCGACGGCCTCACCATCCGCCGCGGCGAAATGCAGACCACCGTGACCGGCGCCGACTTCACCGTCGCGGTCACCTGCTACCGCTGCAAGACGCTCAACGTCCTCGCGTCGTCGCGCACGCCGACGCCGACGCCCACGTCCGCGCTCCCGAGGGCAACGGCCGCATAGCTCGCGGCCTACCCCTCACCTCGAGTCCACCGAGCGCATGACGCCCTGAACACGGCCCCAAGGAGCGCCTGACGCCCGCCGGAAAGGCGGCGCGTCATGCGCGCAAGCTGGGAGGCTCTGCACGCGGGCCTCGATCGTTCCGTTCGTACCCTTCAGGCAGCTCAGGCGTTCCAACAGGCGAAGCAGCAGCACCCGGCGCTCGCCGGGTTCGACGAGCCGAAGCAGCTCGTCGCGCACCTCACGAGCAAGGCTGGCGACCTCGACGAGAAGGATCGCCTCCTCGGCACGCTCGTGACGCTCGTGCAGCGGCGTGAGCACCACGACCTCGCGGGCGCGCTGCTCTGGCTCGGGCTCTGGCCCGGGCTCGACGCGGTCTACCGCCGTCGCCTGCGTCACTTCCTCGACCAGCCCGACGAGCTCGTCGCCGAGCTGGCCGAGGCCTTCAGCGAGCTGGTCGAGCGCCTCGATCTCACCGCCGTTCACCGCGTGGCCGCGACGCTCGTGCGCAGCGCCGAGCGCGACGTGATGGACCGCCGCAAGCGCCGCTGGGCCGAGGCGCACCGCGACCTCGAAGGCGAGCCGAACGAGCCGCTCCGCGATCTCGAGGGCGACCTCTTCAGCGCGAGCTGGTTCGACAAGGCGTCGCTCCAGCGGTGGGCCGCGTCCGGCGGGGACCTGCCGAGCCTCTCGTTCGACGAGGACGTGGCGGCGCTGCGCGCGTGGCTCGAGCCCATCGTGGGCGCCGACGCCGAGCTGCTGCTCACGGTGCTGGTGCTGGACGAGACGCAGCGCGAGGCCGGCGAACGCCTGGGGCTTTCGCACGAAGCGGCCCGAAAGCGCTTCCAGCGCGCGCTCGCCCGACTCCGCGAGCACGTCGCGGGCTCGCTGTCCCACTCGTGCCGCGCGAGCCGCGTTTGCCCCCCACGAAACGGCTGAACCGTTCGGAGGAGCCCGCCGTCATGAACACCGCGCAGCCCATCCCCGGCCCGACCGACGACGACGATTTCGTGCGTCTGCCGGGCCTCTTCCGCCGTTGGGAGCTCGAGCAGGTCGTCGACCCCGGCGCGGACTTCCACCTCGAGGACGCCGGCGAGGCGTCCGACGGAACCCCGCTCTTCGCCGTGTACCGGCGCGAGCGGCCGACGACGAGCAGCACGAGCAGCAGCGACCCCAACCCCAAGAAGGAGCAGTGACCGATGGCACCGAGCATGTGGCAGCAGACCGAAGAGATGGCGAAGAAGCACGACCAGGGCGGGAGCCTCTGGCTCAAGCTCGCGAACGACGGCGACAAGGCGGTCGTCGTCTTCCTGGGCGAGCCGCACCCGCGCGAGGTGTGCTTCGTCGACGGCAAGTACATGCCGTTCGACGACAAGCTCAAGGCGCAGGGCCTCAAGCCCTCGCTGCGCGTCGCCCTGAACGTCGCCCTCTACGACTCGAAGGAGGTGAAGGTCCTCGAGCAGGGCGTGATGTTCTTCAAGGACCTGGTCCGCGTCCGCGAGAAGTACGGCCTCGAGAAGTGGGCCTTCGAGATCCAGCGCCACGGCGCCGCCAAGGATCCGAAGACGACGTACTCCATCCTGCCCGAGCACCAGCTCTCGGCCGAGCAGCAGAGGGCCTTTCAGGCGCTCCCGCAGCACGACCTCGAGAAGCTCTACGCCGGCGAGAGCGAGGGCAGCGGCGGCGGCTCGTCGCTCGGCAGCTACGACCAGAAGTCCGACGGCACCGTCGACCCCAAGGTGGCGCAGGCGCTCGCGACGCAGCTCAAGGCGCTGCCGCGCGAGGCGGTGGACCGCTTCCTCCAGAAGTTCGGCGTCCAGCGCATCAAGGACCTGCCGGCTGCGCAGGTGGAGAAGGCGCGCGCGTTCGTCGAGCAGTTGCAGACCGAGCTGGCCGCGCCCGCCGCGTCCGAGACCGAGGTCGATCCGTTCGCCTGAGCGCCGCGGCGCGAGGAGCCACCCATGAACGACTACCTCTCCGAGGTCTTCGGGGACGGCGGGCTCTTCGCCTCGCGCTTCCCCGGCTACGAGATGCGCGAGGGCCAGGTGGCGCTCGCCCGCATGGTCGACGAAGCCATGCGCGGCGGGCGCCACGCCCTCGGCGAGGGCCCGTGCGGCACGGGCAAGAGCGTCGCGTACTCGGTGCCGGCCGTCTGGCACGCGCACCACGAGAAGAAGCGTGTCGTCATCGCCACGGCGAACATCGCGCTCCAGGAGCAGCTCGTTCGCAAGGACCTGCCGATGCTGGCCGACGTGCTGCCGTGGCCGTTCACCTTCGCGCTGCTCAAGGGGCGCAACAATTACGTCTGCCTCGATCGCCTCGCCGAGTCGGAGGCCCGCGGCGAGCTGCGCGGGCTCCTTGACGACAGGCAGCAGCGCCAACTCGACGACGTGCTCGCGTGGGCCGAGGCGACGAAGACGGGCGACGTCTCGGAGCTGCCCTTCATCCCGGCGCCGCAGGTCTGGTCCCGCTTCGCGGTCGGCAGCGACGAGTGCAAGGGCGACGGCTGCCCGTTCCGCGAGGAGTGCTTCTCGGAGCGGGCGAAGGCCGCGGCGCAGGGCGCGGACATCGTCGTCACGAACTACCACATGCTCTTCGCGCACCTCGCCGTGCGCGAGGCGACCGGCCAGGACCTCGTCTTGCCCGCGTTCGACCTGATCGTGCTCGACGAGGCGCACGAGGCCGCTGACATCGCCCGCGAGTTCTTCGGCTTCACCGTCTCCGAGCACACCCTCGGCCGGCTCGCCTCGGCCGCCGCCGACCTCGGGAACAAGCAGCTCGCCGGGGAGCTTCGCCAGGAGGCGCAGCGCCTCTTCGCGACGCTCGCCGACTACGCGCGCTCGCCGCGGTACGAGAAGCGGCTCAAGGCCCCGGGCTTCGCCTCGGACGCGGGCGTGCAGCGCGCGCTCGGCAAGCTCGTGGCGCTCGCCACGGCCCGCGCCGACGACGAGCTCGCAGACCGAAAGGAGCGCGCCACCGCGCGCAACGTGGCGAAGAACGCCGCCGTCGCAGGCGCCCGGCTCACCGAGGGGCTCCTGCAGTCCGACAACGGGAAGGTCTACTGGCTCGACGTCAACGACAAGGGCCGCGTGAAGCTCCGCAGCAAGCCGATCGACGTGAGCAGCCTGCTCCGCGACGAGTTGTTCGCGCGTTGCCCCTCGGTGTCGCTCGTGTCGGCCACGCTCACCACCTCGGGCACCTTCGACTTCGTGCGCCGCGAGCTCGGCGTGCCCGAGGACGCGCTCGAGGTCGTCGCCGAGACGCCGTTCGACTTCGCGTCACAGGCATTGCTCGTCGTGCCGGAGCGGCTGCCAGATCCGCGTGAACCCGAGTTCATCGACGCCGCGTCTCGCGTCTTCCAGCAGGTCGTGGACGCCTGCGACGGACGAACGCTCGGCCTCTTCACCTCGTACCGGAACCTCAACGCCGTCTACGAGCGCATCGACGGCGGCGGCCACCGCGTCCTGCGCCAGGGCGACCTTCCGCGCGCGGAGCTGACGCGCATCTTCAAGGAGGACACGGGCTCGATCCTGCTCGGCACCGAGAGCTTCTGGACGGGGATCG
>JBMNNX010000392.1:0-4959 GCA_050942745.1 Myxococcales bacterium
GGTCCTTTGGCTTGTTGAGGTCGAGCGGCCACCCCACGTCCTCGACACTGGCCTTCGAAACGTGCTCGGCGTGCAGCGCGCTGTTGGGCAGCCCGAACTGCTTCTCGACGCGGCCGAGCCGCTGCTGCTGCTCCTTCACGGTCTCCGAGAGCGCGCGGAACGAGTCGGCGAGCTTCGCGAGGCTCTCGACGACGTTCGGCGTGGCATCGGAGGCAGTGGGGCTCGCGGCGGGTGCGATGCGCTCTGCCGTCCTCGCTGGCAGGGCCTTTCCGACGAGGTCTGCGAGCCGCGACAGCGCTTGCTTGGCGGCGGCCACATCGCCGGAGATCGGCGCGTCCTTGGCAGCAGGCTCATCTCCCTCGGCGCGCGCCTGTACGTCGGCCGTCGTCGCGTCCGAGCCGTCGCTGGCGAAGCCCGAGCGCTCGAGGAGCTGCTCGGCCGTCGCGCGTAGCTGCTGCGCGAGCGCCGCGAGCCGGGTGTCGGCCTGCTCCGCTCCGAGCGAGCCGAGCAGCTCGACGATGGCCGTCAGGCTCTCGAGCGCCGCGAGCGCCGCACCGAGGGGCGAGCCATCGGCGATGGCCCACGCGTCCGTATCGGCGTCATCAGCCTTCGCGGCCTCGGTGTCGTCCGGCGCCTCATTCTGGTCGTAATTCTGCGCGTGATCGTCCATCGCGTCGTCCCTCTTCACGATGAGAAAGCGGTGCTTGTTGGCGGCGCGATCGACGAGCGAGACCTCCTCGACGACCATGTCGACGAGGCGGTGCACGCCGTCCGCGGAGCCCTCGGCCTTGGTGATGCGGCTCGTCATGCGGCAGCCTCCGTCTCCGCGGCGGTTTCGTGGCTCGTGGGCTCGCGCGCGGGCGCCGGCTCCGGCACGCGGCGCGCAGAGCCGCCGATCGAGAAGCCCGTGAGGTCGCCGTTCTTGACGCGCTCCCACAGCTCGTCGGAGAGGACGCGGACGGCGAGCAACCACGTCCCCTTGCGCACGGTGATGTCGCCGACGGTGAAGTCGGTCGGCGCGAGGTAGCTCTCGAGCACCTTCACCTGGTCGTTGACGCGCAGGCGGTGCATGAGCCCGAGGCCGCCGAACTCCTCCCTGAACCGGTGGGCGGCGGCCCGGATCTCGTCAGCCGAGTAGATGTCGCCCTGCGCGTCGACCACCTCGGGCTCGAGCACGATGCCGAGCACGTAGCGCTCGTCGCTCGGGTCTGCGCCCTTCACGAGCCGGGTGGTCTTGTCGAAGACCAGCGCGTCGACGCTCGAATCGAGCGGGAGGTGCTCGCACTTCGCCACGAGCTCGAACTCCTCTGCCTTGCGCACCGGGTAGTTGGCGACGAAGAGGCGCATGGCCAGCTTCGCGCCGCCGCGCCCCGAGGCCTCACGCACCTTGAGCCGGAAGACGTGGCCCACGCGCTTGAAGGCGGCGACGTGCTCAGGCGTCGGGTTGAGAACGGCGATGAACTTGCCCTTCACCTTGGCGAGCTCATCGACGAACTCCCCGAGGTCGATGACCTTGTCTTTGTCGAACCACTCGCCGGGGTAAGGCGGATCGATGAAGAAGAAGGTGTCAGGCGCGTCGTAGGCCTTGAGCGTCTTCTTGTAGTCCTGGCGCAGGATCGTGACGCCCTTCAGGCGCTCTTGGGCCCTCAGGTATTTCTCGGGGTTCGTCGTCGAGCCGAGGTGCTGCCGCGCCGGGTGCGTGCCGTCAGGGCGGCAGTCGCGCGCGTGCGTACGCACGAAGACGAGCTTGTAGAAGCGCGCGAGGTCGTCTCGCGGCGTCATGTCGCGCGCCTTGGCGAAGCTCTCCTCTGTGACCGTCCACTCGAAGCGGCGGCGCAGCTCCGCGACGCGCTCTGGCGTCATCGCCTTGATGCTGCGGTGGAGGAACACGACGTCGTCATCGAGGTCGGCGAGCACCTCCCTCTCGCTCGGCTCCTTCGCGTGCAGGACGGCCGCCGCACCGGCGAAGGGCTCGACGTACGTCTTGTGCGCCGGGATGAGCGGGACGATGCGCTTGGCGTAGTGGAACGAGCCGCCGAAGGTGCCGAACGGCTGCGCCTTCTCGAGCTCGGAGGTGTCGTCGACGGACGCGCCGTCCCACTCGTCGACGATGAGGGTGTCGTCGAGCCCCTTGAACGTCGGCTCGTAGTTGGCGACGAGCAGCTGGGTCAGCATCGACGAGCCGCCGACGCCGCGCATGGCGGCGATGGTCCGCGGCGTGCGGATGCGCTTCACCCAAAAGCTGGAATCCTTCACCAGCTGGGGGAACTTGCCGCGTATGCCGTAGGTGATGAGGAACTTGCCCTTGAGCGACTTGAGCAGCGCGAAGAAGCGCTCCTCGTCGAACTCGGCCTCACCAACGTCGACGTTGTAGCCGGGGTACGGCGGGTCGAGGAAGAAGACGGTGTCCTTCGCGTCGTACTTGCGGACGACCTTCTCGTAGTCGCCGCTGTACACCTTCACGTGCTTGAGGCGCGGGGCGAACTGCTCGATGCGCTGGATGGTCTTCGCCTCGACGCCGATGACGGACGGGCTGAAGCTCCGGCCTCGCATCTTCCCGTACGAGAAGTGCGTCAGGTACAAGAAGCGGTGCAGCCGCTCGACGTCGTCCGCGGGCTCGGCGTCGAGCAGCGCCTTGAAGGTCTTCTCGTCGCCGACCCACGGCAGCTCCTTGAGCCGCTCGAGCCCCTCGGGCGTGAGCTTCTTGAGCAGCCGGTAGGCCTCGGCGATCTCCGGGTCGGCGTCGTTGATGACCTCGACCTCCGAGGGCTCCTTGGCGAAGAGCACCGCGGCGCTGCCGGCGAAGGGCTCGACGTACGTCTTGTGCGCCGGCAGCATCGCCACGAGGCGGTCCGCGAGGCGCTTCTTGCCCGCGGGCGAGCCCCAGATGGTCTTCTCGACCTCCGCGGCGTCCGTTAGCGCGCGCTTGTTCGCCGCGAGGACGCGGCGCGCGTGGGCGATCGCGGCCTCGCGTCGGTCACGCATTCCGCAGCGCCCCCGGGTCGAAGCCCCAGGTCGGGTCCTGCGTGGCGGGCGCGTTCATGTCCCGCGGCCACACCACCGGCTCGTCGCGCTTCCGCTCGCTCGAAGCCACGGACGGCCCCTCGGCGGCCCCCTGATCGTGGGCGGGGCTCACGGGCTCGCGCGGCTTGGCAGTGTCGGGCATGCGTCGACCTCCGCAGGGGCAAAGCCGCCGCCCACGCGCGGAGGGGACACGTAGTAGGAGGGACGTGATGAAACTCGACGTTCGACGAGAGATGCCGGGGGACGAGCCGGCCATCCACGCGCTGAACGCGTCGGCCTTTGGGACCGGTGCAGAGGCACGGCTGGTCGACGCGCTCCGCGCGAATGGCGCTCTCACCTTGTCGCTCGTCGCTGTCGTGGACGGAGTGCTCGTCGGACACATCGCCTTCTCGCCGGTCACCGTCGAGGCGAAAGGCCGCACGGTGATCGGGATCGGCCTGGCGCCGATGGCCGTCGCGCCGTCACGACAGCGGCAGGGGATCGGCTCGCGATTGATCGAGGAAGGGCTCCGGGCTCTGCGCGCTCAGGGCCACCCCTTCTGCGTCGTGCTCGGTCATGCCGACTACTACCCGCGCCACGGCTTCGTTCCCGCGCCCGCGCTCGGGATCCGCTGGGAGAAGGGACACGACGAGGCCTTCTTCGTTCGGGCGCTCATGCCAGGCGGCCTGGAGGGTGTTTCGGGCGTTGTTCGCTACCGACCGGAGTTTGACGCGGTGTAGGTCGGGCTACACGACCGCGAGTGTCGTGGACCGGCAGAGCCCGTGGTATGGCGGGAAGCCGATCCCGACCTCGTTCAACGCGCCGTCGCTCGCGAGGGCGCGAAAGTCTCCGCGGTCGTCGCGAGTACCGAGCGCGGAGCGGGCGACCTCCGCGAGATCGCGCCTGCCGGCGCCGGCGTCTACGTAGAGCCGGATGCGGCCCGTCTCACGATCCTGTGCCTCTCGGACCCACGGCATCGCCTGCTTGATGGCCTCGGGATCGTCGAGCTGCTCGATGCGGTCGAAGCGCCGGAGGGCGTCGGCGACCGAGAAGGTCTTGCCGTGCAGGAAGCGGCAGATGTTCGTGGTCTGCTCGTCTAGGACTGCCTCGATGCGATACCGCTGGATGCCGGCCTCCGCGTAGCTGCTCATCTGCGCGAAGGAGCGCCCTTGGCTGATGAACGAGCTCGCGACCACCTCCCAGTAGTACGGAGCTCGCTCAACGAACGCCGCCCGGGCGGCGCGTTCGAGGTCCGCGGCGATGTCGTCGCGGCCGAGCCCCTGCTCGAGACCCGTCGCGACGATGGCGCGCGCCTGCTCACCGAACGCGTCGAGGCGGCGGCCGTACTCGTCGCGCACGAAGTTGCCTTGCGAGGTGACGACGTGACGAACGACGCGGCGATCTAGGGCGTTGAAGTCGGCCGCGATCGCGAGCCTCTGCGCCCGTCGCGCCTGCGTCCGCGTCGCGGCGACGACGGACTCGGCGGCGTCGCCGAGCGGCGCTTGGATGCGCGCGGGGATGACGGCCGTGGCTCGACCTGCGGCCGCCAGCGCCTGCGCGACGAGACGGCGCCGCTGGGCGGCCGTCGTGCGGCTCCAGTCGACGTCGAGGACGGCGACTGCCTCCCGAACCGCGTCGGCGTCGGCTCGTCCCGTGGCGCGGCGCAAGCGGGCGGCGAGGAGCGCCACCGCGCGATCGAAGCCCGACGGGGTGCCGAGGTCCATCGCCTTGGCGATCGGCGCGCCGAGGTAGCGCGACACGACCTCGTCCGCTGCGAGGCGTGCCTCGTGCACGAAGACGAGGTGCTCATCGGTAGCGGACGTTCCGCACATCGGCGTCCTCCTCGAGCCGCAGCTCGCCGTGGTGTAGGTGGAGGAGCACGCGACAGAACGTGCAGCGAAGCGCCCGCGAGAACGTGAGGTCGTCCGGGGCGTCTCCCTCCTCGATCTCGAGCTC
>JBMNNX010000393.1:0-4950 GCA_050942745.1 Myxococcales bacterium
ACCACTCCCGCATGTCCGGCGGGAGAAGCAGTCGCTGGTCCAACGTGTAGGGTCGAAATGTCCGTGCCATGGCACACGCCAAGCTAACCATCGGACACTCGGCGTCCAGGCGCGTGCTGCGCTTTTTTCCCGACACTCTCCTAGAGGCCCGGAGAAGCCACCCGGCCAGCAACCTGTGGGCCTCAATCGACGATAGCGCTCGCGAGCGCGTCGCGCTCGGCGACAAATCGCACGATGCCCGAGGCGATGCCGTCGGCGATAGCCTGCTGGCGCGCTGGATCTTTGAGCTCCTGCTCTTCCTGCGGATTGGAGAGGAACGCCGTCTCCACCAGCACCGACGGCATGCGCACGCCGAGCAGCACGTAGAAGAGCGCCTGCTTCACGCCGAGATCGCGCCCCTTCTTCTTGCCGTCGCCCATCGCCGCGACGACCCGGGCGTTGATGGCCTTGGCGAGCCGGGTCGACTCCTCGGTGTTCGCCTTGGTGGCCAGGTCCGCGAGGATGAACTGCAGGTCCGACAGCGAGCGCTCGCTCGAGGCGTTCTCGCGGGCGGCGAGCCGGATGGCGTAGCGGTCGGACGAGACGTTGAGCGTGTAGGTCTCGGTCCCGCGCAGCTTGCGGTTCTTGTTCGCGTTGCAGTGGATGCTGACGAACAGGTCACCCTTGTTGCGGTTGGCGAAGCGGGCCCGGTCCTCGAGGGCGACGAACTTGTCGGTCTCGCGCGTCAGCAGCGCCTCGAAGCCCTCGGCCTGCAGCTTGTCGCGCAGCTTGAGCGCGATGGCGAGCACGATGTCCTTCTCGCGCGTCCCCTTGGGCCCGATGGCCCCGGTGTCGTGGCCGCCGTGGCCGGCGTCGATGATCACCCGCTTCACCTTCAGCCCGACCTGCACCGACAGCGGCACGGACGCGTGGGTCACCTTCTCGAGCTTCGCCAGCCGGGCCCTGTCGAGCGGCCCGTCGGCGGGCGCCTCTTCCTCCTCGATTTCGACCTCCGCGCCCTCGTCCTCCGCCTCCTCGGCGTCGCCGCTGGCCACCATCGCCATGCTCTCGAACAGCCGCGCGCGCCGGGCGCTCTCGTCCTCTTTGGCCTTGGCCCTGCGCGCCTTGGGCTTCGCCGGCGGCGCCTTGGCGATCTTCGGCTTCGAGCGGCCCGGCATCTCGACCGCCTGCGCGCGCTCCTCGCGCGTGACCGGCCCCAGCGCCTTCAGCTCGCGCCGCGCCTCGGCCTTCATGTCGCCGTTGCAGGCGATCGCCGCCTCGAGCTCGGCCCGCGCGGTGGCGATGTTGCCCTTGCGGTCGCGAAAGATGCGCGCGCGCTCGAGGTGCGCGTCGTCGGCGAGGCTCGACTTCGGGTACGCGGTGTAGAGGCGCGCCCAGGCCTCGATAGAGGCGGCGAGATCCCGGCGAGCGAGTGAGACCCGATAGAGGTCCGAGTAGAGCTTGGCCACGTTGTAGAGCGCGTCGGCCGCCCGCGGGCTGCTCGGGTATTTCTCGGCGACGCTCTCGAACCGCTGCGCGACCTTCATCCACTGGTCGCGGTACTTGCGCCGCTTCGGGTCCTCCTTCAGCGACAGATAGGCGTCCTTGGCCGCGAAGAAGGCGGCGTCGGCGCTCGAGGGCTTCGCGGCCGCTGCGAGGTCGGTCGGAAAGGCGAGGGCGGCCACGGCGGCCAGCAATACGAGCGTTCGAAGCATGGGCTTGCCTCCCCGCCGGGCATGTAAGCACGCGTCGCACAGGCCCGCAAAGTTTCAGCCGAAATGCCTGCTTGGAGCGATTGCTACAGGCCTGTTTTCAGGTGTTTGCGCGCCTCCAGCGGGCCGCGCCCGTGCGGCCGGACGGCCGCGCTTTCCCTGTAGGCGGCCGCGGCCGTCTTGGGCTAAAGGTTGGTCCCAGAGTTGCCTTGTGGACTCTGAGAAGCACGCGACGGCGCCCGTCCGCCGTCGGCGGGAGACCGACCCGATGCTCGCCCTGACCGCGCTGCCACTGCTTGCCGCCCTCGCCGGCGCGGCGCCGCCCTACGTCGAGGTGGCGCTGGCGCGCCGCACCGGGGTCTACAGCGCCGAATTGACGCTGCGCGAGGCGGATCCGCGCCTGACGGCCCTCTGCTTCAACCCGGTCGGCTACGACCTGAAGGACATCGAGGCGGCGCGCGAGTCGCTGCTCTCCCGGCCGGTCTGGCTCTACCTCGGTCCGCGCAGGATCGCGCAGGGGCGCATCGAAGCTCTCGACACGGCGGCCGACCCCTTCGGCCCCTGCGCCGTGGCCGCGCAGGCGAAGTTCGACGCGCCCGTGCCGCTGGTCGCCCGCAGCGACGTGCTCTGGGCGAGCACCGAGCGCTACGACTCCTCGCCGCGCAAGCCGGCGGCCCGAAGCGCCGCGGAGCGCGCCAGGCTTGCCCTCCTGCCCGAGCTGGCGGACGCCTGCCTGAAGAAGACCGCGCAGAGCGCGCGCGGCACCTCGGCCGGCACCTACGTCGGGCTCGTCTGCCCGGTTGGCGAGGTCGAGCACTCGGCCGTCGTCCTCGTCCCGACGCAGGGTGAGCCGCGCGTCGTGCTGCTCGAGCGCGGCGAGCGCGGGCGCCTCACGCTCGTCGACGTGCTCGACCCGAAGCAGCACCGCGACCACCGGCTCGTGCTCGAGCGCGAGCTGCCGGCAGGCAGGCGTGTCGAGCTGTGGATGTCGGACGGAGAGGTCGCCTCGCCGATGGAGGCCGAGCTGCTCTTTCTCGAAAGCCTCGAGCCCGAGCCCGAAGAGGAGGCGACCGAAGGCGCGAGCGAGTAAGAGCGGCTACTGCAGCTCGAGGAGCTGTTCGAGCGTTTTCTGATCGGCCGAGGGGAACTCGTACTCGTCGAGCTCCTCGGCGGCGACCCAGCGGTGGTCGTGGACCTTGATGTGCCGGATCTCCCCGCCCACCAGTCGGCAGCGGTAGACGCGGAAGTCGATGTCGTAGTCCGGATAGGCGTGCTGCACGTGCATCGCCTGCTCGCCCACCTCGACGCTGATGTGCATCTCCTCCTTGAGCTCGCGCGCGAGCGCCTGGGCGTCGGTCTCACCCGGCTCGACCCGGCCTCCAGGGAACTCCCAGAGCAGCGGCAGCGTGGCAGTCGGCTTGCGCTGAGTGATGAGGTACTTGCCGTCCCGCTCGATCATCGCGCCGACCACCGTGATTTTTCGCCGCATACCTGCCTCCTGGAATGGTTGGCCATTATACATATCGCCGTGCGGTCGACCGGAAGGCGGAGCTACGGGGAGCGAAGCGGCGCTCCCGGCGCTGGTTGCCTCCGCGAATGCGCGGGACCGCGGCTGCCTGGCTGGCGCGCGCGCCGGCGACTCCCTTCCTTCGACATCTGGCGTGGCTTGGGGCCGAGCAGTGGCGGCGAAGGAGCGGCGCCTCGCCGGCCTGCTTGGCGGCACGGGCGGAGAGGGAGCGAGGGCGGGCCGACTCGGCGGCCTGGATGGCGGGGCAGCGCAAGAGGAAAGGAGGGCCACCGTCCCGGTGGCCTGCGTAGGAGGCCGCAGAACCAAGGATTCGCCGGCTCGATTCTTTGAGCTAAACGGGAGCACTGGGGCGCGCCACCTACCCCCAAACCCCCTCCCGCACGGCGCGCCTCCAACAGCCGGGCACGAACATCGCCGTGAGCGCGCCATGCAGGAGGGGACTTTCACCCGCGGCGGCGTGTCGCCTCGGGGCCAGGACGAACGGCTGGAAGAGCAGGTGTTCGGACGGCCGCTTAGGTAGAGCACTACAAAACCGGCCCTCCCACGTCGCTTCGCGCGCGACCTCGCGCGCCCGCCTTCCTTGGCTTCTGCTAGTGTGCGCCGTCATATGAACGACAAACCGCTCCGAGTCCTCGTGGCGATGGGCACCCGCCCCGAGGTGATCAAGATGGCGCCGGTAGTGCGCGCCCTCCGCGCGCGCCCCGCCGACTTCCAGACCATCGTCTGCGCGACCGCGCAGCACCGGCAGATGCTCGACCAGGCGCTCGCGGTCTTCGACCTGAAGCCCGACATCGACCTCGACCTGATGGCGCCAGGCCAGGACATCTACGACGTGACGGCCAAGGTGCTGCTGTCGATGCGCCCGGTGCTCGCCGAGCGCGAGCCGGACGTGGTGCTCGTCCAGGGCGACACGACGACCGCGTTCGCCGTGGCGCTGGCGGCCTTCTACGCCCGCCGCCGCGTCGGGCATGTCGAGGCAGGCCTGCGCTCGGGCAACAAGCTCCAGCCGTTCCCCGAGGAGGTCAACCGCGTCCTCGCCGGCAGCCTGGCCGACTATCACTTCGCGCCGACCGCGGGCGCGCGGGCCAACCTGCTGCGCGCCGGCTTTCCCGAGGACGCGATCCTCGTCACCGGAAACACCGTCATCGACGCGCTCTACCAAGCGCTGCCGCGCGCCGGCGAGATCGCCGGCATTCCCGGCCTGCGGCTCGACCCGTCGAAGCGCCTCGTCCTCGTCACCGGCCACCGGCGCGAGAACTTCGGCCCCGGCGTCGAGTCGATGTGCCAGGCGCTGGCGACCCTAGCGAAGACCCGCGAGGACCTCGAGATCGTCTACCCGGTCCACCTCAACCCCAACGTCAAGGGGCCGGTCTACGAGCGGCTCGGCAACCTGCCGCGCCTGCACCTCATCGAGCCGCAGGCCTACCTGCCTTTCCTGTGGCTGATGGACAAGGCGTACCTGTGCCTGACCGACAGCGGCGGGGTGCAGGAGGAGGGGCCGGCCATCGGCAAGCCGGTCCTCGTCATGCGCGAGGTGACCGAGCGTCCCGAGGCCGTCGAGGCCGGCGCGGCACGGCTGGTGGGCACCGACCGCGAGCGAATCGTCTCCAGCGTGGTCGAGCTGCTCGACGACCCCGAGTGCTACCGGCGCATGTCCACCGCAGGCAGCCCCTACGGCGACGGCAAGGCCGCAGAGAGGATCGCGGGCTTTCTTGCAGAGCGGATGAGGCG
>JBMNNX010000072.1:0-25250 GCA_050942745.1 Myxococcales bacterium
GTGCGAAGCCTCGCCGGGCAGCACGAAGCGCGCGCCGTCGACAAGATTGAGCAGCCGGTCGTAGTCGCGAGGCCCACCCGAGAGCGGCAACGCCCACGCGCGCACCCGGCGCGCCAGATCACCGGTCCCCGGCATTCGGCCTCCTCTACGGCACGGCTGCCTCCTGCTCGTGGCGAGCTCGCTCGAGCAGCCCACTGACCTCCTCGTCGCTCGTCTGCGAGAAGTCCTCGTACCAGGCGCCCACCGCGAAGAAGACCTCCGGGCGAAGCGGGCAGACGACCTCGTCCGCCTCGGCCTGAAGCCGCTCGCACGTCTCGTTGGCCCCGACCGGCACGGCGACCACGATTCGCGCCGGCCCGTGCTCGCGCAGCGCCTGGACCGCCGCGCGCATCGTCGAGCCGGTCGCAAGCCCGTCGTCGACGACGATCACCGTGCGCCCGGCGATCTCGGGCAGCGGCCTGCCGGCGCGGTACTTCCGCTCGCGCCGGTTGAGCTCGGCGAGCTCGCGCGAGGTGACCGCGTTCAGCTCGAGCCTGTCGATGGCGAGCTCCCCGATGACCTCGTCGTTGATGACGCGCACCCCGCCCGAGGCGACCGCGCCCATGGCGAGCTCCTCCTGGCCCGGGACCCCGAGCTTGCGCACGACGAAGATGTCGAGCGGGGCGCCGAGCGCGCGCGCGACCTCGTAGGCCACCGGCACGCCGCCTCGCGGCAGCCCGAGCACGATCACGTCCGGCCGACCGGCGTATTCCTGAAGACGGCCCGCGAGCGCGCGGCCTGCCTCCGAGCGATCCCTGAATCGAACGTACATCCCTCCACCCTTCCCCGAAACGACGTCCGCGACACCTTCGAATGTAAGGTCGCGGACATTGGCGACGCGTGGCCGCATCGAAAGCGGCCGGAGGAAGGGGCACTCGTCCTCGCGCGGATCGGGTTCGCCCTCGCGCGTGTGCCGGCGAGCAAGAGCCGGCAAGGGCGGATGGCAGGGAACCGGGGAAGGCCCGCCCCCATTGGCCGTACGGACAGGAAATCGGGCCGGTGTTCACACGTGTGAACACCGCGCGAATTTCGGGTTTCCGGCGCGACGCGCGACGGATCTGGAGCTCCGCCCTCCAGGTCCCCGTCGGCATCGACCGCCTGCGGACAGGGAATCGGACCGGTGTTCACGCGTGTGAACATCGCGCGAATTTCGGGTTTCCGGCGCGACGCGTGGCGGAGATGGCGCTCCGCCCTCCAACCGCGCTCCGGTCGCCCATCTCCGACCGGCCGCAGGCTGGCGGGAGACCGCGCGTCGGCACCCAAGAGTGTTTGGCGCGCGGCAGCCCGCGAATCAGGCCGCCGAAGCCTTGCGCCGCTTCTCGTCGCGCGCGCGCAGCTCGCGCGCGCTCGCCCCGAGCATCTCGGCGCCCTTGCTCTTGGGCGCGTACTCCCAGATCGTCCGCCCGTGGCTCTGGGCCTCGTCGATCTTCACGTTGAAGCCGAGCGCCGTCTTGCAGAGCGTCTCCGGGAAGTACGAGCGCAGCTTGGCGAGGATCTCCTCGGCGAGCGCGGTGCGCCGATAGAGCGTGGGGACCACCATCGTCACCGCGAGCTCGGCCTTGCCATGCTGCTCCTGCATGCGCTGGACGGTGCTGAGCACCTCGGCGCAGCCGTCGAGCGCGAGGTACGTCAGGGCGACCGGGATGACGATCTCGTCGGCCGCCAGGAAGACATTGGTGGTCACCAACCCGGTCGACGGCGGCGAGTCGAGCAGCACGAAGTCGTAGCCCTCGAGCGCCAAGAGCTTCTGCTCGAGCTTGCGCTCTCGGTCCGGATGGCTGGCGACCAGAACCGGGAAGTCAGCCGCCGACTTGTTCGAAGGAACGAGAGAGAGGTTGGGGATGGCGGTGGGAAGCGCCACGTCCTGGACCGAGATCTCGGGCGAGACGAGCAGGTCGAGCACCGTGCGCGAGGCCTGCCGCACGTCGACGCCGAGGCTCTTGCCGCAGTGGCCCTGTGTGTCGAGGTCGACGACGAGGACCTTCTTGCCCTTCTCGCGCGCAAACCAGGCGCCGATGTTCACGGCCAGGGTGGTCTTGCAGGTGCCACCCTTCTCATTGATGAAGGCGATGCGGCGCATTCCCACCTCGTAGGGCGGCCTACTCGGCCTTCTTCTGCTGCTGCTCGGAGAGCCTGTTGAGCCCCTCTTCGAGCCGGCGGATCGTCTGGTCGAGATCCTCGAGCTTGGTCTTGAGGTTCTCCACGTCGGCGACCGACGGCAGGTTCATCGCCGACAGGGCGAGCCGGATGTTCTTGTCGAGCAGCCCCTTCGCCTTGAGCGTGTTGTTGACGATCGTCTGGACGGCCGAGACGAACTTCTCGCTCGAAAGCAGCTGCTGGGTCAGCTTGCCGACCTGCTCCTCGCCCATCTCGAGCATTCGCTTCACCATCGGGTTCTCTTTGAACATGGCTGGGGGCTCCCCTACTGCCTGAATGCATGAAAAGTCGCCTGGAGGATAGTCGAGGGGCGGGGGCAGTCAACAGGAGGGACATCGTCCCGCGCCCCACGCCGCGCGGGAGGTCCCCATCGACACTGCCGCCTTTGCTGGCCGCGCTGCGTCCGACGACCTACTCGCCCTATGGGTCGCGGGTGCGCGCGCGGGGTCAGCGAGCTTGCTGTCGAGCACGCGAGCGGCCTGCACCGCGGGCACGCCAGAGCTGCGAACACCGTTCGGCCTAGGCGTAGCTGTCGACGCTTGCGCCGGCAGCGGAGTCGAAGGCTCGGTCGATTTCGGTGGCGGCCCCTTGTATCTGAAGGGTCGAGCAGGGACTACCCCGGACAGTTGCACGGGGCCGCCACCAGTCGAGTGAGCCCGCATCAGCAAGGATGGGGAGTAGGCTCTTGTGCCGCTTCCGGCTATGGCTGGGCCCCCGATTCGATCGGACTACCGCTTGTAAACCTAGTAGTAGCAGTAGTCGCCAGTCCCATCGAAGCCTCAAGGCGTCGGCTTGCCCGGGGTGTGGATAAGGCTGTGGATGAGGGAGAGCGCGAGAGGGAGACTCGCAATCTGTGGATTTCTGTTGAAAGTCGGCTCGACTTCGGCCTCGCAAGCTCGGCCTACGCTCGGGCTGACCGGTGTTGGTTCGAGCTCACATACTCCGAGGCTCCCACTGCGCTCTCTCTTCCCGGGAAGCCTCCGCGTCCCCCGCGGGTTGACTAGGTACGGGTCGACCGAAGGGCGCCAGCCTTATCCCGCGTCCTCTGTCCCCGCGGCGACCGGCCGAGCGCACTTCCCCCTTTTGTCTGCCAGGCTGGTATTGTCGAATAGCGATTATTTGGTCCCCGATCCGCCTCAGGAGCCGTGATGAACAACAGGAAACCGACTCACATCGAGACCATCTACGTCACCGAGACGGATCACCGCCGCCTGATCGAGCTGCTCAATGCGCACGCAGGCCGCCGTGATGCCGACGTCCTCGATCAGCTCGAGGACGAGCTGGGCCGCGCGATCGTGGTGCCGAGCGACCAGATCCCGCCCAACGTGGTGACAATGAACTCGCGCATCGTCTTTGAGGACGACAAGGGGCAGCGGCGCGAGGTCTCGCTCGTGTACCCGCGCGACGCCGATCCCTCGTCGGGCAAGCTCTCGGTCCTCGCGCCTGTGGGCGCGGCGCTGCTCGGACTTTCGGTCGGCCAGACCATCGAATGGCCTCTCCCGGGCGACCGCACGGCGACCCTGCGCATCGTCTCGGTGCTCTATCAGCCCGAGGCCGCCGGGGATCTGCACCTCTAGCCGCCTTCCACGCAGTGCGCCTGCGACCGCCACGTCGGCAGGCTGCACCGGGCATGCACCATGGCGCGATCGACACCGGCGCAGGCCAGACCTTTGGGCCCGAACAAGGCCTCGCAGGACGGCCCTGTCCGGCCCCGTCGCGGCCGCGCGAGCGCCCAACGGAAGGCGAGCTCGCCTCGGCGCAAACGGCCCGTCGACGCCCACCTCGACAAGCGCATCCGGCTCCTCGCCGAGCGGGTCAAGGAGCTGCGCTGCCTCTATCGCATCTCCCACCTGCTCGAAGGAGGCCCGAGCTCGCTCGATCGCGTCCTCGAGCAGGTCGCGAACGTCTTGCCGGCGGCCTGGCTACACCCCGAGTCTGCCTGCGCCCGGATCAGCGCCCGCGGCCACAGCTACCAGAGCGCCAATTTCCGTCCGACCCGCTGGAGCCAGCGCGCTGGGCTGCTCGTCGCCGGCAAGGAGGCCGGCTTTGTCGAGGTCTGCTACCTGCGCCGCTTCCCTGACCACGACGAGGGTCCTTTCCTCGCCGAGGAGCGCAGCCTCCTCGACGCGATCGCCGAGCGGATTTCGGACCACCTCGAGCTCGAGCAGGCTGAGCGACAGCTCAGGGCCTACCAGGGCAAGCTGCGCGCGCTCGCCTCCCAACTGACGAGCGCCGAGGAGCGCGAGCGGCGCCGCATCGCGGTGCGGCTGCACGACCATGTCGGCCAGCCGCTGGCCATCGCCAAGCTCAAGCTGGAGACGGTCATGGCCTCCTCGCCCGAGCCCGTGCGCGCCGCCCTGGCAGGGATCCGCGATCATATCGGCGAGGCGATGGCCAACACGCGCTCGCTCACGTTCGAGATCAGCCCGCCGATCCTCTACGAGCTGGGACTGGGAGCCGCGCTCGAGTGGCTGGCCGAGCGCGCCGCGGCCTGCGGCCTGCAAGTCTCGGTGGCCTGCCGCGGGGACGACCGGCGCCTCCCCGACGAGATTCGAGGCCTGTTCTTCCAGGGCGCCCGGGAGCTGCTCACCAACGTCGTCAAGCACGCGCACACCCGCCGCGCCGGGGTCATCTTCGAGTGCGGGGAGACCGAAGCCCGCCTCGAGGTGAGCGACGAGGGCGAGGGCTTCGACTCTGCCGCTAGAGGTGCGCCCAACGGCGTTCGCAACGGTTTCGGCCTCTTCAGCATCGGCGAGCGGCTCAAGCACCTCGGGGGCTTTCTGGCCATCGAGTCTGCGCCCGGAGCAGGCACCCGGGCAACGCTCGCGGTCAAGCTCGGCCCCCTCGCGAGCGGAGAAGATGCTCCATGAGGATCCTCGTCGCCGACAACCACAAGATCCTCGCCGACGGGCTGTACAGCCTGCTCGAGCAGCAGCCAGGAATGAAGGTGGTCGGTCGCGCCGAAGACGGCCGTACCGCGGTGCGCCTGGCCTGCGAGCTGCGCCCGGACATCGTGGTGATGGACATCGTCATGCCCGAGCTCAACGGGATAGAGGCGACCCGCCAGATCCGCGCGCAGGTGCCGGGCTGCCGGGTCGTCGCGCTCTCGATGCACTCGGACAAGCGCTACGTCACCGGCATCCTCGCCGCGGGCGCCTCGGGGTACGTCGTCAAGGACAGCGCCTTTGACGAGCTCGCCCGCGCCGTGCGCCTCGTGGCCGAAGGCAAGGTCTACCTGAGCCCGGACATCGCCGGGCTGGTCATGGACGACTACCTCCAGCGGCTGTCCGGCTCGCCCGGGCCTTCGGCCGGCGTGTTGACGGCCCGCGAGCGCGAGGTGCTGCAGCTCCTCGCCGAGGGACGGTCTACGCAGGAGATAGGGCGCCGCCTGCACCTGAGCGCGAAGACCGTCGAGACGCACCGGCGCAACATCAGGGTGAAGCTCGGCATCCGGAACCTCGCCGACCTGACGAAGTACGCCATCCGCGAAGGGATCATCTCGCTGGAATAGGCCGCCGCGGAGCCGGGTGGGCGGCGGGCGCTGTCCGGCGTCGGGCCGCCGGTTGCCGTCGCGCGCCGACGGCGAGACCCCGTTGAGTCGGGGCGCGGAAGCCGCGCCCGAGCGAAACCGCAGCTACGGCGCCGCCACCACGAGCCTGCCGCCTCGCGCCGGGCGGCGATCGACACGCCGCCGCGCCCCGGCACATCGAGCGCGTCCTGCGCCTTTGGCGCAGCCATATTCAGGCGATCCCTGAGCCCAGAATCCGTCGGCGCCGGATTCACCTGCCATCCGCGCCCGGCCTAGCCTCCTGCCCGCGGGTGCCGTCGCTCTAGCGCGCAGAGCGCGCGCCGACCGCGCGCCCGAAGGCGCGCGGCCCGCCTCTCCGAAACCTTACGGCACGCTGGGATACGACGATGGTTCGCGCAACTATCGACTCCGAAGCCTTGCGGGCGAACCTCGCCTGCACGCAGCCCAAAGAGCTGGATCTGTCGGACGAGGAGCGCTGGCTGCTCGGGATCTGCTCGGGCCACCTCGGGCTGCACCGGCGCACGAACGAGTTCTTCACCGAGCTGCACCACCCCTTCCCCAACGCCGCCCTGCTCGTCGAGGAGCTGCGCACGCTGGCGCTCGGCGACCTGTGGTTCTTCGCGAGCTGCGCGCAGCCGCTGCGAGCGCTCGCCGTCATCTGCGACGCGTTCGAGCGCGCCTACGCCCTGGGGATGGACGCCAAGGTGCGCGAGCGGCTGCTGCAGACGGTCGTCGAGCTCATCGCCGCGCTGCTCGAGCGCCCGCAGGCCGACACCTTCGAGGAGACGCTGGCGCGGCTGCTGACGCTGCTCGAGGCGGTCGCCGATTCCGAGCTGCTCGCGCGGCTGTCGGGCTGGCTCAAGCGTCAGGCCGGACCGCTGGGGCGCCACCCGCGTTTCGGTCCGCGCGGCACGCGCCTTTTGGCGCGCGCCCTGACAGCGAGCCTCGAGTTCTGGCGCGGCGCACTCGACCTGGAGGCGTGGCTCCAGGCCAAGCAAAAGCAGCTCGAGGGCGACCACTCCGCCCGCTTCGCCGCCTTCCGCAGCCAGTTCATCGACGAGCCCGCGCGCGCCCTGGCCGGCGAGCCGGCGTGGGACCGCCTGCTCGAGATCCCCGACTTCGAGCGGATCAGCGACGCGCTGCGCTGCCTGATGGACGGCGGCAAGTCGCCCTTCGACCAGGCCCGCTACCTGCTGCACGTCGCCCGCATGCCGGGGATGGCGCACTGCTCGCAGCTCGTGCTCTGGGATCTGAGCCGCGTGCTCGCCGCCTGCGGGGCCGCCGGCGCGAGCGGCCAGCTCACCGCTTTCGTCGACAGCGTCTTCGACGACTTCGCCGAGCTCGGCCCCGACAGCCGGGGGACGGTGCTCGACTGCATCCTCAGCCTCGGCAAGGTGATCTACGGCCTGGAGAACCGCGAGCTCGTCGAGCGCTTCCTCGACCGGGTCATCCGCCTCGGCTTCGCGCCCCCGTCGCTCGCCGGCGTCGACGAAGAGTGGCAGACGGTCGTCGACACCAACCACGTCAAGAACATCCGCGTCTGGCTCGAGCTCATCGAGCTGAAGCCCTCCTGGAGCACGCGGCTCATCTCGGCGCTCATCGTCCACCTGAAGGAGGGCGGGGTCTTCATCGCCGACACCGACCTGTTTCAGAAGGACATCAGCCGCCTGCTCAACGCGCGCATCGAGCCCTGCTACAAGCTCATCCTCCAGCTGCTGCGGCTGTTCCCGGCCTACTTCAACGAGATAGGCGCCGAGGGCGAGCTGCGCGAGGTCACCACCAAGATCGACGAGCTGAGCCACCGCGAGGACCGGCTCATCCACTTCTTGCGCAAGCAGGTCCACACCGAGAGCAGCAGCGCCAGCACCGATCTCGCCTGCGCCGTCGCCCGCTACTGGCACAGCGGCGACCCGGCCGTGCTCGACGGGCGGCTGCCGGCCGACGTGCGCGCCTGGCTGAAGCCGAGCGGCCGCTGGTTCGACGGGGCGCACGCGGTGGTCACCACGCTGTGCGCCGAGCTCGGCTTGGGCCCCGAGGCGCTGCTCGACGAGCGGGTGCCGCGCATCGAGGAGCTCCTCGCGCGCCTGCCCGACCTGCCGCAGCTCGACCGCGAGCGGCTCGTCTACCTGGTGCGGCTCAAGCAGCTGCTCGACCAGAAGTACGGGCTGTCGGCCGACGGCGTGCTGCCGCAGATGCGACGGCTCGGCCTGCAGGGCGGGCTGCTGCACGTCGACGACGCCCCCAAGCTCGAGAAGCTGCTCGCCGACAGCGACCCCGAGCCGGCGCTGCTGTTCGTCTACGATCTGATGGCCCGCCTGCGCGCGATCATCCTCGATCCGAACCCGACCGAAGGCGACGAGCGCATCTACCACAAGCGCCACATCGCGGTCGGCATCCCCTCGATGTACGGCAGCTACTTCGAGCCGAAGTTCGCGGCGCTGGGGCTCACCTTCCGGCTCGAGCGGCTCGCCGCGCACCTGCTCGACCAGATGGTGCACCGCAGCCTGCGCGGCCACTTCAGCCGCCGGACGCTGCGGCTGAGCGTGCGCACCCTCGAGATGTTCAATCAGGGCCTGAGCCTGGTCGGCGTGGTCAACGAGGGCTTCTCGTCGCACCTGCGGATGCTGCGCTACAGCCTGAAGACCCTCAGCTTCTCGCTGACGCAGTACATCAACCTCTTCGAGTTCCTGGCCGACGGCGTCAAGCAGATCATCCGCAACTACTTCCTGCGTCAGCACGAGGAGACGCTGCAGCTCGTGCTGCGCACCTACGTCGGGCGCGGCGCCGGGCGTCCGCTCGACGAGCGCGAGGTGCAGCTCGAGGTGCGCCGGCGGTCCGAGGAGTTCTACCGCGACCTGCTCGCCTCGGCGTTCCTGGTCGGGCCCCTCGACGCCTACCTGGCGGGCCTGCTCGAGCGCATCAACACGCTCAAGGACCAGCTGCGCCCCGAGGCGGTCGGCCGGGTGATGGGCTTTGAGCTCGAGTCGGCCTGCACGCCCATCTACGAGGAGAACGCCCAGCTCGACAACCAGGTGTTCCTCGGCGCCAAGGGCTACTTTCTCAAGAAGCTGCACAGCTTCGGCTTCCCCATCCCTCCGGGCTTCATCCTCACCACCGAGCTGTTCCGCATCCGCGACGTCATCAACAGCTACCCGGCGCTGCGCAAGGAGTTCGAGGCGATGGTGCTCGCCTCGATCGCCGAGCTCGAGCGCAAGACCGGCAAGAAGCTCGGCGACCCGACCCGGCCGCTGCTGCTGTCGGTGCGCTCGGGGTCGGCCATCTCCATGCCCGGGGCGATGAACACCTTCCTCAACATCGGGCTCAACGCGAAGATCGCCGAGGGCCTGAGCAAGCAGCCCAACTACGGCTGGACCTCCTGGGACTGCCTGCGGCGCTCGCTGCAGACCTGGGGCATGGCCTACGGCATCTCGCGCGACGACTTCGACAAGCTCATCATGGACTTCAAGCGCCAGTTCGGCGTGCGCGAGAAGGTGCAGTTCACCCCAGCCCAGATGCGCACCATCGCGCTCGCCTACCAGGATCTGCTGCGCGAGCGCGGCGTGCAGTTCGAGGAGGATCCCGAGCGCCAGCTCCTGTCGGCGATCATGTCGGTGTTCCTCTCCTGGGACACCGAGCGCGCCCAGGTCTACCGGCGCCGCATGCGCATCAGCGAGGAGTGGGGGACCGCGGTGGTGGTGCAGGCGATGGTGCTCGGCAACATCGGCTACGACTCGGGCACCGGCGTCCTGTTCACCAAGGACCCGCACGTTGAGGAGCCGGGCGTACACCTGTGGGGCGACTTCACGACCACCAGCCAGGGCGAGGACGTCGTAGCCGGGCTGGTCCACCCCTGGCCCATCTCCAAGGCCCAGTGCGACCGGATGCCTTCGGGCGAGGAGGCGGCGCTCTCGCTCGAGACGCACTTCCCGGAGATCTACGCGGCGCTGCTCGAGCGAGCCGAGGCGCTCGTCCACAGACACGGCTTCGGGCACCAGGAGATCGAGTTCACCTTCGAGTCGAGCCGCCGCGAGGACCTCTACATCCTGCAGACGCGCAACCAGGTGACGATGCCGCTCAGCCAGCCGGTCTTCGCCAGCGAGGGGATCGAGGCGCACCTGCTCGGCCGCGGCATCGGCATCGGCGGCGGGGCGCTCAACGGGCTGGCGGCCTTCGACATGGAGGACCTCGAGCGCCTGGCGCGCGAGCACCCGGACAGCCCGCGCATCCTCATCCGGCCCGACACGGTCCCCGACGACATCGGGATGATCTTCGAGTGCGACGGCCTGCTCACCGCGCGCGGCGGCGCCACCTCACACGCCGCGGTCACCGCCTGCTGCCTGGGCAAGACCTGCGTGGTCAACTGCCGCGCCCTCGCGGTCAGCGAAGAGAGCAAGCGCTGCATCATCAACGGCCTCGAGGTGCGCTCGGGCGACGCGATCGCCATCGACGGGCGCACCGGGAACATCTTCCGCGGTAACTTTACCATCGCCATGTCGGCGATCCTCACTCCTTGCTAGGGGGAAAATCATGGGCGTTGAGCTGAGTTCGAAGCGGCTGCTTGGCATCAACGGGTTGGGGCGAATCGGCAAGCTGAGCCTGTGGTACCAGCTGCAGCGGCGCCACTTCGATGGGGTCGTCGTGAACCTGGGGCGCAAGGTCGGGCGTGGCCTGGAGGACGTGCTCCACGCCATGACCACCGACTCGACCTACGGCCCGCTCGAGCGCTTCCTGCGCGGCACGGGCGCCAAGCTCGAAGCGCGGGTGCTCGACTCGGCGCAGGGCCTGCTCGAGGTCGAGGGCATGCCGGTCAAGGTGCTGCGCGAGTCGCGCGACCCGGCGGGCATCGGCTGGAGGCGCGAGGGCATCGGGCTGGTGATCGACTCGACCGGCACCTTCCTCGACCCGACCGTCGAGCCGTCCAAGCCCGCGCTGCGTGGCCACCTCGAGTCGGGCGCCAAGGTCGTCATCGCCAGCGCGCCGTTCAAGATCAAGGACAAGAGCCGGCGCATGCCCGACGAGGCGGCGATGCTCGTCTTCGGCATCAACCACACCGACTTCGATCCCCGCCGCCACCGCCTGCTGTCGGCGGCCTCGTGCACGACGACCGCGCTGTCGCACATGATCAAGCCGCTGCTCGACTCGCAGAGCACCGCGGAGATCCTCACCGCCTCGATGTCGACGATCCACGCGGCGACCAACACCCAGAGCGTGCTCGACTCGGTGCCCAAGGACGGCGCGAGCGACCTGCGCAAGACGCGGGCGGTCTTCGAGAACATCATCCTCTCGACCACCGGCGCGGCCGGCGCGCTCGAGGAGATCCTCCCGGCCATCCGCAGCGTCGGGTTCATGGCCGACTCGGTCCGCGTGCCCAGCTCGACCGTCTCGCTCATCAACCTGAACCTGACCTTCAACACCCAGCTCGACGAGAACGGCGAGCCGGTGATCACGCGCGAGCTGCTCAACGGCATCTACAAGGCCGCGGCCGAGGGCCCGCAGCGCGGCCTGCTCGCCTACAGCGACAAGCAGAACGTCTCGGCGGACCTCAAGGGCAAGCTCGCCGCGGTGGTCATCGAGGGCCACGAGAACCACACGCGCGTCGCCTTCCTGACCATCCCGCCGGCCCGACTGGCCACGCTCGGGGTCAACAGCGAGAGCCCGCTGAGGCTGCCGGTGACGCACGCCAAGGTGTTCGGCTGGTACGACAACGAGTACGGCAGCTACGTCTACTGCCTCAACGAGCTGGCGATCTACGTAGACAAGCGGATGGGCTAGGCCCGGCTCGCCCCGCGACCTGCCGCGGTTTCGGCGACGGGCGCATCGCCCTGCATCGCCATGCGCCCCTGCTTACGTCCGCCAGGCCCCGCTGGCACGCCCGCAAATAGAAGGACGGGGCGAGCCGCACGGCTCGCCCCGTCCCGGACGTTGGCAGGGGAAACTGCCGACTGAAACTAGGCCGCCGCGGAGGGCTGGTCCTTGTTCTCCTTCCGCTCCGGCGCGTCGGTCAGCGAGATCGACGAGTCGGGCTTGCGGAAGAACGCATCGGGGTCCTCGAGCACCAGCGCCTCGCGCAGCACCTCGTCCATGTGCTCGACCGGGATGATGCGCAGCGCGTCGCGCACGCGCTTGGGGATCTCGCGGATGTCCTTCTTGTTCTCCTTCGGGATGAGGATGGTCTTCAGCCCGCCGCGATGGGCGGCCATGGTCTTCTCCTTCAGCCCGCCGATGGCCAGCACGCGGCCGCGCAGGGTGATCTCGCCGGTCATCGCGACGTCCTTGCGCACCGGGATGCGGCCGAGCGCCGAGATGATCGTGGTGGCCATGGTGATGCCTGCCGACGGACCGTCCTTGGGGATGGCGCCCTCGGGCACGTGGACGTGCAGGTCGTAGTTCTCGAACAGCTTGCGGTCGATGCCGAAGCGCTCGGCGCGGGTGCGCACGTAGCTCATCGCCGCCTGCGCCGACTCCTGCATCACCTCACCGAGCTTGCCGGTGATGATGAGCTTGCCCTTGCCCGGCATGACCGAGGCCTCGATGACGAGCAGCTCGCCGCCCAGCTCGGTCCACGCCAGCCCGGTGACCAGGCCCACCTGGTCCTGCTTCTCCGCCTGGCCGTAGCGGAAACGGCGCGGGCCGAGGTACTTCGGCAGGTTCTTGGAGGTGATGACCCGCGGCTTGTCCTTGCCGTTCTTGACCACGTCGCGGGCGACCTTGCGGCAGATCTTGGCGATCTCGCGCTCGAGCGACCGGACGCCGGACTCGCGGGTGTAGAACTGCACGATGCTGCGCAGCGCCCTGGGGGTGATCTTCACCTCCACGCCCTGCAGGCCGTTGTCCTCGAGCTTCTTGGGGATGAGGTAGCGGCGGGCGATGGAGATCTTCTCGAGCTCGGTGTAGCCGGCCAGCCGGATGATCTCCAGGCGGTCCTGCAGCGGCGCGGGGATGCCGTGCAGGGTGTTCGCCGTGCAGATGAACATCACCTTCGACAGGTCGTAGTCGAGGTCGAGGTAGTGGTCGTTGAAGGTGTGGTTCTGCTCGGGGTCGAGCACCTCGAGCAGCGCCGCCGAGGGGTCCCCGCGGAAGTCGGTCGACATCTTGTCGACCTCGTCGAGCAGGAAGACCGGGTTCGACGAGCCCGCCTTCTTCAGCGACTGGATGACCTTGCCGGGCAGCGCGCCGATGTAGGTGCGCCGGTGGCCGCGGATCTCGGCCTCGTCGCGCACCCCGCCCAGCGACAGGCGCACGAACCTGCGGCCGGTCGCCCGCGCGATGGAGCGGCCGAGCGAGGTCTTGCCGACGCCCGGAGGCCCGACGAAGCAAAGGATGGGGCCCTTGACCTTGTCGACGAGCGACTGGACGGCCAGGTACTCGGTGATGCGCTCCTTGATCTTGCGCAGCCCGTAGTGGTCCTCGTCGAGGATCTTCTCGGCCTCGGCGATGTCGAGCTTGTCCTTGGTGGTCTCGTACCAGGGCAGCGAGAGGATCCAGTCGATGTAGTTGCGGACGACCGTGGCCTCGGCGCTCATCGGGCTCATCATCTTGAGCTTCTTGAGCTCCTTCTTGACCTTGAGGGTCGCCTCCTTGGACATCTTCTTGTTGCGGATCTTCTCCTCGAGCTCCTGGATCTCGTTCTTGAACTCGTCGCGCTCACCCAGCTCCTTCTGGATGGCCTGCATCTGCTCGTTGAGGTAGTACTCCTTCTGCGTCTTCTCCATCTGCTTCTTGACGCGAGTACGAATCTTCTTCTCAACCTGCAGGATCTCGATCTCGCCCTGCATCAGCTCGTAGAGCTTCTCGAGCCGCTTGGCCGGGTCCTCGGTCTCGAGGATAGCCTGCTTGTCGTTCAGCTTGAGCGACAGGTGGGCGACGATGGTGTCGGCCAGCCGCGCCGGGTCGTCGATGGTCGCCACCGACATGAGCATCTCGGGCGGGATGCGCTTGTTGAGCTTGACGTAGCCCTCGAAGACCGCGTGCACCGAGCGCACCAGCGCCTCGAGCTCGACCGAGCGCTCGACCTGCTCGACGACCTCCTCGGCCTCGACCTGGAAGAAGTGGTCGTTGGGCAGGAACTTGCGGATGTAGGCGCGCTTCTTGCCCTCGACAAGCACCTTGACCGTGCCGTCGGGCAGCCGGAGCAGCTGAATGATGGTGCCCAGCGTGCCCATCCCGAAGATGTCCTCGGGCACCGGCTCGTTGGTCTTGGCCTTCTTCTGAGCGGCGAGCAGGATTTCCTTGTCGTGGCTCATCGCCTCTTCGAGGGCGTTGATCGACTTCTCGCGCCCGACAAAGAGGGGCACGACCATGTGCGGGAAGACGATGATGTCCCGCAATGGCAGCAAAGGCACCACACGCGCCCGCTTTTCAGCCGGATCCTTCTTGTCGTCGTTGCGGAAGAACATGAGCGATTTTTCCCCTGCCCTCTGCGGGCCCGCCCGGTCGCCAGCCGTCCTGCCGGCTGCCGGGGGTCTGTCCAGCCATCGAAGGCGTACTGCCGCCCCGAAAAAGTTGTCGAGTGTATAACACGCAGATTCGCGCGAATTCGACGACTAGATGGGGGCTGCCTTCGCTGGCGCGCTGCGGGACAGGCTCGTTCCGCGGCCTTGCGACCGAAGCCGATTTCCCAACCCGCGGGGACAACGCGCGGCGCGCCGCGTTCAGTTCCCACCCGCCAGCGGACCTTGTGGCACTGGCGCGCGGCGGCGAGGCTGAGCCCGAGGCCTTCGGCCAAGCCTTCGCGTCGACCGCCGGCATAGCGGCGCTCCCTACCTTCCGCGCCGTGTCGACCAAGCCGCCGGGACGGCGGCGCTCCCCTGCTCCCTCCGTCTCGACGCGGCCGCCGAGACAGCGGCGCTCCCCTCCTCCCTCCGTCCTTCGTCTCGGCGCGGCCGCCGAGGCGGCGACGCTCCCCTCGGCCGCACTCAGACTCCGCCTCAGCGCAGCCGCAAGAGCCCGCGAGGCTGCCCTTGGTACGGAGGACCGCCCTCCGGCCCCCACACCTTGCCGTTAGGCAGGTAGCTGCCGAAAGACTGCGGGTCGAGCAGCTCGATCGCCGTCGAGTCCTTCCGGGTCGCGACGAAGACTCCGGAGACGATCTCCGCGAGCCAGTCGTGGGGAGCCGCGAGGAACAACGAGCCGCGATCCGGGTGGTCGTGCGCGCTCGCGCGGATCAGGCGGCTCGTCCCGTAGTCGATCAGGATGTGATGGCCGAAGTACGCCGAGCCTATCCGCTCGCTCGCCGACAGCCACAAGCCCTGGGAGGCTGCGGCGATCGCGAAGATCGACTCGATCTGGCAGCTCTCGCCGGTCGAGTCGGCGTACGGCGGAGCAATCTGCTCGAACCCCTGCCCGCCCGGCGGCAGCTTGTAGAAGACGCCCGCCGCCCGGGCGAGCGCCACCGCTATCGAGCCGTCGGGGAGCCTGGCAACCCCGCGCGGCAGCTTGCCGCCCAGGTCCACCTCGACCATCCCCGAGCCCTCGACCTTGAAGAGCCGGCCGCCGGTCTCGTCCTGCCCGGTCGCCACGTAAAGCACGCCATGCCCGTCCTCGGCGGCAGAGTGCAGCACCCGGTCGGCGAGCTGGCCGCCGTCGTCGAGCGGCCCGCGCACCTTCTTTCCGTCCGGCGAGTAGACGACCAGGGCGCTCCTGCCCGAGGCGTCGGTTCCGCCGACGAGGATGCCGTCATGCACCTGGGCGACCAGGCGAGCCTTGCGGATCTCGGGCACGAGGACCTGGCCGACCGTGCCGCCCGCGCTGCTCAGGGCGATCACCGCCTCCTTCGAGGGATCGGCCACCCAGAGGTTGCCGGCGTAGTCGACGCCCACGGTCACCCAGGTGCAGCTCTCCTCGTCGTCGGCCCAGTGGACTCCGATGTCAACGTGCACCCGCGTGTCGGCGAACCCCGGCCCAATCTCCGACTCGAGCAACTGCACGAGCACCTGCCCGCCGCTGCCCGCGAACGAGCCCTGCCGGCTGACGCGCGGGTGATCGATCTTCGGGCCGTCGAAAACCACCGCGCGACCGCCCGTCTCGGCGCTGCAGTCGATGGTGACGAGCTCGCCGACGCGAAGCAGCCCGCTCTTGTCGGGTGTGCAGGTGAGCGGCGGTCCCGACCGCTCGCAGCGCGGCGTGACGTGGACCTCCCCGGCGTCGCCGCCTCCGGACACGCCCGCGTCCTCGCTGGTCTGGATCTCCTGCGGGCAAGCGGCCAGGCCCAACGCCAACAGCGCCCCCATCGCCGCCCGGGCCACGCCGGCCCGCACGCGACCGCCGGACTCTTCCGCCTTCTGGCCCACGTGCACCTCGTCCAATCGCGCCAGCTTCATCTCTCGCCGCTGGATGCGGGCCCCGCGGCTCGGAAGGACACGCCGGGGAACCGCGGCTCTACTCGATCCTGGTCAGCCGGACGAGGCCGGCCGGGTTGTAGGTCTTGTCCACGCGCCGCGAGCTGCCGAGCGCCTCCAAGGTCGTCAAGTCGAAGCGGGAAAGCCGCACGTTGCCTACCGTCGAGCCGCTGTTGTCGAGGGCGACGATCTCGTTGCCGCTCAAGACCATCGCGCGAATGTCGGTGTACTCGCTGATCTCGGGCGACTCTTGGAGCACTCCGAGCGTCGGGCTGAGTCGAATCAGGCCCGAACCGCTGGTGCTGAAGGTGCCGACGATGACCGTCGCGTCCGGCAGCGGCAGGAACGAGGCGAAGTGCGCGGTGAAGTAGCTGTGCTCGACGGCCGGGCAGCCGCGCGGCTCGTACGTGTTCTCGTCGTACATGCAGATCGTCCGCCAATCGTTGGCCGAGGCCATGATCAGCCCGTCGGACCGCCGGCAGATGCTGGTGAACTTGAAGGCGTTGTACGACGGGAGCTGGTGAGGGACGAAGCGCAGCAGCTTCCCGGTGCGCGGGTTGAAGACCGCGATGCCCCAGACCTCGTCTTCGTAGGCGCCGGCCACCCAGAGCTCGCCGCGCGACGAGAGCGCCATCTGCTGAGGATTGGGCGAGGCGTACTGCGCCTCCCAAATCGTCTTGTTGGTGTACGGGTCGACGCTGTCGAAGGCGAAGGGCTGCTGCTGGACACCCTGGCGGTTGAAGATGCGGATGGTCTTGAGGCTGTGGCTGGAGACGATGATGTCGCCGCCGGGCAGGAGCTGGATGTCAGAGACGCCCTGAATACCGAGCGGACCGACCGCCTGGCCGAGGTACGTGCCGTCGGAGGCGAGGGCGAAGATGCCCTGGCCGTTCGCGCCCGAGTCGCCGAGCCAGTAGTTGCCGAGCACTTCGATGTCGACGCTGTCGCGGCCGAACTGCGACGGGTCGGCCGAGTCGCGCACCTCGTAGGTGACGCGCACGGTGGTGTCGGCGAACGAGAGCGGGTGGTAGTAGCCGGGCGCGCCGGTGTTGAGGCTGAAGACGAAGACGCCCGACTGCACGCCCTCGTTCAGCACGACGCCGCCCGCGGGCTCGGCCGTGATGACGGGTGCGCCGAGCGAGCGGCCGCCGCTCGAAACCGTGCACGTGATCTCGATCGGCGTATTGACCGGCACCGCCTGCGTCGGCCCCGTGCAGTTGACCGCGATGGTCCCGGACCAGTCGCCGCCGTCGCCGCCTTCGCTCGAGCCGCCGTCCGCGCCGCTCCCGCCGTCCGGTCGCACGATGTCCGGAGGCCCACCGTTCTCGCCCGGAACGCCCTCGTCGTTCGGGATCTCGGGGCAGTTGCAGAGCGCGAGGGCGCTCACCAGAATCGCCAGCCTCTTCCATCCCAGGTTCGTCATGCGACAGAAGATACACCACGCCAGAAGCAGGAAGGACGAGGGGCAGGGCACAAAGCTGATGCTCGCTTCGACATCCCCGTTTCGCCAGTCGCTGCTGCGCGCTGCGGGGATCGACTTCCTCGCCGAGGCCCCGGGGGGCGAGGAGCACGCGCCGCCCGGCCTCACGCCCAAACAGCTCGCCCGGCACCTGGCGCTGCTCAAGGCCGAGGCGGTCGCCGCTCGACATCCCGACGCGCTCGTTATCGGCTCCGACCAGACCGCCGAGCTCGACGGCGCGCTGCTGCGCAAGCCGAAGTCGCGCGCCGAGGCGCGCCGGCAGCTCCAGGCGATGGCGGGCAGGTCCCACTGGCTGCACACCGCGGTCACGTTGCGCCGGCTCTCGCCACCGCTTCGTCGAGTTGCGGTCGAGTCGATCAAGCTGACCATGCGCGAGCTGACAGCGCGCGAGATTGAGGCCTATCTCGACACCGCCGAGTGGCAGGGCTGCGCGGGCGGCTACCGCATCGAAGGTCGTGGGCTCCTGCTCTTCGACTCGGTGCGAGGCGACTACCACGCCATCGTCGGCCTGCCGATGCTGCGGCTCGTCCGCATGCTGCGAGAGGCGGGCGTGAAGCTGCTCGCGTAGGGCGCCCGTCGCCAAACCTGGCACGGTGCCGCGTGCGCCGTCGGTAGGGGCGCATGGCAATGCGCCCGTCGAGGAATCAAGCAGCTTGCAGCGAATTCGGAGGTTCCAGGCCGCCGGCACGAAGGCCGGCGCTCCGGATCCTGCCCGAACCTGAAGCCGCACCAGCGCAGCCGCTACAGGCGGGGCGAGTGCGCGAGCCGGCTCCCGCCGCCGAGTCGCGCCAGGCGCCGCGCCAGATCGACCTGCCCGACGACGTACGGCACGGCCGTGTCCACCCGCAGGATGTGCTGCCCCAGCGTGAAGCGCTGGAAACCGCGCTGCTCGAACAGCTCGACCTCGTACGGGATCCACCCGCCCTCGGGACCGATGGCGACGACCGCGGGCTCGGCACCCGAGCCGACCTCGCAGCCTTCGATCCCGTTCTCGGCGATCGGATGCGCGATGAGGCGCTTCGAGTCCGCGCCGCAAAACCCTTCGAGCTCGTCCTCGACGAAGGGCTTGAAGCGCCGGCGCACCAGCACCTCGGGCAACACCGTGTCGCGTCCCTGCTCGAGGCCGAGCAGCAGGTGCTCGCGGACCCTCGCCTCGGCGAGCAGCGGCGAGTCGAAGTAGCTCTTCTCGACACGGAAGCTGTTGAGCAGCACCAGCCGCTTGATGCCGAGCGAGGCGATCGCCTGCAGGACCTTCTTGAGCATCTTCGGCCGCGGCATCGCGAGGATGAGCGACACCGGCGAAGGCGCGGGCGGCTCCGAGACGAGCTCAACGGCGAGCGAGACCTCGTCCCGGGAGACCGAGAGCACCCGTCCGCGGCCGATGCGCCCACCGAGGCGCCCCACGACGAGCTCGTCGCCGACCGCCGCGCGATGGACCTCGTGCACGTGCTTGGCTCGACGGCCGAAGAGCCGGACGTGGTCGTCGGAGGTGAAGTCTTCGTCGAAAAGGAGGATGAGATTCACGGCTCCGGGAGCATAGCCGGAACCCGAGCGCACTCACCCCGCGGAGCGCCAGCCTTCGTGCTGGCGCGTCGTGCCGGCGTCACCGGACCGCCGGCCTTCGCGCTGGCGTCACCGGACCGCCAGCCTTCGTGCTGGCGTCACCGGAGCGCCGGCCTTCGTGCTTGCGTCACCGGACCGCCGGCCTTCGCGCTGGCGTCACCGGACCGCCAGCCTTCGTGCTGGCGCCCCCCGCACCGGCCGCGCTCACTGCGCGCGCTCGCCGACCTTCGCGCCGTCCCCACTCCCGGCGCCGACGCGCCCCGCTCCTGCGCGCCCGGCGGCTCCGCGAGCCAGGCGCGAATGTGTCCCGGCAGCGGATCCTCCTCGACCCCCTCCAGCACCTCGAGCGCGCGGCGGGCGAGCCGCTCTGGCCGGTCCGGATCGCTCTTCGAGGCGCGAAGAACCCGGGCGAGCGTGAAGAGGCCGTCGGCGAGGCTGACGCGCTCGCTCGGCCGAGTCTCTGCCAATTCGACCGCTCGCTCGGCGCGCTCGAGCAACTGGCGCACCTTGTCGAGGGCGCCGTGCCCCCGGTCGCTGAGGGCAAGCGCGCGCGCCTCCTCGAGCTCGGCGGCGAAAGGCGAGTCGCCCGTGGCCACGAGCGGCAGGAGCGCCAGGCAGTCATCGGGTGAATACAGCGAATCGAGCAGCGGCAGCGCTATCGTGGCGCGGGAGGCTTCGCCGCGAGAGCGCTCGAAGAGGGTCACCGTCGCGTGCGTGCGCTGCAGCGCGCGCTCGAGGCAGCCGAGCGCCCGCGCAGTCGCGAGTCGCTCGCCGGGCGACCGGCATGTCTGCGCCCAAGCCGAGCGCCAGTCCGCAAACCAGGCGTCCAGCAAACCCGCCGCCTCCGTGAGCGCGCTGCCCCCGGCTCGCAGCGCATCGCGGCGCGCGCTGCTCCAGCTCTGCTCGGCGCGCTCTTCGGCCTGCCGCTCGCAGCGGGTGCGCTCGCGGTGGATCGCCCAGCCCACGAGGCCGACGAAGGCCGCCGCGAGCGCGACCAGGGAGACGGCGCGAACCGAGCGCAGGACCCGGCGGCGACGGTCGCGGCGCAGCTCCGCGAGGAGCTCCTCCATCGATGCGAAGCGATCCTCGGGCCGGACCGAGAGGCCGCGCGCGAGCACGCGGCGAATCCACGGCCGCAGCCTCGCCTCGCTGGAAGGCGCGCGGACTGCGCCGGCGAGGACGCTCTGGCGCAGGCTCCCGATGTCGTCGCCCGCGAACGGCCGCTCACCGGCCAGCGCCTCCCAGAGCGCGACGCAGAAGCTGAACTGATCACTGCGCGCGTCGGTCTCCCTGGCCTCGAGCTGCTCGGGGGCCATGTAGGCCGGCGTCCCGACGAGAGTCCCCGCAACGGTCGCCTCCATCGCCAGCGCGGGGCCCGCTTCGTCCGGACGGACGGGCGCGCGCGCCTGAATCCTGGCGAGCCCGAAGTCCGAGACCCGGACGCGCCCGTCGGCGCCGACCAGGACGTTCTCCGGCTTGAAGTCGCGATGCACCAGGCCGGCCGCGTGAGCCGCGGCGAGCCCCTCACCGGCGGCGAGGAACGCCGCGAGGATCTCCTTGGGGCTGCGCGGCTGCGCCTCGAGCCAGGCCCGGAGCGTCTGGCCGGTCACCAGCTCCATCGCGATGAAGACCTGATCGCCGACCTGGCCGACGTCGTAGACCGAGACCACGTTGGGATGGGACAGGCGGGCAGCGGCCTGCGCCTCGCGCTGAAGCCGGCTGCGGCTGCTCTCCGAGACGCTGCCCGTGCCCGACTCCGGCTTGAGCAGCTTGATGGCCACGCGCCGATCGAGCTCCGGGTCGTAGGCGGCGTAGATGGCGCCCATCGCGCCTTCGCCTATTTGATCGAGCAGCAGGTAGCGGCCCGCCTCGGTGCCGCGAACGAAGCGGCGGGGAGACGCTCGGAGCGAATCGTCTCCAGGAGATCGCAGTCGTCCGGGGCGGCCCGGGCCATCGTTCGGTTCAGTTGGGGCGAGCTCGGGTCGTCGGGCATGGTGCAGATGGTGATGAGCGGTGAACCCGTGGCCGCAGCAGCGGCGTCGAGCGAGGGTTTTGGGACCAGCCTCGCCGTTTCGAGCGTGAGGCGCCGCGCGGGATGATACAGGCCCGCCGGCCGAAGGAGGGCGAACCTTCAGCTACGGCGCGCTCGACTTCTGGGCGGGCGCGATGCCATGCGCACCTACCGGCCCGCCGATTACGGCGCGTCGGGCGCCCTGTCCGGCCAGTTGGCCGCCACGCACGGCGCACCGGGCGCCATGTCGGGCCAGTGCTCGACTATCGGGAAGCGCGCGCGGATCTCGCGGACCGGGAAGGCCTCGAAGTGCCACCACTCGATGCGGATGCCGCGCCAGCCGGCGGCGGTCATCACCTCGCGCAACAACTGCCGATTCTCCACCTGCTCGCGGGTCAGCCTGCCCTCGACCAGGTAGCGCGACTCGATGAGCGGCTGAGCGAGCGGGCCGAAGTGATCGAAGGGCGTCCCCATGTCGAGGGCCGCGCCCGTCTCGTCGGCGATGCTCACGTCCACAGCGGCGCCGTGGTTGTGCATCGAGCCCGGGTCTGGCCTCGCGACGTACCGCTGCTTCGGCGTGCCGGCGACGAGCGACCACATTCGGCGCTGCACGGCACGCGGCCGCAGACAGTCGCCGAGCAGCAGCCGCCAGCCCGGCCGCCGGCGCGTCAGCTCCCTCTGGGCGGCCGCGAGCTTCTCCGCCGCCTCGCGCTGCAGCCAGCACGCGCGGTCCGGGCCGTACACCGCCTCGCCCATGAAGTTGTCGGCGACCGAGTACTTGAGCCGCACCAGCACCTTGGGCGCGAGCTCGCTCACGTCCACCATCCCGCGGCGCGCCAGCGTGAGCGAGGGCTCCGAGGCGCACGCGGGCGCGGCTTGGGGCGTGGAAAGGTCGGCGCTCGAGGCGATCGCGAGCGCAGGCGCGTTCGACGAGGCGACGAGCAGCGCAAGCAAGATTGGAAGGGGCATGGAGAGAGAGCTTCGCGCCGTGACTCAGGCGGCCTGGCTGATCCGTGCGTCCCGGGCTCTGCGCGTCGGGCGAGCCAAGGACGGCCGACATCCTAGATCGTCTCGGGACGTTCTCTGCTTGCCTGGAGGCTGTGCGAAAGCGCAGCGAACCGGCTGTCGTGCGGTGCTTCGCGAGCGCGAGCGATTGAATGCTCGTGCTCGGGAATCGCGAATCCCGCCGTCACCGGTGGAGGCGACGGCACGTTGGTCCTAAGAGCGAGGAAAAGGCTCTCGACAGGCTCGCAGAGAGAACAAGCGCGACCCGCTCTCCGCGTTCAATGAGCAAGCGCGAGCGCCGGGCCTGGCGACCGCGCGGCGTTCCGTACGCGCCGCCCCCCTTTTCGAAGCCAGGCGGCCGCCGGCGTTTCAAGAGCGAGCCCCCTCGAGTCCACCGCCCCCCCGTTTGAAGTGTTCGTCGGTTAACACAGGGATTTTTATGTTCGTCGCCATTGACACCTGCCTGGGTCTATGTGAGCTTTTTCGGCCTCGCGAAGCACTCACAAGTGGAGGGGATGAGTGGCCGAGCATCGCCCAACTGCGTGGACCCGATCCGACGCACGAGCGGTCGCACAGCCTGGTCGCGTGGCAGCGATGGCCTGTATGGGCAGTCCCGATCGCCTGATCGAGCGGTCGCGAGCCGCCGCTCGACTGGTCGCGACCTCCTTTCCGAGCGGTGCCGATCGACTGGTCGAAGGAGTGCGAGTCGTCGGTCGAGCGGTGCCGACCGTCTCTCCGAGCGGTGCCGATCGGCTCGTCGAGGGGGTGCAAGTCGTTGGTCGAGTCTTTGGCGCCGGCGAGAGTGAGATCCACTTTGCGGCGGCGAAGAGATCCACCGAGCGGTGGGCAAGTCGGTGGTCGCGCGGCAATTCGCGTTGGGGCTCGGAGCGGGTGACCGTTCGTGGATGGGCCCCAAGCGAGTAGACAAGCGAAAGACTTGCGTTGTGTGTAGGCGCAAGTACCTGCCGGCCCCCTCGGCGGGCGCGCATCAGAAGTGCTGCAGCAGCGCGTGTCGCGCGGATCGCAGGAAGGCGCTGGCCCGCGAGCGCCGTGCGGCGAATCTCGTGAAGTCGAGACACGCGGAGGCAGAGCGCCAGCGTCGGTCGCGGGCGAAGAAGAAGACGCAGGGTCCCTCGCCGCCGACCGAGTTGCCGCAGGTCGTTGAGGAGACGATCGCGCGGGAGTTGGCCGGCCTGGCTGCAAAGGACTGGCTGTCGACCGCGAGGGTGGCGACGGCGCTGCGCCGGGTGGCGAGAGGCTGTCTCGCGAGCGAAATGTCACGCGCCGGCCTGGGCAACGATCCGCCAACGATTGCGGCTAGTTGAGTCGCATTCTGTGGGATTCGTCTGCCCCCCTTGTCACCCCCTGTCACGCGCCGGCCTCCAAGCTCCGGAGCGTCAAGAGCGCCGAGAAAACAAGGCTCATGGCGCAGGGAGCTGTGGGAGAAGCCGACGGATGTCACGCTCCGGCCTCGCTCCGGATCTCCCAGTCAGGGCAAGAGGAAAGGCTCGTTTTTGTGGGTAGCTGTCACGCGCCGGTCTGGTCCTCTGGCATGAGGCTCGTGCAGCGTGGTCGCCATGACGGCCGTGGAGACCGAAAGCATCATGGTGGCGCTGGGCGAGTTGGGCGATTCGCTCTGCGCGGTGCGCCTCTGGGTCCCCGAGGCGCAACAGCAGATGCAGACGTCGCTCTCTACACTGGGCCAGCTGGCGCCGGTGCATGCGTACCGGGTCGGCGCGCAGCTCGAGCTGTTTGACGGGCTCAAGCGGCTGCGAGCCGCGCGAGAGCTCAACTGGGCGCGGCTGCGCGTGGAGGTGCACGCGCTGGACACGGTGGGGGCAAAGGTCAGGCTGTGGCGCTGCAACGCGGCGGGGGGGCTTTGCGAGCTCGAGGAAGCCTGGCTGGTGCACTCGCTCTACCGCGACGACCAGCTGAGGCAGCCGCAAATCGCCAGACTGCTGAGTCGGCACAAGAGCTGGGTGAGCCGGCGGTTGGCTCTGGCCGAAGGGCTGTCGGACGAGCTGACGGCGCAGGTGCGGCTCGGGCTGCTCTCGGCGACCGCGGCGGCGCAGCTGGCGCGGTTGCAGCGATGCAACCAGGAGGAGGTGGCCGCGGTGGTCGCCGGTCGAGGGCTGACGACGCGGCAGACGGCGCGATTGGTCGAGGAACTGCTGGCCGCGCCGCAGCAGCAGTGGCCCGGGCTGCTCGAGAAGAAGAAGCAGGCGACGGCGACGCCCGCCGGCCCGAAAGGCGGGCCGCGCCGGCGTACTCCCGGCGAGCAGCTGGTCGCCGATGCCTGGGCAATGAAGCGGCTCGCCGTGCGGCTCCAGGTGCGACTGCTCGAGCGCTCGCTGGCGAGCCTGGGCGAACCCTCGTGCGCAGCGGTCAGCCGAGAGCTCACCGAGTTGCACGGCGCCCTTGGCGCCCTGATGACCACCCTCGAGGCGCGCCTGGGCGCGCAAGGAGAGCGCAATGCGGCCGTTTGACGCGCAGCGGGTCCACGAAGTGGTCCAGCTCGCCAAGTCGGGAATGAAGTGGCGAGCGATCGCCCGGGCGCTACACGTGAGCCGCAACACCGTGCGGCGGATCTTGACCGAGCAGGTCGAGCGGCGAGAGAGGCCGCACTCAGCACTTGCGGCCGCGCCCGTGCTTCGAAGCTGGATGGCGTCCGCACACAGGTCGCGGGGCTGCTCGAAACCTATCCCGACATCACCGCCCAGCGGGTCTTCGAGATCCTGCGCGAGCAGGGCCATGACGGCGGCTACAGCGGGGTGAAGGAGCTGGTGCGCAAGCTGCGCCCCAAGCCTGCGCCCAAGCCGAGCCTGGAGACACCGGTGCGCGAGCCCGGCGACCTCGCCGAGTGCGACTGGTCGCCGTATCGGGTGAGCTTCACTCATGCGCCGAGCGCCACGCTGCAGGCCTTCGGCTACATGCTGCGCTACTCGACCCGGAAATACTTCGGCTTCCACGATGGCAACGGGCTGCACCCGCTGATGGACGGCCACCTGCACGCCTTCGAGCGTTTCGGCGGCGTGGCTCGCCGCTGCAAGTACGACAACCAGAAGCCGGTGGTGCTGCGGTGGGAGGGGGGGCAGCCCATCTACAATCCGCGCTTCATCGACTTTGCCA
>JBMNNX010000396.1:0-4904 GCA_050942745.1 Myxococcales bacterium
AGCGAGCCTCTTGTGAAATCGCTTGGCCCGCCGAACATCTCCAAGTGCGCTCGCCGCAAATCCAAGTTTCCAACTCGTGTCTGCTTGTCTCATGGCCAAGCAAACAGCAAACGAGCGTCCCGCATTCTGTGCCCAAAAAGGCCAGTGGTTTCAATTGGTTACACCGACAACCCACCAATGCTGAGGGCCCCGCGGGGCGGGGAGGGGGCTTCGTCGGGGCTCGCGCGCGCTCAATCGGGGAGGCGCGGGGGAGCTGTTGGTTAGGAGCGTAGAGGCGACCAGCGGGAGCCTCGGAGTCGAGGGACTCGCGGATTCGCCTCCCAAACCTGATTTGGACGAGAACCTCCCACAACTCGCCCGTGAATCCGGCCACTTGCGGATTCGGGTATTTCGCGCGGAACGAACTCTGGGGCCCCGAAAGAGCGCGTAGCGCGGCTTTACCGCTGCGCTATTTCTGCACTCCGGGTGCCGTACCTTCAAAGCGCCACTCGACGCTCCCCAAGCCGATGCAACCGGCTCCGCGCTTTAGTCGCTCGAGAAATGGGGCGCTTTGGCGGCGCGAGCTCAACCTTCGCACGGCATTGCCGAAGGATTTTCTGCGGCGAGCTATAAAGGGGCCTGCCGCGATGACCTCGGCCACAGCAAGAAAATGGGCCTTCCTCAGGCACGACTTTGGGGGATTCGCACCCACCGACTTGGGCGAACAGCGACCTTGCCGGTTGACTGAGCAAGCTCCGGCGCCCCACTTTTTCGCGGCTCAACCGAACTGGAGAGATCGATGGCACAGCTCGACCTGGAGAAGGCCCTCCGCAAAGTCATCGCCAGGCAGGTAAGGGAGGCCCTCGCCCCTCACCTCGTCATGCTCGAAGCGCTTGCAAAGCTCGTCCGCGACCACGGGCAACCGGACGCTGCCGGCTCTCGACCCGCGCGGCGCTCGAGTCGGGGCCAGCAGCCGCCGGCTGATTCCCGAAACGTCGTCGCCACGGCCGCTCCCGGCAAAGCCTCGCGAACGAGGCGCTCCTCCGCTTCGACATCCGCCCGGGCGAACGGCGATGCCAGCCCCTTCACCGTCGGACAAGAGGTCCAAATCCGCCAGGGTCGCGGTCTTCTGGACGCGACGGTGATGGCCATCCAAGCCGACGGCTCGCTGCTGCTCGAGGCAGGAAAGGAGCGCCGGCAAGTCGTCCGACAGGCCAGCAAGGTCCTCACGGCCGCCGCCCCCGCGCCCGCCAGGAACGTGGTCGCGGTGCCGCCGATAATCAGACGGTCGAGGGTCGAGGGTCGAGAGTCGAGAGTTGACGGCTGAGTTGGCGCCGACGGTTTTCCTCTACCCGCGCTAGACCCGCTGTCGACTGCGATCAGGACGCATCCCGCAGCGCCCCGGCGTCCGCCGCCCAGGCAGGCCGGGGCCGCGCGGCCAGCGCGACCTATGCGGTCGCGCTCAGCCCCTCGACGTCGCCACTGGCGTGGAGGGCGTAGACGAGATCGATTCGGTCGGTCCCATGGGCCGGCAGCTTTACCCTCCAGGAGATGATCCCCTGGTCGTCGGCCTTGGCCGGCGGCTTGGTCCGCTTCGCGTCTATCTCGACCTTGACCTTGTCGATCTCCGAGACCGGAACCCGCTCCTGGACCTCGAAGCTCGCCGGCTGGTCGTCCAAGTTCGACAGGAAGAGGGTGACGTGCCGCGTGATGCTCTGCCTGCCGGTCAGCTTCGAGCGCTCCTCTTCGGACCAGTCTTCGCGACGCACCCGCACGCCATCCTCGCTGCCGAACCCGAGCGCGAACCGCTCGCCCGGCGCGACGAAGCCCACCTGCGATCGACCGACAAAGCCACTCGCCCGCAGCAGATCGACCGGCCCGGCGAGGATGGGCTGATTGCCAGCGTTGGTCTGCCGCGCCCGTAGGTGGACCAGCGGCTCAATCTCCGGACAGCAGACGAGGTCGACCTCAGCCGGCGCGGTGAGCTCGAAGATCGGCACCCGGCGCATCAGCCCGTCGGAGGCGACGCTCGTTCTCACCTGCGCCTCGAGCAGCCTCGTCTCGCCGCCGTCGTCGACGCCCGGCAGGCCGCCGGAAAGCCCGCCCTCGCCGGTGGTGGCGATGACCTGCTCGCGCATCTGCACCGAGACCTTCTTCTCCTGGCGCCGCTGTACCTGCAGCCAGTCGTCCTCGAGCAGCGGCGGCTCGGCCCGCTGCGTCGAGCGCGCCGTCGAGAACCGCAGCTCGACGTCGTTCCAGTCCTCGCCCGTGTTCTGCCAGACCGCGGCCTCGCACTCGAAGCGCAGCACCTCGCCGAGAAGCGTCGCCCGGTGGATCGGCCGCCACAGCGCGCAGGGCACCGTGTACTCGACCTCGAAGGCGACTCTCCCCGCCTCCGCGACGGTGAGGTCGATGAACATCTCGGCCACGAAGACCTCGGTCGGCCGGAAGCTCCTCCGCTGGCGCATCCGCACCGCCTCGAGCTCGCGCCCGAGCGCCTCGATGTGCCGCTTGGCCTCGAAGATGCGCTCGTCCTGAGCCCGCAGCCGTTGATGGGCCTCCTCGATATCGCTCTCCCAGCGCGGCTCGGGGCCGGTCGCGTAGGGGAGCTCGCGGTTGACGCTGTCGATGAGCAGCTTGGCCGAGAGCGCGAGCAGCTCGCGCCGCTGTGACAAGGCGCTCAGCTCGCCGCTGCGGTCGCCGATCTCCGACTTCAAGCGCTCGGCCTCGAGCCGCAGCTTCGCCGCGTCGGGCGGCTGCTCCTGAACACCGATGCGCCAGCGCCGCTGCACCTTGATCTCATCGACCTGCACGCCGGCCGGAGGACGGGCGACGATGGTGCGGTCGGCGACGAGCGGGGTGAGCCCCGGGATGCACAGCCGAGTGCAGCCCGCGGCGAGCTCCACCTCGACACGCCGGGTCACCTGGGCCCGGTCCTCGAGGAGGACCACCGAGCGCACCGGCGCATCGATCTCCTTCACCTCGGCCACCCTCGCCCGCGACTCCTGCGCGGTCTGCTCTCGCACCAGCTCCTGCTGTCGAATCATGAGGCCCTCCCGCTAATCGCGCCGGTTGCCGCCCACCAGCTCGTTCTTCGAGTCGATGCGCACCGAGTAATCGAAGCTCAGCTTCTTGCTCTCGCCCGGCTGCAAGACGAAGCGCCAGCGCTTGCCGCCCACCAGGGTGTGCGGGGGCGCCTGCTGCAGCCCTTCCCACTCGGGCGAAACTTTCCCCAGCTCGATGACGACGTCCTTGTCGCCCGGCCGGTACTGCGGCACGCGCTCGCGGACCTCGACCTGGGCGGCGGCCTGCAGCCGCGAGGCGACGTCGATGGTGACCTGGTGGTGCAGCGTGAGGCTGCCGTTGAGCAGGCCCTCGGTCGACTCGTTGAAGTGGGTGTTGCGCGCCACCTTGAGCGCCGGCTCGACGCCCAGACCGAGAGCGATGGTCGCGCCCGCGGGCTCGGTGGCAAAGCGCGAGGTGACCAAGAACTCGTTTTCCAGATAGACGTCCGCAGGGCCGGCAAGGATCGGGTTCGCGAGCGGGTTCTTCAGCGTCGCGACGCGCACCGCCTGATCGCTCTCGCGCGGCACGACCACGAGCGTCGTCTCGATAGGCGCGTCCTTCGCGAAGAGCGGCACGTTGTGCAGGGCGCCGTCGCTCGGCACGTCCACCGAACCTGCCGCGCGGAAGGCGTAGTCGAACGAGCCGCACGACTGCTCGACCGCGGTGGTGGTCACCGGGAAGACGACGTGGCTGCGCGCCAGGCGCTCTGCGGCCCGGGCGAGCTTCTCGGCCAGGGCGACCTGCCCGTCGCTGAGCGCCGAGAGCGCGTCGCGCCGGGTGAGCGGCTTGAGCGTCCCGCGCTCGGAGCTCGGCCCGTCCCAGGCGACCAGGCGCAGCCGGTGGTACTCGAGCACGAAGCCGGAGGTCGCAGGTGGAGCCTCGTCAGCGCACGGCGGCTCGGAGGCGACAACAGCCGCCTGGAGCGCGACCTCCTCCCGCCTCGCCTTCTTCCGGGCGCGGTCCATGTCCTTCCTCTTCTCGAGGCTCGCCGGAGCCATCGCCCGGCCCAGCGCTCCCGGGGGCATGGGCGCCGAGCACGGGGGCATGGCCATGGGCGCCGAGCGCCGGGGCATGGGGGCCGCGCGCGCGACCACCGAGCGCACCGCGACAGGCGTCGGCTTCCTGTCGCTGTCGAGCTCGGGCGGGCATTCCGCCTCATCGAAATGCCCGGAGTCGGCTTCCTCCCGCAGCTCCGCCTCGGGCACGGGAGTCGGCTCGGGTGGAGGCTCGGGGAGTCGGGGAGGAGCTGACGGGGCAGGCCGCGCCGGGGCCGCGGGCCCGCCGCGGGCGGCAAGGGCGTTGTCGAGGCTCTCGAACAGGCTCTCGGCTCCCGTGGGCGGCGCGCGCCAGGCGCGCGCGGGCGGTTCGCTCTGCCTGCGCCCGATTCGCTGGGACTTGAGCACGGGCAGCTCGATGCGCCGCTGCAGATCGGCGGTGGAGAGCACAAGCCTCACCCGCTCCCAAGGCTCGCCGCTGCGCTGGGCCACGAGGGCACGGATGGCCAGGTTGGCGCGCAGCCCGTCGCGCGAAACGCGCACCACGTAGGTCGGCCGCCAGCAGGCGCCGGGCACCTGGTAGTCGAGCCACAGGCGCGCGGGCACCGGCGCGCCGTCGCCGCCGCGCAGGCGCACGACGACGCGTTTGCAGACCCGCTCCTCGTCGACGCCGCGCTCGGCGCGCGATTCGGCAATCCGCCGCTCGAGCCGGGCGCGCTCCTCGCGCGCCTGATGGAGCTCGCGGCGCAGCCGGCCGGCCTCCTCGGCGCGGGCCAATTTGGCGCGCTCGACCCAGTCGGCGACCGAGGCGAAGGCGGCGACGGAGATCGGCCTCGGCGGCTCCTTCTTGATGCGCTTGGGGAG
>JBMNNX010000073.1:0-25169 GCA_050942745.1 Myxococcales bacterium
CACCCTGGCCATGGTCGTGGGGCTTCGCGGCCCCCTGGGCGGCATCTTCTTCGTGACGCCCCTCGCGGCCATCATCCTCATCGCCCTCGCGCTGGGCACAGGACCGGGCCTCACGGCCACCGCCATCTTCGGGCTCGGAATCTGGCTGGGGCTGGTCGCCGGCTACTTCGAGCTCTCGGGCGCCAATCTCGGCCGACTCGCCAGCTTCCTCGTCGCCGCGTTGCTCATCTGCCTGGTCGCCGGGCGACTGCGCGAGACGACCCGACGGTTGCGGCGCGAGCGCCTGGCGACTGCCGAGGCGGACGCGCGCACCGAGGCCATCCTCGCGAGCATCAGCGACGCCTTCGTCTCGCTCGACCGCGAATGGCGCTACACCTACGTCAACCCGGCCGCCGAAAAGCTCCTCGGCCGCCCGCGGCAGGACCTGCTCGGCCGAATCCTTTGGGACCCCTTCCCCGACGCGGTCGGCACGCCGCTCGAGCAACGGTTGCGAAAGGTCGCCGGCGAACGCAGCCCGGACCACTTCCAGCACTTCTACGAGCCGTGGGACCGCTGGTTCGACTTCAACGCCTATCCGGCCGAAGACGGCGGGGTGTCGATCTTCTTCCGCGACATCACCGAGAGCCGCCGTGCCTCGGAGGCGCTCGCGATCGCCACCGAGCGGATGCGGCGGTTTGTCGAGGCGAACACCATCGGCATCGTCATCGGCGACGCGCAGGGCAAAGTCTTCGAGGCCAACGACTACTTCCTCTCGCTGCTCGGCTTTACGCGCGAGGAGCTCGAGTCCGGGGCCATCCGCTGGGACGAGCTGACGCCGCCCGAGCACGTCGAGCGCAACGAGCGAGCGAGCGAGCAGATGCGCGCCACCGGCAGGAGCTCGCCGTTCGAGATGCAGATCCTCCGCAAGGACGGCTCGCGCCGCTGGATCCTCGTCGGCCTGGCCGCGCTGCCGGGCTCGCAGCAGGCGGCGTTCGTCCTCGACATCGCCGACCGCAAAGCCATCGAAGCCACGCTGCGCGAGCGCGAAGCGATGCTCGCCGCCGCGCAGAAGGTCGCCAACGTCGGGAGCTGGGAGCTCGAGCTCGGATCGCAGCGGGCCATCTGGTCCGATCAGCTCTACGCGATCTACGGCGTGGCCCCCGACAGCTTCGCGCCCACGCTCGAATCGATCACTGCGCTGGTGCACCCCGACGATCTCGACCAGTTCCGCGCCCACCTGGCGCGCCTCGACAAGAACTGCAGCGACGAGACCGAGTTTCGCATCGTGCGCCCCGACGGCACCGAGCGGACCGTCCTCGTCCGGGCCGAGCCGCTGCCGGGCGAGCCCCAGAGGCTCATCGGCATCGTCTTCGACGTCACCGAGCGCAGGCGCGCCGAGAGGGAGCTGCGCGAGAGCGAAGAGCGGTTTCGCCGCGCGATTATCGGCGCGCCCTTCCCGATAATGCTGCACGCCGACGACGGGCGGATCGTCGAGATCAACGAAGCCCTCACCCGCGCCACCGGCTACACCATCGAGGACATCCCCACCGCCGACGCTTGGACCCGCGCGGCCTACGGCAAGGACTACGCGACGGTTCGCAGGTTCATCGACGAGCTCTACTCGCTCGATCACCCGATCTCGGCAGGCGAGCACGTCGTGCGCACCAAGGACGGAAGGCTGCGGATCTGGGAGTTTGGCGCCGCGCCGCTGGGCACCGTGGGCGGCAAGCGCCTGGCGATGACCATGGCGCTCGACGTCACCGAGCGCAGGCGCGCCGAGGAGCGGTTGCGCCAGAGCGAAGAGCGGCTCCGGGTGCTCGCCGAGAACTCGCAGGACATCATCTTCCGCTACCGGCTCGCGCCCCCGCGCGGCTACGAGTACGTCAGCCCGGCCTCGACCAAGGTTATCGGCTACACGCCCGAGGAGTTCTACGCGCAGCCCGAGCTGGCTCTGGAGAGCGCCTTTCCCGACGATCGCGCCGCGATCGAGGCCCTGCTGGCGGGCAAGGTGCCGCCGGTGCTCACCACGCGCTTCGAGCGCAAGGACGGCCGGGTCATCTGGCTCGAGCAGCGCCTGACCGCGGTGCGCGACGAGCAGGGCAAGGTCGTGGCGATAGACGGGGTCGCGCGCGACATCACCGAGCGCAAGCAGGCCGAGGAGGCGCTGCTCGAGGCCGACCGGCGCAAGGACGAGTTCCTGGGGATGCTCTCGCACGAGCTGCGCAATCCACTCGCGCCCATCCGCAACAGCCTCTACCTGCTGCGCCAGGGCCTGCCGCCCGACCCGCGCTCGGAGCGGGCGCTCGAGATCATCGACCGGCAGACCGGCTACCTGACCCGCATCATCGAAGACCTGCTCGACGTCACCCGCATCACCCGCGGCAAGATCGCGCTGCACCGCACCCGGCTCGACCTCGCCGAGCTGGTCGGGCGTACCGTCGAGGACTACCGCTCCATCTTCGAGGCGAACGGCGTCGAGCTGCTCACCGCGCTGCCCGCCGAGCCGCTCTGGGCGAGCGTTGATCCGACCCGCTTCGCGCAGGCCTTGGGCAACCTGCTGCAAAACTCGGCCAAGTTCACCCAGCGCGGCGGGAAGACCGAAGTGCTGCTCGCGCGCGACGATCAGGGGCGCGCGGTGCTCGAGGTCTCCGACACCGGGATAGGCATCGAGCCGTCGGTGCTCGCGCGCCTCTTCGAGCCCTTCTCCCAGGCGCGCCAGCCGCTCGACCGCGCCCGCGGTGGCCTTGGCCTCGGCCTCGCGCTGGTCAAGGGCCTCGTCGAGCTGCACGGCGGCGAGGTGCGCGCCTACAGCGCCGGGCCAGGCCAGGGCGCCCGCTTCGTCGTCAAAGTGCCGCTCGAGCAGGCCGAGGCGGCGGCCGCCGGGCCCAAGCCCGCGCTCGAGCAGCCGGTCGAGAGGCGCGTGCTCGTCATCGAGGACAACCGCGACACCGCCGACACCATCCGCGACATCCTCGAGCTCGCTGGCCACCGGGTCGAGGTCGCCTACAGCGGCCCGGAGGGGCTCGCGCGGGCCCGCGAGATGCGCCCGGACGTCGTCCTGTGCGACATCGGCCTGCCGGGGATGGACGGCTACGCGATCGCCCGCGCCATCCGCGCCGACCCCACGCTCGCCGGCATCCTGCTCGTCGCGGTCACCGGCTACGCGCGGCCCGGCGACCGGCGCCGCGCCGTCGAGTCGGGCTTCGACCGCCACATCACCAAGCCGCCGAGCATCGAGCAGCTCGAGTCGGTGGTGGCAGAGGCGCCGGGCGAGAGCTAGTCGAGAGTCGAGGGTCGAGAGTCGAGAGTTCGCCCTGAGGATGATCGCCGCGGGTCGGCAGGGGCGCGCTGGCCGTGCGCGTCGCAGGCCGGAGAAGCCTCGCAGTTACGCAGGGTTAGGCTCGAAACACCGCGTCGTCCGCAAACACGGTTACCTCGCTCGACGCGACACTTTCCTCGCTCGACGCGACGCTTTCCTCGCTCGACGCGACGCTTTCCTCGCTCGACGCGACGCTTTCCTCGCTCGACGCGACGCTTTCCTCGCTCGACGCGACACTTTCCTCGCTCGACGCGACGCTTTCCTCGCTCGACGCGACGCTTTCCTCGCTCGACGCGACGCTTTCCTCGCTCGCAACGACGCTGGCGTCGGTCGCAGAGACGACGGCCTCTTCCGCAAGGCCACTTCCTTCGCCTGCGGCTCCTCTGCCTTCGTCAGCGAGAAGTCTCTGGTCACCGAGAGTGCGTGCCTTCGCGCCGCTCTCCCGGCCCTCGCGTGTCGGCCCGCAGCCGCGGCTCAGTGGACGGCAGGCTCGCCGGTCGAGGGCAGCGCCTCGCCCGCCTCGGGCCCGGGCGCCGCGGTCGGCTGGACCTCTTCGGGCACGAGCGCCGCCCCCAGCGCCTCCTCGACCGAGTCGACGAAGACGAACTGTACGTCCTTGCGCACCTCGGGCGGCACGTCCTCGAGGTCGGGCTCGTTGCGCTTGGGCAAGATGACCTGCTTGACGCCGGCCATGTGCGCCGCGAGCACCTTCTCCTTGATGCCCCCGACCCGCAGCACCTTGCCGCGCAGGCTGATCTCCCCGGTCATCGCGATGTCGTTGCGCACCGGGCGCCCGCTCGCCAGCGAGGCGAGCGACACGATGATCGCCACGCCGGCCGATGGCCCGTCCTTGGGGATGGCGCCGGCCGGCACGTGGACGTGGACCATCTTGCCGTCGAAGATGTCGGGCTTGAAGCCGAGCTTGACGACGTTCGCGCGCAGGTACGACAGCGCGGCCTGCGCCGACTCGCGCATCACGTCGCCGAGCATCCCGGTCAGCAGCAGCTTCTCCTCGCGGGCGCGCATCATCGTCGACTCGACGAAGAGGATGTCGCCGCCGGTCGGAGTCCAGGCGAGGCCGGTCGCCACCCCGGGGCGATCGATGCGCTCGGCGACCTCGTTGTAGAACTGCGGCGGCCCGAGCAGCGAGGGGAGCTCGGAGTCGGTCACGGTTATCGGGGGCTGGGCGCCTTCGGTGATCCGCCGCGCGACCTTGCGCAGCACCCCGGCGATGTTGCGCTCGAGGTTTCGCACGCCGGCCTCGCGGGTGTACTCGCGCACGATGCGCACGAGCGCCCTATCGTCGATCGCCGCCTCGCCCTCGCGCAGGCCGTTCGCCTTCATCGCCCGCGGCACGAGGTAGCGCCGGGCGATGTGCAGCTTCTCGTTCTCGGTGTAGCCCGGCAGGCTCAAGACCTCCATGCGGTCGAGCAACGGCGGGGGCACGGTCGCGGTGTTGTTCGCCGTGCAGATGAACAGCACCCGCGACAGGTCGAAGGGCACCCCGAGGTAGGTGTCGGTGAAGGCGTAGTTCTGCGCCGGATCGAGCACCTCGAGCAGCGCCGCCGACGGATCGCCCTGGAAGCCGGCCCCGAGCTTGTCCACCTCGTCGAGCATGAAGATGCAGTCGGCCGCGCCGGCGCGGCGGATGGCCTGCAGGATGCGCCCGGGCATCGCGCCGATGTAGGTGCGCCGGTGGCCGCGGATCTCGGCCTCGTCGTGGATGCCGCCCAGGCTGATGCGCACGAACTTGCGCCCCATCGCCCGGGCGATCGACTGGCCGAGCGACGTCTTGCCCACGCCGGGGGCGCCGATGAAGCAGAGGATGGGCTCGTGGCGCGACTCGTCGCGCGCGGCCTGGGTCGCGGCGACGTTCTCGGGCTCGGCGGCCTGGCGCTCGTCGCGCAGCTTCTTGACCGCCAGGTACTCGAGGATGCGCTCCTTGATCTTGTCGAGGTCGTAGTGGTCGGCGTCGAGCACCTCGCGCGCGCGCTGCACGTCGATGGCCACCCCGGTGGTCTTCGACCACGGAAGGGTCACCATCCAGTCGAGGTAGGTGCGGATCATGCCGTACTCGGGCGAGATCTCCGGCATGCGCTCGAGCCGCGACAGCTCGCGCTCGGCCTCCTTGCGCGCCTCCTCGGGCATGCCCGCCGCCTCGATCTTCTCGCGCAGCGCCTCTATCTCGGAGCGCTCGCCCTCGGCCTCGCCGAGCTCGCGCTGGATGGTGCGCAGGTGCTCGCGCAGGAAGTACTCCTTCTGCGCCTTGGTCATCTGCTCGCGCGTCTCGGCGGCCAGCCGGTGCTCGAGGTTGCGCACCGCGACCTCGTGCTGCAGCAGCTCGATGAGCTTGCGCAGCTTGTCGGCCACCGAGTCCATATCGAGCATGTTCTGCCGGTCCTCGGCCGACAGCGAGAGGATGGAGGCGATCTGGTAGACGACCTCGCGCGGGTCGTGCAGCGCGTCGATCGCCGCGGCAAGCTCGACCGGCAGCTCGGGGATCATGCTCGCGAGGCGTTTGAACAGATCGCGCACGGTCAGCGAGAGCGCCTCGACCTCGACGCCGCGGACCTCGCTCTCGGGCACCCGCGTCACCCGGGCGAGGAAGTAGGGCTCGGTCTGCACGAACTCGCCCAGGCGCACGCGCACCAGCCCCTGGACGATGAGCCGCATGCTGCCGTCGGGGGCGCGCAGGAGCTGGTGGATGACCGCGACCGTGCCGAGCTCGTAGAGGTCGGCCGGGTCCTGCGCCGGTGCGGCCGGCGAGCGCTGGGCGACGACCGCGATCAAGCGGTTGCCGCGCATCGCGTCGTCGACCAGGCGCACCGAGCGCTCCTGCCCGATGACCAGCGGCGCGACCGCCATCGGGAAGACCACCGTCTCGCGCAGCGGCAGCACCGGCAGGATGTCGGGGATGGACTCGGCTTGGGGAAGGCCCGGGACCTCAGGGTTCATCGGTTCGCCTCCGCGTTCTTGGGCAGCTCCACCAGCAGGAACCCTCGGTCGTAGCGGCCGACGAGCTGGTCGGCCTGGAAGCCCGCGCCCACCTGCAGCTCGATGCGGAACGGGCCGTAGCGGATCTCGGCGGCGATGCAGCACGTCTGCTCGCCCGGCAGCCCTTCCCAGCGACGCTCGCCCTCGATGACGAGGGTCTCGCCCATCAGCGAGACCTTGAAGTCGCCCTCGACCATCCCGGCGACCTCGACGCGCACGAAGAGCGAGTCGGCCGACTCGAAGAAGTCGACCGGGGGCGTCCAGTGCGGGCGCGCCAGGGGCATGGGCACGTGCGCGTTCCAGGGCAGCGTGTTGTCGGCGGCTTGCGGCAGATACCCGTACCGAATCGTCAAGCGGCGATAGCGCATGGCCGACCTCCGCGGCGCGCGGTCCCTGCCGGGCCGATCTACGCGCCGCCTCTCTTTCAAGATGGGCTGCCGCCTGCCGTGCGGAAGCCCTGAAGCTCGAGCCACTTCGACCCTATGCGCCGAGGTCGCCGTGTCGTCGGTTGGGGCGCATGGCAAAGGCGTGGCGGCGCGCCCGCCGCCGAACCCGGCGACCTATACGGCAGCAAGTCGAAGAACCTTCCGAGCGCTGCCCGGCCAGCCCGGGCACAGGTCGAGCTAACGAGGCTAAAACCAAGTCAGCCTCGACTTCCGGGGGAGCGGAGGGTGAACCCGGGGTCAAGAGGCTCGGGCACCTCCAAGCGGCGCGCCCGATAGAAGCGATCGCGAGTTGCTTGAGCCTTCGAGACCGTGGGCGTCGCCGTCGAGCCCCGGGCCCAGCCAAGCACAGAAGCCTCGCTGGCCAGGCCCGTCGACTCTCGACCCTCGACCCTCGACTCTCGACTGTCGCGCCTACTTCTTCTTTGCGGTCGATCGCGAGGTCGAGCTCTTGCTCGCCTTGCTTGCAGTGCGCTTGCTCGCCGCCGCGGCCTTCGTGCCCCTGCCCGCCTTCGCGGTGCGCGCCGCCGCGGCGGTGGCGGTGATGCGGCCGCGCTCGGCGGCCGGCCTGCGGCGGGTCGGCACGTCGGAGGCGTACGGATCCGGCCGGGTCGGCGCCGTCTTCTTCTTCGCCTCGATTTGCTCGCCGAGGTCGGCGAGCTCGGTCTTGGTCAGCTTCTTCTGCGCCATGGGGAAGAGCTGCTCCTCTTCCTCGTGGATGTGGTGCTCGAAGACCCCCTTGAGCACCGCCACCTTGGCCTCGTAGCGCTCGGAGTCGGGCTCCATCCCCTCGAGCTCCTTCAACAGAAGCTTCACGAGGTGGTGCTCCTCGAGCGCCTCGAGGCTCAGGCGCTCGCCCTCGGTCCCGAACCGCTCGCGCGCCATCGGGTAGAAGAGCTGCTCCTCGGCAGCCATGTGCCGCACCAGCTCGACGGTCGCCTTGCTGATGAGGCCGCCTTTCGTCTTGAAGGCCTTCTCGCCCGTCTTCTCGAACTGCTCGAAGATCTGCGCGACGTTCTGGTGGTCCTGCTTCAACAGCGAGATCGCATCCATGGTTTGCCCTTCCTTTGATCGTGCTCGCCAGAAACGATGCGATGCGGTTCTCGAAAGGGTCAGGCCATCGCTGGGGGATTTCTTCGGCTCTGCTGTTCGAACGCTGGTCAGCGCAGCCGTCCGCTGACTCCGAAGACCATGGGCGCCTCGTCCTCGGAGATTGGCGCGGCCACCGCTCCGACCATCGGCGTCCAGTCGGCGATTCCCGCCGAGACCGCGATGCTCCGGCCGAGTGAGCCTCCGGCGCCTTTGCGAGGTGCCGGGCCTGCGGGGCCGGGCGCGCTGCCGCGCGCCCCTACCGACCGTGCGCCCCTACCGACCGTGCGCACCGTTGACGTCGCGCGTTTCACGGCCGAACCTTCGGCCCGCACAACCACGGACAGGGAGAGCGAGAGATGAACCGGATAGAAGGCAAGCGAGTCCTCATCACCGGCGCGAGCTCGGGCATCGGCAAGGCCTGCGCCGTCGCGTTCGCGCAGCACCGCGCCTCGCTCATCCTCACCGCCCGCCGCGGCGAGCGGCTCGCCACGCTCGCCGAAGGGCTGCGACGCGAGCACGGGGTCGAGGTCGCCACTCACGTCCTCGACGTGCGCGACAGGCCAGCAGTCCTCGACTTTGCCCGGGCGCTCGAGGCCGACGGCCTGGTCCCGGACGTCCTCGTCAACAACGCCGGCCTCGCCGCCGGGCTGACCAAGCTGCACGAGGGCAGCTTCGAGGACTGGGACCGGATGATCGATACCAACGTCAAGGGCCTGCTCAACGCCAGCCGGGCGGTGCTGCCCCTGATGGTCGCGCGCAACAGCGGCCACGTCGTGAACCTCGGCAGCATCGCCGGCCACCTCGTCTACCCGAACGGCAACGTCTACAACGCCACCAAGTTCGCGGTCCGCGCGCTCAACGAGGCGATGAACCTCGACCTGGTCGGCACTCGCATCCGCGTCAGCAGCATCGACCCGGGCGCGGTGCAGACCGAGTTTTCGCTGGTGCGCTTTGCCGGCGACAAGGCGCGCGCGGCCAAGGTCTACGAGGGCTACGTGCCGCTGCGCCCCGAGGACATCGCCGAGGCGGTCATCTTCGTGGTCAACGCGCCCGAGCACGTCAACGTGCAGCAAATGGTGGTGATGCCCACCGCCCAGCGAAGCTCCTACGTCCTGCACCGCGAGAGCTGATTCGCCGCGGCTGCGGAGTCGATCTCGGTCGGCGCCGGGCGCGGCGGGGGCGTTCGGGCAGCACGGCGCGTCCCCGTCGCCTGCATCCAAGGAGGCGGGGGAGGGCCTGTCTGCCATTCGATCGTGCGAGCGGCGACGTGAGCCGGCCGCCCGCGACGCTGTTTGTCGCCGAAGCAACGGCGTCCCGGGCCGCCGTCGCCGCCGATTCCGCCGAAGACTTCCGCGAGCGCGTTCGCGCTGCCGCCAAAGCTGACAGCAGGCCAACCGAGCCTCTGCGCGCCTGCCTGGCCGCCTGGCAATCGCCCCCTGCGCGAGGCCGCCCTCCCGCCGCCGATAGCCCTCCTCCGCTCTGTTCGGTCCGCTACAATCGGCCGCCTCGACGCGCCATGACGAGGGGCAAGGCAGCACCAAGCGTGGGGAAGAGGCAATGCATCAAGACTTTGGTACGCGAGGCCTCGAGCGAGAGCAGCTCCTCGCGCTGAACCGGCGGACCACGGCAATAACCGGCTTCATCGTCTCGCCGGTCGTTATCGCCAACCTCGCCTATCAGGCTCACGTCGCCGGGCACTGGCAGTTCTGGGCCCTGACCGCCGCGATGGTCGCCACCGCCATCGCCTGGGCGATCTCTTACCTGCTCGGCCGGCGTGGCCACCTCAAGGTCTCCGCGGGCCTGATGATGTACGCCTCGCTGGTCTTCGACGGTTCGCGATGGCGATGCGCCAGGACACCTTCGCGGTCGCGGCGCTCGCCGACGTCTGCATGATCGTCTACGGCTCGGTCTTCGCCCCGGCGCTGGCGCTCGGAGGCGCGGCCTTCTCGATCGTCTCGCTCGGCGGCCTTCGCGTCCTCGGGCACTTCGAGTTGCTGCCGGCCGAGGCGCCCACCAGCCACCTCGGGCTGGTGCTCGACCTGAGCATCGTCTTCGCCGCCATCCCGGTGACCATCTACTTCCTCAGAGCCCGCGCCCGGATCAGCGACCTGCCGTACCAGGCCCTCGCCCGCTCGGCCAGTGAGCAGCAGACCCTCCTCGACGCCGTCGCCCGGCTCCAGCCGCAGGTCGACGCGCTGGTCGGCAAAGGGAAGAAAGCCTCGCGCGTGCTCGCCGCCCAGGCCCAGCAGCAGGTGCTCACCGCCGAGAACGTCAGCCGCTCGATGTCGGCGCTGCGCGGCGTGCTCGAGGGCGCTGCGGCCGCCGCCTACGAGTCGCGCGATACCGCCGAGTCGACCCGCCAGGAGTCCTCGAAGGGCTGGAGCCAGCTCGAAGCCACCAGCTCTCAGCTCGAGCAGTTTCGCGCGGTGACCGCCGGAATCCAGGCGAGCATGGTGCGCCTCGCCGAGCAGTCGCAGCGCACCGAAGAGATCATCGCGCTCATCCACGACATCGACGAGCAGCTCAACGTGCTCGCGCTCAACGCGTCCCTCGAAGCGGCGCGCTCGGGCGAGGCCGGCAGAGGGTTCGCCGTGGTGGCGAGCGAGCTGCGCGCGATGCTGCGCAACAGCGCCACGAGCCTCGCCCACGGGCGCGAGCTGCTCGGCGCCATCAGCAAGGAGGCCGCGCTCACGCTCGAGAAGACCGAGGCGTCGTCGAACGAGCTCGTCGGCCACCTCGCGGCGCTGCGTCAGGCGCGCGAGACCATCGAGCGCATCACCGAGAGCTTCGTCGCCACCGCCGACCGCGCCGGCGCCATCGCTGCGGCTGCCGACAAGCAGCAGAGCGAGGTGCAGCGCGTCTCGAGGGCGATGGCCGAGCTTCAGGAATCGGCCGGAGGCCTGATGCAGTCGGCGCAGGCGCTCTCCGAGAGCATGGGGCAGCTCGCCAAGGAGCAGGAGTCGGTGCGCGGCCTGCTCGCCCGCTACCACGAGAGCCTGGCGGGCGCGGCCTAGCGCGGCCGCTTCATCGATGCAGCCGCGCCCTGCCCTCCCCTCCGGGCGGACGAGCTTCGGTCGGCGAGTCCCGGGCAGTCCAACCTCTGGCACAGGAGCAATCGATGGAAACCGCATCCGTGGTCGTCGTGGGGGCAGGACCCGCCGGATCGGCGGCCGCCTTCCATCTGGCAAAGTCGGGCGTCGATGTGCTGCTCGTCGATCAGTGCCGCTTCCCGCGCGACAAAGTCTGCGGCGACGGGCTGACGCCGGCCTCGCTCGTCGAGCTCGAACGCTTCGGCCTGCGCGAAGCGATCAGCGGCTCGGCCAACACGATCAGCGGCTGCGCCCTGTTCGGCCCAAGCGGCGCCAGCTTCGAGGCGCAGAGCGCGGCGACCGGTCGCGTCGTGCGCCGCGAGCGGCTCGACGAGCTGCTGCACCGGCGCACCTGCGAGGCCGGGGCGAGGTTCCTGGAGGCGCGCGTCGAGAGCATTCAGATCGGCGAGGGTGCGGTGACGCTGACGACCTCGGGCGGCGCGCAGCTCCGCGGCCAGCTCGCCATAGTGGCCAGCGGCTCGCACTCCTCGCTGCCGCTCAAGGCAGGTCTGCAGGGCCAGCCGGCCGCGAACGCGGTCGCCCGGCACGCCTACTTCGAGAACGTGCGCTGGGACCCGGCGCGCCTGCTCTTCTGCTACGCGAAGGACCTGCTGCCCGGCTACGGCTGGGTCTTTCCGCTCGGCGACGGCCAGGCCAACGTCGGCGTCGGCTGCTTCCTGAAGCCAGGCCGCGCGCCGGAGCTCGACCGGGTCTGGAGCGAATTCCAGACCTGGCTGTGCGAGCAGGGCATCTTCGGCGACCAGAGCCGCCCGCTCTCGAAAGTCGGCACCGCGCAGATGCGTACCGGCTTCGAGCGCAACCGGCTCGTCGGGGAGAGGCTGCTGCTCGCGGGCGACTCGGCCGCGGCGATCAACCCGCTCAGCGGCGAGGGGATCTCACAGGCCTTGAGGACGGGGCGACTCGCCGCGGACGCCGCGCGGGCGGCGCTCGAGTCCGGCGACTTCTCGCAGCGGGAATCGGGCGCCTATTCGCGCGCGGTCCGGTCGGAGTACGCGAACATCGGGTCGTACCGCGCGATGAAGTGGCTTTTGCAGAGCCCCGGCCTCGTAGACACCGTGGTCTGGGCGGCGCGTGAGCGGCCGGAGGTCGGGGCCGCGCTGTACGAGACGCTGATAGGCGTGCGAGAGCCGATGGCGGCGATCGCTCGATGCGTCGCGGGAATCGCCGCTTGCGGGCTCGGCCGCGCGGCGCGCGCGTTGCGGCGGGGCTGAACAAGCCGGCTGAGACGGCGGCCGCGCGCTGCCGCGAAGGCGGCCGCGACCGACTCGTTAGGGCGGCGTCCGAAACGAAGCGCCTCTCGACTTCGGGGCGACCTCTGGTCGCCCCTACGCTCGAGGTGACCGGGGGCGCGTGGTTCGGAGCCAACGCGCCTCTCGACTTGGGGGCGACCCCTGGTCGCCCCTACGCTCGAGGTGACCGGGACTCAGGCCGAGCGGGCATCCTCGTCAGCCCTCTTTCGGCTCCTCGAGCGGCTTCTGGCGCAGCGACAGCCCGACCACGTAGTGCTCGTACGACCTCTCGCGGGTCGCCTCGGGCCGCACGACCTTGGTGCGCTCGAACAGCTTCTTGCAGCGGGCGATGAACGCGTCGAAGCCCGAGCCCATGAAGACCTTGCAGACGAAGTTGCCGCCGGGCGTGAGGACGCGGGCGGCGGTGTCGAGCGCGAGGTTGCTCAGCTCGAGCGAACGCGCCTCGTCGACGTCCTTGATGCCAGAGGTCTTGGGCGCCATGTCGCTGGTGACCAGGCGGTAGGGACCCGGGTGCAGCTCGGCGAGCTTCTGCGCGAAGTCGGGGGCGCGGATGTCGAGGACCGCGGTCTTGACCCAAGGCTTGCCAATGGCGGCGATGGGCACGATGTCCACGCCGATCACCGCGCCGCGCGGGCCGACCTTCTCGGCCATCACCTGCAGCCAGCCGCCGGGCGCCGCGCCGAGATCGAGCACCACCGAGCCCCTCTCCAGCAGGTGGAAGCGCTCGGCTATCTCCTCGATCTTGTAGGCGGAACGGGCGCGCAGGCCCTCCTTCTTGGCCTTGCGGTAGTAGAAGTCTTTCGGGTCGTACGGCTTGGAAGACAAGTGCACCTCACTGCTGCCTCGCCCAAAGCGCCCCTTCATAGAGGCTGGCGTGGCTTGGAGCAACAAACAGAACGCGCCGGCCCGCGGCTACCTTCGTTGAACTGCAGGGGAGCGCTCATTATCGTGGCGCGCGGTCGTCGGCACTTCACAGGAGCGGACGGTGCTCGAGAACGCTATGAAGTTCCTGTTGGTCGGAGCGGCCCTGCTGCTCTCCCTGGCGGTCATCTCCAATGAGCGCGTGCGCGCGCTCCACCACGCGGCGCTGCTCAAGGCCGACGCCAGCCGCCAGGCGAGCATGGCCTTCACGGCCGACTTCCAGGGGCATCACCAGGACGCCGAGCTCAAGCTGCTCGACGAGCGGCGCGCCCTCGCCACGAGCGCGCTGCGCTGGAACGTCACCGCCTCGATCTCCTTCGCCCTCTCACTGCTCCTGCTCTTCGCCGCCTGGGTCGTAAAACAGCTCGCCAGGGCGGCGGGCGAGGCGGAGCCAGAGCCAGGCTCCACGCGCAAACCCTAATCCGGGGCGCGAGCCCGTGTCGGAGCGCCCCGCGGGCGACAGGGCGCTCCTACGCCGATCGCCCCGCCCACCTCGCCGCCTCGCGCCAACCGTGCCGACGCCTGCCCAGCCTGTGGATGACAGCTAGTTGACCCCCCCAAGCGGCGCCCGTATCGTCGGCGCCCTCGCGCGCCTGCAAGGGCCGAAGAACACCGGAGGAAGCGGATGGGAGAGAGGTTCATCGACGAGATCAAGCGCACCCATACCTGCGGCGAGCTGACCGCCAAGGACATCGGCAAGACGGTCGTTCTCTTCGGCTGGGTCCACAGCCGGCGCGATCACGGCAAGGCGGTCTTCATCGACCTGCGCGACCGGACCGGCGTGACGCAGGTCGTCTTCGAGCCGCGCTTCGACGAGAAAGCGCACGAGCTGGCGGGCGAGCTGCGGCTCGAGTACGTGGTCGGCGTGCGCGGGGTCGTCGAGTCGCGCGGCGCCAACGTCAACCCCAAGCTGCCGACGGGCGAGATCGAGGTCCACGCGAAGGAGCTGGAGATCTTCAACCGCTCCGAGCCGACCCCGCTGCTCGTCGAGGACGAGATCGACACCGACGAGCAGAAGCGCCTGGCCTTCCGCTACCTCGACCTGCGCCGCCCGGTCGTGCAGAAGGCGCTCATCACCCGCAGCCGCATCAACCAGATCACCCGCGAGCACTTCGCCGGCCAGGGCTTCCTCGAGCTCGAGACGCCGTTCCTGGTGAAGTACACGCCCGGCGGCGCCCGCAACTTCCTGGTGCCCAGCCGCCTGTCGCCCGGCAAGTTCTACGCGCTCGCCGAGAGCCCGCAGCTCTTCAAGCAGCTCTTCATGGTCGCGGGCTTCGATCGCTACTTCCAGATCGTGCGCTGCTTCCGCGACGAGGACCTGCGGCTCGACCGGCAGCCGGAGTTCACGCAGATCGACGTCGAGATGTCCTTCGTCACGCAGGACGACGTCTTCACGGCGATCGAAGGGCTCATCGGCAGGATTTGGAAGGAGCTGCTCGGCGTCGAGCTCGAGCTGCCGCTGCCGCGCATGGAGTACGACGAGTCGATGCGCCGCTTCGGCAACGACAAGCCGGACCTGCGCTTCGGCCTCGAGCACGTGGAGCTGACCGAGCTCGTTCGCCAGCACGACGGCGGCGGGGTGCCGATGCTCAAGGAGGCCATCGACGCCAAGGGCATCGTCAAGGCCATCCGCGTCCAGAAGGAGCACAGCCTGTCGCGCAAGGACCTCGACGAGCTCGAGAAGGACGCCAAGGGCATGGGCGCCAAGGGCCTGGCGCGCGCCAAGATCGGCAAGGGCGGCGAGTGGACGCAGTCGCCGCTGGCCAAGAGCATCAGCCCGGAGCTGCGCCAGGCGATCAACGCCGCCTGCGGCGCCGAGGCCGGCGACCTGCTGCTCTTCCAGTTCGGCCGCGAGGCGGTGGTCCACGCGGTGATGGCCAACTTGCGGCTCATCCTCGGCAAGAAGTTCGGGATGATCCCGCCCTACGGCTCGGGCGGCCAGTGGCGCTTCCTCTGGGTCGTCAACCCGCCGCTGTTCGAGTACGACGAGGAGGCCCAGACCTGGGTCGCCGCCCACCACGCCTTCACGCGCCCGCACGACGAGGACGTCCAGTACCTCGAGACCAACCCGGGCCGGGTCAAGTGCTACCGCTACGACCTGGTGCTCAACGGCTTCGAGATCGGTGGCGGCTCTATCCGCCTGCACAAGCCGGACGTGCAGCAGAAGGTGTTCAAGGCGCTGGGCATCGGCCAGGAGGAGGCCCAGGCGAAGTTCGGCTTCCTGCTCGACGCGCTCAAATTCGGCGCGCCGCCGCACGGCGGCATCGCGCTCGGCATGGACCGGCTGGCGATGCTGGTGACCGGCGCGGCGAGCCTGCGCGACGTGATCGCCTTCCCCAAGACGCAGAAGGGCACCGATCTGATGACCGGCGCGCCGGGGGATGTCGACGACAAGCAGCTCGCCGAGCTGCACGTGAAGAAGTCCCTGGAGTAGGCGATGGCGCCGGACGCAGGCCAGACCCTGGTCGGCTGGCGTGGACAGCCGCTCGCGATAGCCCGCGAGCTCGGCACGGGAATGCCCGCGGTCGAGCGCTTCCAGGACCTCGCGCTCGACGCCGAAGCGGCGGCCGATCCCTCGGCGGCCTTTCGCCGCCACGTCGGCAGGAGCGCGGCCGAGCCCGACCGCTTCGCGCCCGCCGACCGTGAGCGGCTGACGCGCGAGCTCGGCCACTTCCACCCGGCGCAGTCGCTCGCCACGGTAGATTCCATCGTCTGGAACACCTTCGGCCCCTTCGCCAAGCAGCGGGTAAGCCGGCGCTGGATCAACGAGGTGCTCAGCGCGGCCTTCGGGCCGGCCGACTACCCTGAGGACTGGATCGTGCGGCTGTGGCACCACGAGGAGGTGCCTGTCGCCGGGATGACCGCGAGCATCGAGGTCGAGTCCTCGGCGACCGCCATCGCCATCGGGGGCTGGAAGTTCATCTTCGCGGCCCGCTGGCAGCGCGATTTCCCCGAAGGGATCGACGACACGCTCACGCTGCACCTCTCCCAGCTCGCCTCCAGCGACCCGGCGCGCTCGGGGCTGCTCGTCATCGTCCCTTCGGCGCGGCTCTATCCGCCCGCGCACGACCCGGAGTCGGTGTTTCGCCGCCACTTCACGCCCGCGGGCGATGTCTACATCCCCTCGCCCGCGATAGCCGCCGGCAGCGCCCGGGTCCGCATCGTCACCTGGGAGTCGATCGCCGAGCGGACGGAGGTCCATCCGCACGGCGTCGAGCTGGGCGAGTACCTGCGCTGGCGGCTGGCGATCCTCGACGAGCTGGCGACGCGCGGCGAGCGCGGGGCATGAGGCGCACCTCGGGTGAGGCCCGAGGCGAACGCGCGGCGGGCGAGCTCGTCGGCGCAGGCCACTTGCAGAAGCCGGCAATCGCCCCGCGATGAGGCGCGGTGGTATCGTGCGCCATGCTTCCTCGAACCCCGCTCTGCCGAAGCCTCGCTCCCCTCCTTCTTCTCGCTTCGTCCTGCGCCGGCGTGTCGGCACGCCAATCCGACGCGACGACCGCTCCCACACGCGAGGAGCGAGCCGCGGAGGCGACTCCCGACGGCGCGAGCCACGCGGCCCCCGCGCCGGTGACGACGGCGGCCACGAAACCGGGCCTCGGCCGGACGAAAGCAGACGCGATCGAAGTCTGCCTCCCCGACGGCGAACGCGCTTACCTGAGGTGCCTCGTTTGCGCCGACGGCACGTCGCCTCGGTTCCACCGCACTGGCAGCGTCGGCTCGCGCAACGAGACGCGCACTGAGGAAGAGTCCGAGCTCGCGCTCCAGCAGGGCATGCAGTTCACGCACGATCCAGCCCAGCCGGATTTCCACATCATCGACCTCTATCAGGTCCGCTGCGGCGAGCAGGAGCTCGAGCTTTACTTCGACATGTACCACTGCGGCGGGGCTTCACCGGGCGTCCCCGAGGGTTTCCAGACCTGGCCCGACTGCCTCGAGCAGCTCTTCCCCGCGCGCGAAGAGCCGGCGCCCTAGCCACAGCGCTCGCGCGAGCCCGAATGCAGGAACGCGGCGAGCCCTCTCCCCAAAATCCCCTCTTCCCGCGCAGCAGGTCGCAGCAGGTGCGGGAGGGGGACTTTCACGGGAGGGCGCGCGGCTATCAGGAAGGACAGCCCTCGGCCGACATGAGGGAGAATCCTCATCGGGGACATCCCTACGCCGGCACCGCGCCCGCGCCCGCGCTCGCTCGTGAGCTGGCCATGCGGCCTCCGGCTATGCCTCCGGCTTCGGCATCTCCTTCTTCATGGCCCGCAGGTCTTCGGTCGCCTCGCTGACGGCCGGCGATCCGCGGAAGATGGCGAACGCCTCCTGCGCGCCGGGGAAGGCCAGCGAGGCGAGCTTCATCACGTTGCGCGCGGCGGTCATCGGCAGCTTCTGCCACGGCGCCTGCCCCGAGGCGGGGACGCGCGCCGGCGGCGAGATGCGCTGCTTGTCGCGGAAGCGCGAGTGCACCTCGAAGGCGAAGTTGTCGAGCGCCTCGGGGCCGAGCGGATCTCCGTTGAGCGAGAGCGTCAGCGAGGGCAGCCCCTCGTTCTCGGCCACGTGGAAGAACTGCGACTCGGCCACCTTGTTCGGCATGCACTCGAGCGGACCGGTGCTCACCACGCCGTCGATGATCCCGTGGCGCCACTCGTGGACCGGGCCGCCAACGGTGAGGACCGATTCGCCCTGGAACTCCTCGCGCAGGTAGGGGGCGGCCGCCTGCAGCGACTCGCGGACCGTCGTGCGCGGCGGCCAGCCGAGCTTCTCGGCGACCACCGAGTACATCAGCGCCTGGATGACGCCTCGGACGAAGCTGCTCACGTGCGAGCCGAAGCCCGAGCGCTCGCCGTTCTTGAAGTTGATGTAGTCGGCGTACTCGAGCCACTCGTTGAACGGCGCGAAGTGCACCCGGATGCCGCGCTCCTCGAGCTTCTCGACGACGAAGTCGTTCGCGAAGGGATCGCAGCGCACGTAGATCTCGCCGACGTGCATCACCGTCGGCACCTGCTTGTCGCCTTTGACCCGCGCGAGCTCGGTAGCCGCGCGGTCGAGCAGCGCGGTGCAGCCGAAGAGGTTGCCGCTGGCGACCTGCAGCAGCACTCCGGGCGCCGACAGGTCCTCGCGGCCGGCGTCTTCGAGCAGCTCGAAGAGCTCGGCGCGATGGCGGGCGAAGATCTCGTCGGCGGCCCCGCGGCGGGTCTCGACGGGGCGCACGTAGTAGAGCGCCTCGAGCAGCAGATCGATCGCCATGAACGCGGTGAAGGCGAGCGCGGGGAAGCCGTCGGGCACGCCGGCGAAGTAGCTGCTGAAGCTGGGCGAGAAGATCTTCACGCGGTTGGCAAAGCCGAGCCGCTCGAGCACCACCTTGTGCAGCACGTTGTAGGCGCCAAAGCGGCAAGGCCCGTAGGCGGTGGGCATCAGGAAGCCGAACTTGCGGTTGGGATCGGGCTCGGCCTCCAGCCGCTGCAGCAGGCTGCCGAGCGTCACGGTCATCGGCACGCACTCCTTGCCGGAGGTGTGGCGCCGACCGAAGCGCATCGTCTCGCGGTCGGGCATCGGCAGCGCCTCGGCGGGGATCCCGATTCCGTGCAGCGCGGCGGCGATCGCCTCGGCCCCCGGTCCCATGCGCGGGATGAGCAGCGTCGCCCTGTCGCGCATCAGATCTTCGAGCGAGGCGGTGCGCTTCTCGACCTTGACCAGGTCGTTGACCTGCCGTCGGCACGCTGCGCCCTTGTCCTCGTGCACGCAGTGGAGGAAGGCCTCGATGCGCGTCTTCGTCCCGGCGTCACCCGAGTGGCCGTCGGTCTCGATGATGGCAAAAGGCTTGCCCTCCATCGTGTAGCTGAAGAAGTGCAACGTGAAGCTGTCGGGGCCGCACGAATAGTTGCTGCAGTAGAGCGCGTAGACGCCCGGCGTGCGGCGGATCTGGTAGGCGGCCCGCAGGTTGCGCTGCCCGTAGCTCCAGAACATGTGCTCGAAGACCGGCACTTCGTCGGCGACCGGGTAGCAGTCTACGGGGATGGCCACCGCGCCCTGCTCGCGCAGGATGGCCGGCACGTTCGAGTTGAGGACCGTGTTGTAGATGGTGTAGCTGCGCCCGAGCACGACCACCGGGACGAGGCCGCGCTTGGCGCAGAACGCGAAAGCGCGCTCGCCGAGCTCCAGGCAGCGCTCGTCAAAGCTCTTCTGCGCCTGCAGGCCGTGGTGGTAGGCGAGGCGCCAGCGGTCGTCTTCGACACCGAAGTCGCGCGCTATCCGCCGGCAGCTCTCGACGAACTTCTCCGACTCGAGGTTGCCGGGGCCGGCGTCTACGAGCGTGGTGACCAGCTTTGACTTCAGCTCCTTGCCGAGGTCCCAGCGCAGCATGTCGGGGCTGGCCTGCACGATGGGGCAGACCATCGAGTGCTCCTCGCTGCGCACGCGGGTTATCTCGCGCAGCATCGGCAGGAAGATGAAGTCGGGGCGCCCTTCGGCCATCGCCTCGGCGAGCCCGTGGAACTGCTGCATCGGCGCGCAGAAGGGCACGTTGGCCGACTCGATGCCGCGCTTGAGCGCGCGCTGGTCGGCGCCGGTGTGCACCGTCAGATCGAACCCCAGCTCGAACAGGTAGGTCGCGAAGAACGGAGAGAGGCCCTTGAGCGTGAACTCGTCGGTGAGCGCGACGGTCGGGCCGCCCCTCTTCTCGAAGACGCGGGCGATGAGCTGGCGGACGAGCTCTTCGCGCTCTCGGAACGGATCGGGCGCGAGGTCGGGCAGCTTCCGCTTGCGCGTGCCCTTGTCGTACAGCGAGCAGCCTCCGCCCCAGGTGAAGCGCTGGCGCTCGCCGTCGACGACCGTGGTGATCCGGTCGATGCGGCAGCGGTTGCCGGCGCCGCCGCAGCCCTGGGTCGACTTGCAGACGAAGGTGTCCTTCTTCTCGACCCGCGCCTCGAGGAAGCGCCGCGGCTCAAGCGCCGGGCGGTCCGCGAGCTCGACCTGCTTGAGGGTGAGCAGCCCGATGCCGAGCGCGCCGACGGTGCCGGGGTTGGGCGGGATGATCACCTCGCTGCCGGTCTGGCGCACCACTGCGGCCGCGAGCGCGTCGGCGGCGAACGGCATTCCCTGGCAGAAGATGACCTGCCCGACCGAGCGGCTGCCTTTCACGCGGTTCAGGTAGTTCTGGATGATCGAGTCGTAGATGCCCGCGATGATCGCGCCGCGCTCGGCGCCCGCGCCCACCGCCTCGTCGATGATCTCGGCCATGAAGACCGAGCAGTGCTGGCCGAGCGAGACGCCGCAGGGCGCCGCGAGCGCCTCGGCGCCGAGCTGCCGCACGTCCTCGATGCCTGAGAACTTGCGGCCCTGCTCCTCGATGAAGGAGCCGGTGCCGGCGCTGCAGGCCTCGTTCATCGCCGCGTCGACCACCCGCCCGTCGGCGAGGCGGATGTACTTCGCGTCCTGCCCGCCGATCTCGAAGATGGTGTCGACGCGCGGATCGAAGTGGAGCGCGCCCTCGGCGTGCGCGGCGATCTCGTTGAGCACGAAGACCGCGTCGGGGCCGTAGCAGGTGGACATCAGCGAGCCGACGATCTCGCGGCCGCTGCCGGTCGCGCCGACCGCGCGGATGTTGCAGATGCTCGCCGGGCTGTCGACGAACTGGCGCATCAGCGCCTGCGCGGCGCCGACCGGGTCGCCGTTGGTCTTGAGGTAGCCCTCCCACAGCGGCTGCTTGGTCTGCGCGTCGAGGGCGACCGCCTTGGACCCGGTCGAGCCGATGTCGAAGCCGAGGACGACGTCGCGCGCCGCGTCCACGGCCGGCAGCGGCTGGCTCGGCATGCGCCGGATGCGGTCGAGATAGTCGCCCAGCGCGGGCACGGTCTCGAGGTGCGTCTCCGGCTGCGGCGCGACGAGCGCGTCGAGCGCGGGCACCTGCGCCGGGCTGTCCGCGGCGATGAGGGCGCTGCCGAGCGCCTCGAAGAACAGGCCGTCGTCGCCCGGGCGATCGATGAGCTCCATCCCGTGGCGCGCGAGGAAGGCGCGGAAGTTCTCCCTGATGCGCTTCGAGCGCGAGACGCCGCCGACGAGCACCACACGCTTCGGGCTCAACCGCGGCTTGACAAGCACCTGCACGTTCTCGCAGACCGCGTCGTAGAGGCCGGCGAGGATGCGCGCGCGAGACTCGCCCTTGTTGGCGAGGTGGGTCATGTCGGTCTTGAGGATGACTGGGCAGCGGCCCGAAAGCGGCGCGGGATCCTCGACGCCCTCGCACAGCGCGCTCGCGTCCTCGATGGGCATGTCGAAGCGCTCGACGAGCTGGCGCAGGAAGTTGCCGGTGCCCTGCGAGCAGCGCGAGTTCTCGCGGAAGACCTCGATTCCGCCGGGCCTCAGCTCGAGCACGGTGAAGCCGTGGCTGCCGATGGACACGACGGTCGCGGCGCCCTCGCCCTCGAGGAAGCGATAGGCGCGCGCCTGAGCCTGCTTCGTCGGGACCCGCGGCAGGCGCACCTGCCGGCTGAGCCGCCCGCTGACCGCCGCGCCGGAGACGGCCGGCCAGTCCCAACCCTCTAGGATCCGCAGCAGCGTCTTGCCGGGCTCCTTGTGGTGCTCGGCGATGACGCGGCGGCTCCAGACGAGCCGGCCGCCCTCGCGGCGAAGCTCTACGGCCTTGATGGTCTCTGCCCCGATGTCCAACCCGACGAAGCGATTCGACATGAGCGCCCCTCTCGAAATGCGTGCTAGTTGAATGACGGCGGCGCCTCCGCTGCAAGACCGGGCCCACCCCCAAGCGAAAGCGAGGGCGCAATTTGGCTGAGCCCAAGGGGCGGATCAAGGCAGATCCGCCTACGCACCGCGTCAACGAGGGCGAAAAGACGCTTGGGCGCGCGGACTTGTCCCGCGACGAGACGCCTCGGTCCGCGAGCGATCATCCGCGCCGCGGCCTTCGCCCGCGACCCCCACGAAAAAGCCCTGATTCTTCGAGGAATTGACGCATCGATCGCCGACGCGCGGCCTCGGTATGCGCGATGAACCGACGGCTCCTCATTTCGCAAAACAAGGAGCCATCGATGTGTCGAATCTCTGACGATTGTTCGACGAAACTGCCGGGAGACGACCTCCTCGACGAGCAGACCCAGTCGATCGACACAAGCCTTCCCGCGACGCCGGTGCAGGAACCTGACGCGCAGGTGTCTCAACAAAACGGCAGTCTTGACACCTTCGAGCCGTACGCGGGAATGCAGGACTGGGCAGGACCTGCGAGGACGAGCGGATCCAAGGTTGGAGGCGCGAGCTCATCGGCGAGCAGCAAGGCGCTTGCGGGGCTCGCCCCATCGCTCGACTGCGCGAACAAGGCCGGTCTCGGAAACGTGACGCCGGAAGAGATGAAGCGGGAGCTCCGGCAAATGCTCGCCGAAGCGGAGCGCGATTGGCGTGTGGTCGATGCCAAGCTGCGCAGCGGCGACTACTTCGACGCGGCGATCGCAGCCCTCAACTCGGACGGCGACTCCATCACCCTCGAGATAGGCGGAGAGCTCGGAGTTGCCGCGGGAATCAAGGGCAAGCTCGAAGGATCGCTGCAAGCGAAGATCACGCAGAGCTCGGACGGCAGCTACGAGGTCGCGGTATCCGGCGAGGGGAAGTCCGGGTTGGGAGGCGACGTCGGGGGAGGTGAGCTCAGCCTTGATGCAGGCGTCGGCCTCACCGTCAACTACCGCTTCGCGGATCGAGCTGAGCTCAAGGAAGGTCTCGTCGCACTCGCGCAAGTGAGCGCAGCAAAGGCTACGCCGCTGGGCAGCGCCGTCGACGCGGCCGGCGCTCTGGGCTACGGGCCGAAAGCCACTCTCAACGAGCACGTGTCCGCGTACGAAATCAAAGGCGAAGGAGCGGTCTCCGTAGCGGCGAAGCTCAAGGTCCCCGGCTCAAAGATCGAGGGCTTTGGCGTCGGTCTCGCCGGCGAAATCGGCGGCGAAAGCTCACTGCGGATCGACCTAGCCCGCGAAGAGAACGGCAAGCGGGTTCCCACGACGATCACCTACGAACGCGGTGTCGGGGGCGGAATTGAGGCGAAGGCGGGCTTCGGCCTCGCCGGCAGGGCGAGCGCTGCCTCAAGAGTGAAGGTGACGACCACCATGGAGGTTCGCGGCGAAGCCGACGACGACGTGCGTGGCCTGCTGCAGTCGCCCGAAATTGCCGGCAAGAGGCTGGTGCTCAAGGAGACGACCTATTCCTTCGAGGTGGAGGGTTCGGCCGGGGTGTCGAACCTCGGGGCCGGCGGCTGGGCTGGCGCCAAGCTGTCGATCTTGGTCGATGAGAAGCAGGGCGCGTTGGTGTTCAGCAAGATTGGGCGCGACAAGGTCGCGAGCTTCCTCAAGGGCGACACGGGCCCGCTGCTGACCGAGCTCGGCAAGACGCCTGTCACCGCAGGCTACGAGGTCTTCACGATCGGCGGCTGGAAGGGAAGCTATGGCGCCGAGTTGTTGGGCAACGAAGCTTCCTTCAAGGGAGAGGCGACCTGGAAGGACGTCGTCGGCAAGAACGAAGGGACTCTCTCCGCCGCAGAGTGGACCCAAAGGGCAGCCGGCCTCGTGGGCATCTAGAGCATCTGGCGCGAGGTCGCCTACCCCTGCTCCTTCAACCCGTACTTCCGGTACATGTGGCGGAACTGGTCATAGCTGAGCCCAAGCCGCGCCGCCGCGTCCTTCTGGGAGAAGCGGCAGGCCTGTAGCGCGCCGACGAGCATTGCCTTCTCGAAGCTCGCCACCCGCTCCTCGAACGTGCCTTTGCCGTCGTCGGCGAAGGCGCAGGGGGCGGGGGCGCGCGCCGGCAGCGCCGCCTCGATGGCTTCCCTACCGATTCGCGGTCCCTCGGACCGATAGGCCGCGCGCTCGATGATGTGCTTGAGCTCCCGCACGTTGCCGGGGAAGTCGTACGCCGCCAGCGCGGCGAGCCCGTCGGCGGTCAGCTCCTTGGGCGGCTCGTGCGTCTCCTCGGCGAACCGGCGCAGCAGGTGCCGCGCGAGCTCGGCCAGATCTCCCTTTCGCTCGCGCAGCGGCGGCACCTGGATGACCTCGAAAGCGAGCCGATCGTAGAGGTCCGCGCGGAACTTGCCCTCGGCGATGCGCTTGTTCATGTCCGCGTTCGTCGCGGCGACGATGCGCACGTCCACCTGGATCGTCTGCGTCCCCGCCACCCGCTCGAAGCGCTGGTACTCGATGGCGCGCAGGACCTTGGCCTGGAAGGCCTCGGACATGTCGGCGACCTCGTCGAGGAAGAGCGTCCCTCCGTCGGCGAGCTCGAAGCGCCCCTGCTTCCTCGCCGAAGCGCCGGTGAAGGCGCCCTTCTCGTGGCCGAACAGCTCGCTCTCGAGCAGGCTCTCGGCGACCGCAGCGCAGTTGAAGACGACAAAGGGCCCGTCGGCGCGCGGCGAGCGCCGGTGGATCTCGTAGGCGACCAGCTCCTTGCCGCTGCCGCGCTCGCCGAGGATGAGCACCGGGCGCGGCACCCGCGCGACCCGCTCTATCCGGGCGAGCGTCGGCCTCAGCCCCTCGCCGGCAATCATCACGTTTGCCCGCTCGCGCTCGGCGCGCAGGTAGCGGTTCTCGTGCCGCAGGCGCCGGTTGTCGCGCAGCACCGCGAGCATCCGCTCGATCTTGTCGATGGAGATGGTGACGCGGTCCGTGAGGTGGACGTCCTTCTCCAGGTAGTCGGCGGCGCCGGACTTGATGGCGTCGACGGCGCCGTCGATCGTCGCGTTGCCGGTGAGGATGATGACCGGCAGGTCCGGCTTGTCGCGCCGAAGCAGCGGCAGCGCCGTGGCGCCGTCCATGCGCCCCGGGCCGAGATCGAGATCGAGGATCACCAGATCGAACGGCTCGCCCGCGTCGAGCAGCGCGAAGGCCTCCTCGGCGCTCGGCACCGCCCGCACCTCCTTGCCCCGCTCGCGCAGCAGCCCGGCGAGGTGCGTCCTCAGCTCCACCTGGTCGTCCACGACAAGAATGCGCTCTGACATCGCGAACCCTTCTATCATGCATAGGGATGATCTTTAAAAACCCAATAAAATCGATCCCTTAGCAAACATTGTTGATCGAGCTGGGCTGACAAA
>JBMNNX010000282.1:0-8455 GCA_050942745.1 Myxococcales bacterium
AAGGAAGCCCTCGCAATGGTGCGAAGGTCAAGCCTCTGCGGCCAGCGCTTCATCCTGCCCTCGCAGACGAGGCATCAGCTCATACCGACAGCGGATTTCGGCATCCCGGGATCTGCCGAAGAGCGGGTTTTCTGATAGCCTTCTCGCAAGTTTAGGCGAGGGCAAGGCGACGCGCCCGACCGATTCTACAGGAGGCCAGGGTGAGTGAGCCCGCCGCAGGGGGCGGTTTCGGACAGTACTCGCTGCTGCGCAAGCTGGGCTCTGGAGCGATGGGCGAAGTCTGGCTTGCCCAGCCGACTGATCGTGCCAAGGGCCTCCCCGCCCGACTCGTCATCAAGCGCCTGCATGGCCATCTCCGGGACGACGAGCGGGCGCTGCGGCGCTTCCTCGACGAGGCCGAGCTGGCGAAGCTGCTGCACCACCCCAACCTCATCGAGCTGTACGAGGTTGGCACGGTGGACGGCGAGCACTTCATGGCGATGGAGTACGTCGACGGGCTGCACCTTCGCCAGTGCGTCGAGGCAAACCAGGGCCCGCTGCCGCCGGTGCTCGCGGCCACCATCATCGCCGAGGCGTGCGCGGGGTTGGCCTACGCCCACAACTTGACCGACGACTCGGGGCAGCCTCTGCACCTGGTGCACCGCGACATCGCGCCCGACAACGTGATGGTCGACCGCTCGGGATGCGTAAAGCTCGTCGACTTCGGAATCGCGCGCACCACCAACACCGACCTGACGACCAAGGCCGGCGACCGGCGAGGGAAGATTCGCTACGTCTCGCCCGAGTACCTCCTCGGCGCCGAGGCGACCCCGTGCAGCGACGTCTACTCGATGGGCGGGACGCTCTTCGAGCTGTGCACCGGCAAGCGTCCGTTCGAGGAGAAGAAGAACATCATCGAGATCGCGCAAGCGATCCGCGACCGCGGCCTGCCCCGGGCCGATCTCGTCAACCCTGCGGTCCCTGCCGAGCTGGTCGCGACCATCGCCTCGGCGACCCAGCGCGACCCGGCCCGCAGGCTCGCCAGCGCGAACGAGCTCGAGCGCCAACTGCGGCGCTTCCTCAAGAAGTACGCGCCCCCGCGGCCCCAGCAGATCGGGAGGGACATTTCCAAGTGGAAGGCGCGACTCTCCCCGGGCTCCGAGCGCGATTCGGCCGCGGCGACCGGAGCGGCTCCTGCGGCTCGCCCGGCGCCCAAGGCTCCTTTGAAGACCCGCGTCCAGTCTTCCAAGAAGGTTGCCGCTCCGACCAAGGCCGCTCCGACCAAGCCCGCTCCGACCAAGCCCGCTCCGACCAAGCCCGCTCCGACCAAGGCCACTGACCGCGAGGAGGCTGCAACGCCTTCAATCATCATCGATGAGCAGGCGCTCGCCCTCGGCGCTCCAGCTCGCCCGACAGAAAAGCGGCAGCCCGAGCCCGCGGAAGAGCTGCCCTCGATAGTCATCGCCCCCGAGCTCGCCGCCGACGTCGTCGTCATCCCGCCATCTCCGGCCAAGCCGCGGCGACGCTAGGCGCTTGCTCAAGACACCAGCGACCGGGGCGCATCGTGGGCGGAGTCGAATCGAGACGAGGCCCCGCCGCGTGCCTGGCCGGACCGTGGCGCGCATCGAAGGCATCCACGCGGTCGGTCTGCGTCTTCGAGCCTTTCGGCCCGCCTCGACCGCGCGAGCCGCCCAGCACCCTTGGAGCTCAGACCCCGGCCCGCGCCGTGAGCCGCGGCGCCTGCTCTCGCGCCGACGCGACAACCTTCTCCTCGTCGAGCGTGACCAGCTCGCCGCTCTCCACCACGCTCCGCCCGTCGACGAAGACGGCCTCGACGTCCGAGGCGTGTGCGCAGTAGACGAGCTGCCCGATCGGATCGCCCGCCGAGGGCACGCAGTGCGGCCGCGTCAGATCGACGACGACGAGATCGGCCCTCTTGCCGACTTCGATGCTGCCGATCTGCCCCTCGAGCCCTAGGGCTCGCGCCCCTGCGATGGTCGCCATCTCGAGGATCGTCTCGGCGGACATCGCCAGCGCCCCGGCGCGCGGTCGGTGAATCAGCGAGGCGAGCCGCATCTCGGTGAAGGCGTCCAGGTTGTTGTTGCAGGGCGCGCCGTCGGCGCCGAGGGCCACGCGCACCCCGCGCGCCATCAGCTCGGGGACCCGGGCGATACCCGAGGCCAGCTTCAGGTTGGAAGACGGGCAGTGCGCGAGGTGCGTGCCGCTCTCGGCGAGGATGCGCTCCTCGCGCTCGTTCAGCCACACGCAGTGGGCGAGCGCGACGTCGGGACCGGTCAGCCCAATTCGCTCCAGGTACTCGACGTTGTCCGCCCCCACCTTCTCGCGGACCGCCTGGCACTCAGTCGGGTTCTCGCTCGCGTGCGTGTGCAGCCGCGCGCCCAGCTCGCGGGCGCGCAGCGCGGTCTCTCGCAGCAGCTCCTCGGTGCATGAGAGGACGAACCGAGGCGCGAAGGCGTAGCCGAGCCTGCCTGCCTCGGCTCCGTGGTAGCGGCGCAGCAGCGCGACCGCCTCGTCGATCGACTGGCGCGTCGTCTCGCGCAAGCCCGCCGGGGCGCGGCGCGGCAGGTCCATCATCGCCTTGCCGCCGACGTAGCGGATGCCGGCGGCCGCGGCCCGCTCGAAGATCACCTCGGTCAGCCGCACCGTGCCCATGTCGAGGATCGCGGTCGTGCCGCCCTTGAGCAGCTCGGCGATACCGAGGTCGGCCGAAGCGGCCATCGAGCGCTCGTCGTGCGCGGCCTCGAGCGGCAACACCCGCTTCTCGAGCCAGTCGAGGAGCTCCAGCCCTTCGGCCCGGTTGCGCAGCAGCGTCTGACAGAGGTGAACGTGCGCCTGGACGAAGCCCGGCACGACCGCGCGGTCGGTGGCGTCGATCACCTTCTCGCCAGCTCGGGGTTCGAGCGACGGTGCGATCGCCGCGATGCGGCCGTCCTCGATGCGAAGGTCACCGCGCAGGACCCGGCGCTGCGGGTCCATCGTCACGAGGTTGCCGTTCTGGATGAGCGTGCCCATGCGCGCAAGTCTATCGAGCGCGCGGGCAGCTCCGCCTCCGTTTCCTGGAGAAAGAGCGCGATCGCTCGCGCCCGGACCGTCGCACGCGGGCTTTCGGCGGAAGGCGGCCAGCTACCCGGGCTGGCCAAGCACCCGGCTACAGGAACGACTTGTCGAAGGCGAAGGGCAGCAGGTCGCCAAGCTGGTGCACGGTGCGCGAGCGCGCCCCGACGAGGGCGACCGGGACGTCAGGGCCGCCGAACTCCGCGAGCACCTGCCTGCAAGCGCCGCAGGGAGGACACGGCTTGGCGCCCGCGGCGATGGCGACGGCGAGGATCCGCTTCTCGCCCTCGACAACGGCGCGGCCCAGCGCGTTGCGCTCGGCGCAGACCGTCAGACCGTAGGACGAGTTCTCGACGTTGCACCCGATATAGATGCGCCCGGAAGCGCCGAGGATGGCGGCGCCAACCGGGAACTTCGAGTACGGAGCGTAGGCGCGCTTGCGCGCCTCTTTGGCCGCGCTCACCAGCGCGGGCCAGTCGATCTTCACGGGCGGCTGCTTTTCGGCTCGCTTTGCCATGCGGCGACTGTACCTCCGCCAAGGGACCGGGCAAGTTTCCCGCCGAGCCCGCTCCTCGATTGTCGTTGCGTTCAGCGCGCCTGCCACCTCGCGCAAAATAGCGCCGCGAGGCGCAAGGCCGACGCCGCCGATGTTGGGGCTCGCACTTCGAGCCCCGGGGTGCCATGTGGTTCGCCTTCACGTCGAGCGGTCAGTGAAGCTGCGCCGCCTGTTCGCTCTCCTTGCGGGAGAAGGTGAGCGCCTCGCCGTCGACGTCGGCGACGATCGTATCGCCGGGCACGAATTCGCCCGAGAGGATCTTCATCGAGAGCGGGTCCTGAACATAGTGCTGGATGGCGCGCTTGAGCGGCCGGGCCCCGTAGACCGGGTCGTAGCCGCGCTCGGCGAGGAAGGCGCGGGCCGCGTCGGTCAGCTCGATGTCCATCCGGCGGTCCTGCAGCAGACTGCGCAGCCGGCGAAGCTGGATGTCGACGATGCGCGCGATGTGCGCCTTGGAGAGCGCTTCGAAGATGACGATCTCGTCGATGCGGTTGAGAAACTCGGGCCGGAACTCCCCGCGCAGCGCCTCGAGCACCTCACGCTTGACCGTCGCGGTGAGCCCCTCGCCCCGGGACATCGCCTCCTGGATGGTGGGGCTGCCGATGTTCGAGGTCATGATCAGCACGGTGTTGCGGAAGTCCACCGTGCGCCCCTGCCCGTCGGTCAGCCGGCCCTCGTCGAGGATCTGCAGCAGGACGTTGAAGACGTCGCGGTGCGCCTTCTCGATCTCGTCGAAGAGCACCACGGTGTAGGGCCGACGCCGCACCGCCTCGGTGAGCTGGCCGCCCTCTTCGTAGCCGACGTAGCCCGGAGGCGCGCCGATGAGCCGGGCGACGGTGTGCTTCTCCATGTACTCGCTCATGTCGATGCGCACCATCGCCTGCTCGTTGTCGAAGAGGAACTCGGCCAGCGCGCGCGCGGTCTCGGTCTTACCGACGCCGGTGGGCCCGAGGAACATGAACGAGCCGATGGGCCGGTTCGGGTCCTGGAGCCCGGAGCGGGCGCGGCGCACCGCGTTGGAGACCGCGACGATGGCGTCCTGCTGACCGACGACCCGCTGCGAGAGCCGGTCCTCCATGTGCACCAGCTTGGCGAGCTCGGCCTCCATCAGACGAGAGACCGGGATGCCAGTCCACTTGGAGACCACCTCGGCGATGTCCTCCTCGTCCACCTCCTCCTTGAGCATGCGCTGCTGCTTCTGCAGCTCGGCGAGCCGCTGGTTGTGCGCGTCGAGCTCCTTCTCGAGCTCGGGGATGCGCCCGAAGCGCAGCTCCGCGGCCCGCTGCAGGTTGCCTTCGCGCTCGGCGGTCTGCTGCTCGTGCCGGGTTTGCTCGAGTTGCTCCTTGGTGCGGTGGATGGCCTTGATGGCCTCCTTCTCCGCGTCCCAGTGGGCCTTGAGCGCGGCGAACTGCGTGTTCAGCTCGCCGATCTCGCGCTCGACGGTCTCCAGCCGCTCGCGCGACACCGGGTCGGTCTCCTTCTTCAGGCCCTCGCGCTCGACCTCGAGCTGCAGGATCTTGCGGCGCACCTCGTCGAGCTCGGTGGGCATCGAGTCGATCTCGATGCGCAGACGGCTCGCCGCCTCATCGACCAGGTCGATGGCCTTGTCGGGCAGGAAGCGGTCGCTGATGTAGCGGTGCGACAGCGTCGCGGCCGCGACGAGCGCCGAGTCCTGGATACGCACCTTGTGGTGCACCTCGTAGCGCTCCTTGAGCCCGCGCAGGATGCTGATGGTGTCCTGCACCGTCGGCTCGAGGACGAGCACCGGCTGGAAGCGCCGCTCGAGGGCCGCGTCCTTCTCGATCTTCTTGCGGTACTCGTCGATGGTGGTCGCGCCGATGGCGTGCAGCTCGCCGCGCGCGAGCGCCGGCTTGAGCATGTTGCCCGCGTCGATGGCGCCCTCGGCGCCGCCGGCGCCGACGATGGTGTGCAGCTCGTCGATGAACAGGATGATGCGCCCCTCGGACTGGACGACCTCGCGCAGCACCGCCTTGAAGCGCTCCTCGAACTCGCCGCGGAACTTGGTGCCGGCGACGAGCGAGCCGATGTCGAGCGCGACCAGGCGCTTGTCCTTGAGCCCCTCGGGCACGTCGCCCTCGACGATGCGGCGGGCGAGGCCCTCGACGATGGCGGTCTTGCCGACGCCCGGCTCGCCGATGAGCACCGGGTTGTTCTTGGTGCGGCGCGAGAGCACCTGGATGGTGCGCCGGATCTCCTCGTCGCGGCCGATAACCGGGTCGAGCTTTCCGGCGCGGGCGAGCTCGGTGAGGTCCTTGGCGTACTTTTCGAGCGCGCGGTACTGCTGCTCGGCCTCCTGGCTGGTGACGCGGGCGCCGCCGCGAAGCTGCTTGAGCGCAGCAAGCAGCCTGTCGCGCGTGACCCCGAGCGACTTGAGCGCCTCGCCGACCCCCGCCTTCTCGCCGACCATCCCCAGCAGCATGTGCTCGGTGGAGACGTACTCGTCCTTGAGCTTCTTTGCCTCGTCCTCGGCGCGGTCGAGCGTCTTGAGCAGTCGCTGGCCGAGATAGGCCTGGCCACCCTCGACTTGCGGCAGCTTCCTGAGCTCGTCCTCGATGCGCGAGCGCAGCAAATTGACGTCCGCGCCGACCTTCTGGAGCAGCGGGACAGCGATGCCATCCTTCTGATCGAGGAGGGCGAGCGCGAGGTGCTCGGGCTCGATCGTCTGGTGGTTGCGCCGGCGGGCGATCCCCTGAGTGTCCTGGAGCGCCTCTTGTGCCTTGAGCGTGAATTTTTCGGGTCTCATCGGTCCTCGCCCCGCCTGCCCGCGTCCTCGAGGAGCGCCAACGGCAGGCAATCGGCGCCCTCGAATCGCGGACTAACGTAAGGGCCGAAGAGGGCTTGGCAAGGCGGGCGGGGGCGCCCACGCAGGCGATCGTGATGGAGGGCGAAATGCCGATGGGCGGCGGAATCCGATGGAGGGCGGAGCTCCAGCTCCGCCACCGGGCCCATTCCCGAGGCGCCAGAGCGACGAGCGACGCAGCACTTCAGCGGAGGCGCATCGCACGCGCGCTCGGGCGGGGAGCTGAGATGTGGCAAAGCTGGAGCTCCGCCCCACCAGCCCTCGAAGCTGTGCCTACGAAGCGCTCGAGCCTTCGGCGAGCGCCGGCGCGGCGGCAGGAGCTCCGGTAGCCGCGGCGATCGCCGCGCCGAAGTCGCGGTAGAGCGCGACGCCGTCCTGGCCCGCCTTCCCGGCCTCTCGTGCGAGCGCGCGCTGCAGCGAGAGCACGGCGATCTCGAGCTGGTCCTGCGACGGCTCCTTCGTCGTGATCCGCTGCAGGAGCAACCCCGGCGCCACCAGCCACTTGATGACGCGCGGGCAGCTCTCGCGGGCCGACCAGCGCTGCAGCTCGTAGGCGAGCCCGGCGACCGGGAACATCAGCGGCAGCTTGATGCCGATCATCGCGAGCTGGTTGAGCAGCGCGATCTCCGAGACCTTGGGGATGAGGGGGAAGACCCCCGCGAACAGCACGATGCTCACCAGGAGCACGATGAGGATGAACGACGTGCCGCAGCGCGGGTGGAGCGTGGGGTGCCGGGCCGCGTTCTCCGGCGTGAGCTCCTCGCCCTTCTCGAAGGCCCAAATCGCCTTGTGCTCGGCGCCGTGGTACTCGAACACCCGCCGGATGTCGGGCATGCGCGAGATCAGCGCGAGATAGCCGACGAAGATGAGCGCCTTGAAGACGCCGTCGATGACGTGGAAGGCGAAACCGTCGGTGTCCAGCGGCACGCCGATGCCCTTGCCGAACAGCCAGGTGAGCAGGTGGGGCGCGCCGACGAAGAGCCCCAGGCCCAGGGCGAGCGAGACGACCAGCGTCATCGCCAGGGCAGCCCGCTCCTTGGCCGTCGCCTTGCGCGGCGCATCGACCGGGGCGCCGCTGCCCTCGTCGTCGGGCATCGCCTGCTCGGCCGAGAAGTTGAGCGCCGAGATCCCGTTCCACAGGCTCTCGATGAGCACGATGCCCCCGCGCAGCAGCGGCCAGCGCAGCGGCTTTATCCCGCCGAGCAGCGTCTCCCAGGCCTGCTCGCGCACCACGATCTGCTTGTCGGGGCGGCGGACCGCGACCACGAAGCTCTTGGGCGAGCGCATCATCACGCCCTCGAGCACCGCCTGCCCACCGACGTGAGGACGCGCCTGCAGGAGCAGGTGCCTCAACCAACTGCGCTTCATGCGAGAACTCCGATCAAGTCCCGAGCGGTATGGCTAACCACCGGGCCCGCCGAAAACACCCAAAGCCGGCACGGCGACGAGCCGGCCGGCGCGCGGGGAGAGGCCCACGAACCGATGCAGGGGGACTCGCGGAGACGAAAGGGGGCACTGGGCGCGCCGCCGCGATGGGACCCAACGAAAGCCCGATCGCCGCCTGCGCAGGCGGCGGTCGGGCTCGCTGAAGACTGAGGGCTTGCGGGGCGCAGCTTAAGCCTTGGCAGGCGCCTTCTTCTCGTAGCGCTTGCGGAACTTCTCGATGCGGCCCTCGGTGTCCATGATCTTCTGCTTGCCGGTAAAGAAGGGGTGGCAGGCAGCGCAGACTTCCACCGTGAAGTCGCCGCGCGTCGAGCGGGTCTCGATGGTGTTGCCGCAGGCGCAGCGAATCGTCGCCGGCCGGTAGTTCGGGTGAATTCCGTCCCTCATGGTTTGCTTCCTCACTCGCCTTACTCCCGGCACCCATGCGCGAGAGGACTGGCGGCAAAAAGAGCTGGCTGTATAGACGCCCGCTCGCTGCACTGTCAAGGAACGGCCTGGCTCCAGCCCCTGCAGCCGGACTCGGGAACAGTGCCCAGATTCCCCTCAGGCCGAACCTGCTTCAAACCCGCGAGAATGGCCGG
>JBMNNX010000143.1:0-16660 GCA_050942745.1 Myxococcales bacterium
CGCTTCGCCACCATGGCGACCATCCTCGGCTCGATAGCCATCGCCGGCCTGCTCGCCACGCTGCTGTTCGTGCTCAAGGACGTCCTGCTGTGGCTGCTCATCGCCTTCTTCCTGGCGATGGTGCTCAACCCGCTCGTCGAACGCCTCTCGGCCTGGATGCCGCGCCGGGTCTCGGTCGTGCTGGTGATGCTCATCGCGGTCGCGGCCACGGCCGGCTTCGCGCTGCTCATCCTGCCGCCGCTCGTGCAGCAGATGAGCGAGCTCGTCTCGCGCGCGCCCGAGCTCGCCGCGCAGCTCAGGAGCCACCCGCGCTTCCAGCGCCTCGACGATCACCTCGCGCTCGGCGCGGCGCTCGACAGGTTCTTTCACGACCTGCCCGCGGCCCTCGCCGGCGCCAGCGCGCCGCTGCTGCAGCTCGTCGGCGGCCTGATGCGCTTCTCGTTCGCGGCGGTCTCCATCGCCTTTATCACCCTCTTCATGCTGCTGAGCGGGCCGTCGCTGCTTGCGCAGGCCGCGGGCCTGTTCCGCCCGGGCGCCCGCGCCCGCGCCGTCCGGCTGTGGCGCGGGGTCTACGTCGCCACCTCGCGCTACGCGGTGGGCACCGGCGCCATCGCCCTCGTCGCCGGCGGCGTCGCCACCGTCACCCTGGCCGCCGCGGGCGTGCCCTACTTCCTGCCCTTGGGCGCGAGCCTCGTCTTCCTCGATCTGATCCCGTTCGTCGGCGCGATCACCGGAGGCGTGCTGCTCACCGCCGTCACCGCCTTGACCGCGGGCTGGCTCGAGGCGCTCGTCGTGCTCTTCGTCTTCGTCGTCTACCAGCAGCTCGAAGGCCACCTCCTTCTGCCGGTAGTCCACCACAGGACCGTGCGCCTGTCGGCGCTCGGGGTCGCCGTCGCGCTCCTCGTCGGCTACGAGCTGGCCGGCATCCTCGGGGTGCTGCTCGCCGTCCCCATCGCCGGCGCCTTGCGCGTCTTCGCCCAGGAGCTGCTCGCGCTGCGCGAGGAGCATCGCCGCGAGCACGACGACGGGGGCTCGCCCGCCTCGGACCGAGGCGTCCCGCAAGGCGAGCCCGAGCAGCTTCGCCACTGAAGCGGCGACGCCCCCGGCCGTTGCCCGACGACACGCCCTTCCCTATCCTCGCGCGCTTCATCCGCCGGGCTGTTCCCGAGGGAGGGACCGATGAGCTCGCCATCGACAGAGCAGACGCCTTCAGGGGAGCAGACGCCGCCGCTCGCGCCCGTCGCCACGGTGCCGGCCGAGCCAGCGCTTCGCCTCTGGAACCTCGCGGTGCCGCGCAGCCGGATAGGCACCGAGCTGCTCGCCGGCGCCACGACGTTCGTGGTGATGAGCTACATCATCGTCGTCAACCCGCTCATCCTCGGCTTCGTCGGCATCGAGCCGCTGGCCGGCAAAGGCCTGCCCTTCGCCGCGGCGGTCACCTCCACCTGCCTGGTCGCCGGCCTGCTCAGCGTGCTGATGGGCCTGTACACCAACCGCGCCCTCGCGCTCGCGCCCGGCATGGGGCTCAACGCCGTCGTCGCCTTCCAGCTCGTCGCGAGCATGGGCCTCTCCTGGCCCGCGGCGATGGGCGTCATCTTCATCGAGGGCGTCCTCGTCACCCTGCTCGTGCTTACCGGGTTTCGCGAGGCGGTGATGAACGCGGTGCCGGTCGCGCTCAAGAAGGCCATCAGCGTGGGCATCGGCCTGTTCATCCTCTTCATCGGACTGTGGCAGGCGGGCATCGTCGTGCAGGACAAGAGCGGCGCGACCCCGATAGCGATGGGCGAGCTGCGCGGGATCCCGGTGCTCGTCGCGGTGGTCGGCCTCGTCCTCACCATCGTGCTGACCGTCAAGCGGGTGAAGGGCGCGCTCATCCTGAGCATCCTCGCGACCACCGCCTTCGCCGTGGTGCTCAACCTCGCCTTCGGCGGGACCGCCTTCGCCACGCCGGGCGTCGCCACCCTGCCCGCGAATCCCTTCCAGGTGCCCGACTTCTCCATCATCGGCGCCTTCGAGCCCTTGGGCGTCTTCAAAGCCGTGGGCGCGCTGACCGCGGTGCTGACCATCTTCAGCATCCTGCTCGCCGACTTCTTCGACACCCTCGGCACGCTCGTCGGCGTCGGCTCGCAGGCCGGCTACCTCGACGAAGAGGGCCGCTTCGAGGACGTGAACAAGCCGCTGCTCATCGACAGCCTCGGCGCGGCGCTGGGCGGAGTCTGCTCGTCGTCGAGCTGCACGACCTACGTCGAGAGCCAGGCCGGAGTTCAGGCCGGAGGGCGCACCGGGTTGACCGCGGTGGTCACCGGACTGCTCTTCTTCCTCTTCATGCCCCTCGCCCCGCTCGTCGCGATGGTGCCGAAGGAGGCGACCTCCGGCGCGCTCATCGCGGTCGGCGTGATGATGACCGGCATCCTGATCAACCCGAAGAGCGGCGTCGATCTGAGCGAGCCGGAAGAGGCTTGGCCCGTCGTCACCACCTTCATCGTCATGCCGCTCACCTACTCGATCACCAACGGCATCGGGGCGGGCTTCATCGTCTACACGCTGGTGCGCCTCATCCGGCGCCAGCGCAATTCCTGGGTGATCTACGCCGCCGCAGGCGCCTTCCTCATCTACTTCCTGCGCGGCGCCATCGGCGGGCTTGTCGGCGGATAGGTGGCACCAGTCCCTCGCTCGCCGCCGTTGGCCGCCGAGACGGCGGCGCTCCCACCTCCGGCGGTATGGCTGCCATCCTGACTCCCGCCCTTCCAGCCGTTCGTGATCGCTCCTCGAAGCGACGCGCAGCCGCCAGTGAAAGCCCCCTCCTGCACGGCGCGCTGAGGGCGCCGTTCGTGCCGAAGAGATCGATGCGCGCCGTGCGGGAGGGGGTGCGGGGGCAGGTGGCGCGCCCCGCAACTCGGATTCGGCACATTGGAACCAAGCACGGTTGAACCCCTCGGTTTCGCGCCCTGCGACATAGGCCGCCGAGACGGCGGCCCTCCCACCTCGCCTCGTCGGGCGCCCTCTCGTCCTCGTCGCCGTTGGCCGCCGAGACGGCGGCGCTCCCACCTCCCTTGTCGAGCCGAGACGACAGCGGTCCCCTCCTCTCTCCTTCCCATCGGGCGCGAAATCGTTCAGTTTGCGCCCGCGCGACTCAACCACTCGCCCAGATTCGCGAGAATGGGCCACGAGCCATATGACCGCAGGAGGCAGCCGATGAAGGCACTTCGCTCCTTGTTCCTCACGTTGACCCTCGCAGCAGCCGCTGCTGCCTGCGGGCGCGCGGACTCGACAGTCGACGAGCCCGCGGTTGACGAAAACAAGCAGGGAGCGACCGACTGGGGCTGCTACTCCCCGAAGCCCGGCCACCCGACGGTCGCCGAGAAGGACACCTTCGTCAGCGCCATCGCCGTCTTCGCCAAAGATGCCGAGAGGACCTACGGCCCGCCGGCGGCGGCGCTCATCGCGATGGCCTGCAACGAGTCGGGCTTTGGCTGGACGCGCATCGGCCTCGAGGCGAACAACCTGTACGGCTGGAAGTGGTACAGCAGCTCCTCGGCCGACGGGCGCGACTCGTGGACCCTGACCTGCCAGCCGGCCTGGGACCCGAACAACAAGTACGTCGTGTTCGAGGACTACCGCGACAGCGTCCTCTTCGTCGCCTCCAAGCTCGCGACCTTGAGCTGGTACAAGCCGGTCACCGAGCGCTACAAGCAGGACGTCGCCAACGGCGTCGAGATCCGCACCGCCGTCAACCGCTGGGTCGCCGGTATCCAGCAGGCCGGCTACAACCCGTACATCACCTACGTTCAGAAGACCGAAAGCTTCCTGAACAACTACCGGGCGCCGTCGGCGACCTACTCACCGGAGTTCAACCTGTACCGCTACTCGCCCGCCGGCAGCGGTGGCGGCGAGGTCTGGATCTCCATCGACTCGCCGAGCAACGGCGCGACGGTCTCGGGCGATGTCGCCTTCAAGGCCTCGGTCGGCGGCGGCACGGTCACCGAAGTGAAGTTCTTCAGCCGCGCGAAGGACGCCGCCGGGTGGTACGGGCTCGGCTCCGACACCTCGGCGCCCTACGAGAAGACCTGGTCCACGTCGCCCTGGCTCACGAACGGCACCTACGAGTTGATGGCCGAGGCCTGGAACGGCTCGACCAAGAGGGCGACCGGGATCATCGAGGTCCAGGTACGCAACGAGGAGATCGATCCCATCTCCATCGTCAGCCCGACCTCCGGCGCGCAGGTCTCCGGCCCGGTGTCGATCGCGACCGAGGTCGCCGAGTCGGTGGACAGCGTCACCTTCTACAGCCGCCGCGCGGGCGCGGCCGACTGGTACCAGCTCGGGACCGACTCGAGCGCCCCGTTCTCCTGGCAGTGGCAGACCGACCCGTGGGTCCCCAACGGCGCCTACGAGCTGCGCGCGGTCGCTTTCGCGGGCACCGCGGAGCTGGGCGAGGACGTCGTCGAGGTGCAAGTCGCGAACGTCGCGCCCGTCACCATCGACAGCCCGGCCAACGGCGCCCAGGTCGCGGGGGCGGTGACCATCAGCGCCAGCGCGCACGAATCGGCCGACCGCGTCGCCTTCTACAGCCGCGCCGCCGGCGCGACCGACTGGTATCAGCTCGGGATCGACTCGAGCGCCCCGTTCTCCTGGCAGTGGCACACCGACCCGTGGGTCCCCAACGGCACCTACGAGCTGCGCGCGGTCGCCTTCGCGGGCACCGCGGAGCTGGGCGAGGACGTCGTCGAGGTCCAGGTGCTCAACGCGCTCGTCACCATCGACAGCCCCGCCGACGGCGCGCAGGTCGCGGGGACGGTGACCATCGCGGCCAGCGCGCACGAGTCGGTGGACAGCGTCGCCTTCTTCAGCCGCGCCGTGGGGGCGACCAACTGGTACCAGCTCGGAATCGATTCGAGCGGGCCGTTCTCCTGGCAGTGGTACACCGACCCTTGGGTCCCCAACGGCACCTACGAGCTGCGCGCGGTCGCGTATACGGGCGCACAGGCTGTCGGGGAGGACATGGTCACGGTCAGCGTCGGCAACTAGGCCGCCGACAGCGGCGCGCTCGAGGCCTCGGACCAGTCAGCACGAGCTTCGAACCGGGGCCTTGCCGGGCCTTCTCCCGTGAGCGAAGAGCGGATTGCCGCGAAGCCCCGGCGCGCCCGCGAGTGAAGTCCCCTCTCCGCTCGCGCAGGCAGAGCGCGCGAGAGGGGCAGCGACGTCGGGCGCCGAGGCGGGGCGGAGCGCCAGCCTTCGTGCTGGCGCACCGGGCCGTCGGTCTCGGCAGAGACGTCGGGCGCCGAAGAGGGCGCACGAACAGATCGAGCAAGAAATCGAAGCCTTCTGGGAGCAGTTCACTACCGGCATCGAGTCCCTCGGCGTCGAAGTGCTCGCGACGGACGGGGTGACTCTCGCGGATATCGAGCCCTACCAGCGTTTCGACGCCGACTGGGTGAGCTTTGCTGATGACTCGCCGATAACGCCGGTGTCCGCCGACATGAGGGCGTGACCTGCGCGGTGCGCGGAGTGGACGTCACCGCGGCGGCGCGGCCCCTTCGAGCTTCAGAGGTCACTCAGATGCCTGAGCAGGCACGCAAAGAGTGCGGCGAGTTGCCGGCAATCGCCCCAAGGATTCGCCCGGCGCTCCAGGTCAACAGCGCCCCCAAGCCTGCTGCCGGTCGGGAGCTTGCCGGCTGCTCTCCTCTGGGCGCAGGACCTCGACGAACGGCTCTTTGTCCAGGCTGCGGTTGACGATGTCGCAATCGTGGCTGGTGAGGACGAGCCAGTCCTCATCGCGCACGACAAGCCCTCGCGTCGCTCGGTCACGCGCAGCGCGCATGAGCTGCGGTCCGAGGACGGCGCCCTGACGCCAACCGAGTCGCTCGATCGCCTCGACATCGAACGGGGCGACCATCTTCGCTCACTCCTTCGGCCAATCGCGCAAGGCGATGTTCCGAGCGAGCTGTTCCCGCCTCTGTTCCACGGACAGCTCTTCGAAGCCCCGCTCTCGAAGGCGAGCTTCTTTCTGGAGCCGGCGCGCTGCGGCCTCCTCACTCAGCGACTTGGCCTCGCGCAGCGCTGAAGAAACTTGGGCTTCGTCGATCGGATCCGCGCTCAGAAGCTCGAGCAACGAGCGTTCGCCGGGCAGGACTGCCTGCCGCACGAAACGAGCGTTCAACGGGCTCGTGCTTGAGATCCCAGCGTCGACAAGAAGCCGCAAGATCGCCGCGAGCCGCCGGGAATTCGCAGGATTGGGCTCCTTGCCCGCAAGCCAATCGTAGAGCGTGGGCCGCGAGACTCGCAGCACCGCCGCGAGCTGACTCTTGTTCAGCGAGAGAGCAGCAGCCATCTCGCGAACCTGCTCGGCGATCGGCAGAGCCAGCACCTCCGGCCGCGTCGCCGCCTCCTCGCAAGCGCCTCGCGGGCGAACGCTCGATTCCATCGCGACCCGCGCCATGGGCCGGCTGTCCACGACCAAAGGGCTCGTGCCGATGAGGAAAAGGTATGGCCCGTAGCCCTGCTGAAAGATGACGACCCCAGCACTGCCCCGGCCCACCCTGCGCAACTGCGACTCCGGCCAAGCTCCCGCCGGCTGCATCGGGCAACCCCAGGCAAACTCGTCGGCCAGGACGATGCACTCGTCTACGCTCGAATTCGCATTGCGATGAAAGGCCCTCATCGCCACACCTCGATGGCCTCTTTGCTCACCACGTGCTCGTGGAAGGTCTCGATGAGCCGGTCGTGCATCTCGAATGCGCGAGCGACGACCCATTCTGAATCCGGATCGAACTTGCCCTCGATGAAGTGGTCCATGTCGATGAGCGTGACGAGCTCGCCGGCGCGGGCACGCGGCTCGTGATTCGGTGCCGCCGCCACGAGATCGGGCGGCAGGTCGAAGCCCTGGTCGTTCTGCACCACCCGTACGACCAGGAAGCCCTCGATATCGCCAACCTCGGCGCGGCCGACGCTTTCAACATGCAAGCGGTGGGAGCCGGGTCGGAAGACTTCGTCGGCGACGCCGTGAAACCCTGGGCGCAAGTAGCGGCGATAGTCCTCGCCTTCCATCGGCCGAATCAGGTCGATGTAGCGAAGCCCCACGCGGTGGATGACGCCGAATTGGTCCTGTTCGGTCTTTTCGAGCACCGTGCGGAGCGCGCGCTCGAGGTGCTCGGCGAAGCCCTCGAACCTCTCGTAGGAGGTCGTCTGCAGCACCACGCTGTCCTGGAGCACCGTCACGCTCCACCGCTCATCCTTGGTGCGGTACTCCCAGCGCTCCTGCTCGACGGCGTGGACTCCGACTGGGGAGATGGTGAGCTGCTGGACCTTGCCCGCCCGCTCGATTGGGAAGCCGTGGCGGCGAAACTCCTCTTGGATCGCCGGGATGTAGTCGCCCATTTTCCTCACTGGGCTGAACCGCACCTGGCCGAGAACAAGGACGAGCGGCTGCTTGGACAAGGGAACGTAGCGGCATCTCCGCTGGGGCGTCATGGCGCTCTCCTTACACTTCAGTTTACACATCGAACAACAACCAAGCGAGGTTGGCATTCCCGCCGGCCGCGGGGCCGGATGGCAGCTCGAGCGAGTGACACAGCGACCTACACGATCCCCCCGGCGGTCACCGGCGCGTGGCTCCCGCGGCACCAGCGGTGGGATTGCGTTCTTCGGTCGCTCCTGCTCGGGCCTCGAGAGCGCGGGCTCACAGATGGGGCAGACACCGCCTGGCTTTGCTGGGCTTTCAACAACGGTTGCTACCGCGGCAGCATCGTTGTTGGTCGGCCAGCATTCGACCTTGACGCGGCAGGGTCGGACCTTGACGCGGCAGGGTCGGACCTTGATGGGGCAGGGTCGGACCTTGACGCGGCAGGGTCGGACCTTGATGCGGCAGGGTCGGACCTTGACGCGGCAGGGTCGGACCTTGACGCGGCAGCTGGGGTTGAAGCCAAGGTCAACGACGGTTCAGTCGCCTCCCAATGATCGTTGGTACCCCGATCAACGACCGTTGGTGGCCCGTCAACAACCGTCAGCTCCCCGGTCAACGACCGTCGGCTCCCCGGTCAACAACCGTTGGTGGCCCGTCAACAACCGTCGGCTCCCCGGTCAACAACCGTTGGTGGGCCGTCAACAACCGTCGGCTCCCCGGTCAACAACCGTCGGCGCCCTGGTCAACGACCGTTGGCCCCCAAGGTCAACTTGTGTGACCGGGCGCACAGGCAACGCTCTTGACCGGGTCCTCAGGTGACACGAGTCGCGCCTTCCGGGCCTGCCTCAAGATGTCCCCGCCCCTGTCCGCTCACCGCCCCGCTCGATTGGCCCGCCGACCCTGGGCCCACATCCCGCGCCCCCAAACGAGGCTGCTGCCCCGATTCCCTCGGCCACGACCATCGCCATCCCCATCAGTGCGTTCACTGGCGATGCGCCCTTGGGTTCCTGCGCCTGTTGACTAGTCAACATATCTTTTTCGCTTTGGGCAATTTGTTGGTTGCACATACCCGTTTGTGTCCTTTAGCCTCTTCGCGCTTGGGCAAGCAGGCGCCCGGCACCGGGACAGGCCGCTGAAGGGGGGGCGTGTTTCCGGTCCACCTCCCCCCTCCACGAAGGAGACGCTGATGGCGGTCAAGAACCACGTCGGCGCGATCGTCCCCACGCCCGAGCAGACGGAACAGTACGTGGGCATGGCGAAGGCGGTCGGTGACGCCATGCGGCCCTGGGGAACGATCCTCGAGCCAGCCGATAGGAGCAGCTTTCTCAAGCCGCGCACCGGCGGCGAGAAGCTCTTCGACCTGCTGCTGACGCTCGCCAAGGAGCGCTCGGTGAGCATCGCGACGATGCCGCTGAGCGATTTCGAGGCGGACGTCGCGATCGCCCGCACGGCCGAGAAGGTCGAGAAAGAGTTGGCGGTCGCTCACCAGATCGCCTCGGATACGCGGCTTGCCGGGTACGGCGAGGCCTGGCAGGCCTTCCTCGCCTACTACGGCGTGCTCTCGTCGATGGCTACTCGGGACCCGGAGCTGGCCAAGCGCCTCGCGCCGATTACCGAGTTCATGTCCATCCGCCGCCGCCCGAAGCCGGCGCCGAAGTCCGAGGGCGAGGCGCAGTAGCGGTCTGCAGTAGTGGCTGGTAAGGCTCGCGGCCGGCGCTCCGAAAGGGGCCCGGCCGCGGGTGTTTCTGGCCGGCGGCTCGATTGGATCTCAGCCCGCACTCGGCCTCGGCAGCTCCTCCAGCAATGCGGCGCTCGCGAAGCCTCTCTGGCGGCATGCTCGTGCCTGCGTCGAAGTCTGCCTCTTCGACGACCGCGTGTGAGGCGGTGAACCCCGGTGGTCTCCCGCCCGAGGTCTCTCTGGCGAAGCTCGGGGTGGGGACGAGTTGCCACGGGAGCCGCGAGCTCTCCGGTGCTCTGCCAAGCCTCTCGACTCGTCTGCCAAGCTCTCCGCGCTGTCGGTAAGGCCCGCGATAGAGGCGCCAGAGCCTCTTCAAGGACAGGCAAAGTGCTCAGAGCGGCGCGCAGGGCCGTTCTTCATGCGCGAGGCGCCGCCCGCGAGCCGCTCGAGGTCGCGCTCGACTCGCTCCCGAGCATCCACCATTTCGCGCCAGAGGAAGTGGTTGAGAAGCTGGCCCCGCTTCGCGGCGTAGCCCTCGCATAGGTAGCGCGGCTCAAGCCGCCTCCTCGCTCGCCGCTCCGCCCTCTCCGGCGCCCGGCGTCGCTGCCAAGACCGACGGCCCGGGCGGGCGCCGGCACGAAGGCCGGCGCTCCGAATTGCCCCTCCGTCCCCACCTCGTCCCCAAGCAACGGTAAGCTCCCCGCCCACCGACGGAGGCGCCGATGACCGACGACCTGGCCAGGCGAGCCAAGGCTCTGCGCGAGCAGATCCTCTTCCACGACTACCGCTACTACGTGCTCGACAAGCCGCTCATCAGCGACGCCGAGTACGACCGGCTGATGACCGAGCTCGAGCAGCTCGAGAAGCACCACCCCGAGCTGCGCACGCCCGACTCTCCGACCCAGCGGGTTGGCGGCGCGCCGTCCGAGAAGTTCGCCAAGGTCGAGCACACCCGGCCCATGCTCTCGCTCGCCAAGGCGCAGTCCGAGGGCGAGTTCCTCGACTTCGACGCCCGCGTCCGCAAGGCCCTCGGCGTTGACGAGGTGGTCTACGACTGCGAGCCCAAGCTCGACGGCCTGGCCATCTCGCTGCTCTACCGCAACGGCGTGCTCGAACGCGGCGTGACCCGCGGCGACGGGACCATCGGCGAGGACGTCACCTCGAACATCAAGACCATCAAGACCATCCCGCTGCGGCTGCGCATGCCCGAGGGCCAGGAGCCGCCGGAAATCTTCGAGGCCCGCGGCGAGGTCATCCTCTCCAAGAAGGACTTCGCCAAGCTCAACCAGCGCCAGGAGGAGCTCGGCGAGGAGCCCTTCGTCAACCCGCGCAACGCCGCCGCCGGGTCGCTGCGCCAGCTCGATCCGAAGATCACCGCGACCCGCCCGCTCTCGGCCTATCTCTACGAGGTCGGCGAGTCCTCCGTCCCCTTTCGCACCCACCAGGAGAAGCTCGAGTTCCTGCGCTCGGTGGGCCTGCGCACCGCGCCGACCTTCCGCCTCGCCCGCGGCGCCGAGGAGGTGAAGAAGGCCTATCAGGACTTCCTCGCCCGCCGGCACGAGGAGCCTTTCGAGATCGACGGCATGGTCGTCAAGGTGGACGACCTCGAGCTGCGCGAGCGGCTTGGCACCGTCTCGAAGAGCCCGCGCTGGGCCATCGCCTGGAAGTTCCCGGCCGAGGAGGAGGAGACCATCGTGCTCGGCATCGACGTCCAGGTCGGGCGCACTGGCAAGCTGACGCCGGTCGGCCGGGTCAAGCCGGTGCTCGTCGGCGGCGCGACCGTCTCCAACGCCACGCTGCACAACGAGGACGAGCTGCGCCGCAAGGACGTGCGCATCGGCGACCACGTCTTCATCCGCCGCGCCGGCGACGTCATCCCGGAGATCGTCGCGGTCATCGCCGAGAAGCGCACCGGCGACGAGCTGCCGTTCGTCTTCCCCTCGCACTGCCCGGTCTGCGGCGCGGCCGCGGTGCGCAATCCCGGCGAGGCCGACCACCGCTGCACCGGCGTCTCCTGCCCTGCTCAGCTCGCCGGCCGGCTCGCCCACTTCGCCCAGCGCACTGCGATGGACATCCAGGGCATGGGCGACAAGGTCATCGCCGCGCTCATCGAGACCGGCATGGTCCACAACGTCGCCGACCTCTACGACCTGACCGCCGAGAAGCTCGCGAGCCTGCCGCGCCTCGGCGACAAGAGCGCCCAGAACCTCGTGGACGCCATCGACCGCAGCCGCAAGACGACGCTGCGCCGCTTCCTCTTCGCCCTGGGCATCCGGCACGTCGGCGAGGCGACCGCGCGCAACCTGGCGCAGGCCTTCCCGGACATCCACCAGTTCTACGAGCTGAGCGCCGAGCAGCTCGAGTCGGTGCGCGACGTCGGCCCCGAGGTGGCGCGCTCGATAGAGCAGTTCTTCAAGGAGGCGCAGAACCGCGAGGTCGTCGATCGCCTGCTCGCCGCCGGGGTCGTCCCCGAGGCCGAGAAGGCGCCCGAGGGCGGCGCCTTCGCCAACAAGACCGTTGTGCTCACCGGCACCCTGGCGTCGATGCAGCGCGAGGACGCCAAGGCCGAGATCGAGAAGCGCGGCGGCAAGGTCACGGGCAGCGTGTCGAAGAAGACCGACCTCGTGGTCGCCGGCGAGGCGGCGGGCAGCAAGCTCGCCAAGGCGCAGCAGCTCGGCATCCGGGTCATCGACGAGGCCGAGTTCTTGAAGATGCTCGAGGAGAGCCCATGAAGATGGTGCGTGTGAACCTGCGGATCTCCGGGCTGGTGCAGGGCGTCTTCTACCGCGCGAGCGCGCGCGACGAGGCGCTCTCGCTCGGCCTCAAGGGCTGGGTGCGCAACCTGCTCAACGGCGACGTCGAGGCCGAGGTCGAGGGGCCGGAGGACGACGTCGAGCGCTTCATCGACTGGTGCCGCCACGGGCCGCCGGGGGCGCGGGTCGAGGAGGTGGAGGTCGAGCGGAAGGAGTACCGCGGCGACTTGAGGGCGTTCGCCATCGCGTACTGATTCGGTCGGCCCGGCGCAGTGAGCGCGACGTCCCCGCACCCGCTTATCTCGCGGGCAAGCGCTCGCCCGGCCGCTCGGCATGTTCGCCGCGTTTTACCTCCGCACGCCTGCTGAATACTCTTTCAGTGATTCCCACACTTTGATGGCGCATCGCCGGCGAGAAACCTGATGACGACCGACCCGACTCTGTTTCGCCCCCTCAGCCGCAGGCCACAGGCGACGACGGTCACCGTCAAAGACCTGATTCAGAAGGTTCAAGCGGGTGAGGTGCGCATTCCGCGCTTCCAGCGTCCGCTGCGTTGGAGCGGCAAGAACGTCCTCGACTTCATCGACAGCATCTGGCGCGGCTACCCGGTCGGCTCCCTGCTTCTGTGGAAGCGGCCCGCCGAGGCCGAGACGCTGCTCGTCGGCGGCGCCAGGCTACAAGTGCCCGCGCGCGCCGACGCGTGGTGGGTGGTCGATGGGCAGCAGCGCATAACAGCGCTGGCCGCTTCTCTCTTGGACCTCGATCACGGCGGCGACCGCCGCTGGGTCCTGCGCTTCGATCCCGAGCACGAGGCATTTCTTCTTGGTCCGCCACCGCCGCAACGCATCGGGCTCGATGTGCCACTCTCCGTCCTCGGCGACCTGAGGCGCTTGGGAAGGTGGCTTCGCGATTGCGCCCTCGAAGAGGAAATGATCGACCGGGTCGAGGACGCCCAGCAGCGCATCCTCGACTACTCGATCCCCGCCTACGTCGTCGAGACGAGTGACGAGGAAGCGCTGCGCGCCGTCTTCGCCCGGCTCAACAGCACCGGCGCGCGGATGAGGGCCGAAGAAGTGTTTCAGGCGCTTCTCGGCGCGCCTTCCGCAACGGCCCGACCTTCACTCGACCTGGACGCGCTTCAGAAGGGCTGCGACGTTGACGGCTTCGGCCAACCCGCCCGAAGCGAGATCCTCAAGGCCGTTCTGGCGATGAGCGGGTTGGACCCCACTCGACGGCTCGAGGACCTCGGAGATCTCCGGGGCCTCGTCTCGCCGGAAGACGCTGCCGAAGCGCTGTCGCGGACCGTGGAGTTCTTGGCCAAGGACTGCGGCATTCCTCACGAGAGCCTCATCCCCTACCCGGTCGTCTTCTTCATCCTGGCGCGATGGTTCCACATCCATCCCAATCCCGCCCCGGCGACGCGCACCCTTCTCGCGAGGTGGGTCTGGCGCGGTGCGGTCACCGGCGTCCATGAGCGCGCAGCGGTCTCGAAGATGCGCGAGCAGGTTCGCGACATTCAGCCCGGCGAAGAGTCGGGCTCCCTCGACAGGCTGCTGCGCCGCATCGGTCCACCGCCCGCGGGGCACTGGGGGCTCGAGAAGTTCAACCACAAGAGCGCCCGAAGCCGCATCGAGTGCCTCGCGCTGTTGAGCTTGGCGCCGCGCGACCGATTCGGGTTCGTGTCGCTGGGCGATCTCGTCTGCGGGCGAGTCGCTCGGGAGATCTTCGTCAAGAGCGGCTGGAAATCCTTGCCGAATCCCGACCGCGACCTCGCTCGTAGCGCCGCCAACCGAGTGCTCCTGGCTGATACGCACTCGGGCCTGCAGGCGGAGCTTCGGAGATGGGATCCGACGAAGCATTCCGAAGCGCTGGCCTCGCACCTCATCGACGGCATCGCCTTCGAAGCCCTGGTCAGGAAGGACATCCCGACCTTCCTTCGCCGTCGCGCTGCCGCGTTGGTGCCCCTCGTCGACCGATTTCTGCATGAACGCGCCGCTTGGGACGAACCGACGCTTCGGCCCCTCGTTGTCTATCTGGACGCGGAGCTTGTCGATTGAGCCATTCAACGACCTCGCTGCGCCTGCGGCTGGATGTGCGCGTCTCCGGTCATCTCGTCGGGTTTCTGACCCGCGATCGCTACGGCGCTATTCGCTTCACGCCAGACGAGGCCTGGCTCGAGGGGAATCAGCATCCTCCTCTCGGCCTCGCTTTCCTCGCCGATCCGTCGCCGAGAATTGCCGGCACCGGCCTCCCCACCTGGTTTGACAACCTTCTTCCCGAGGTGGGGAGCGCTTTGCGCCACCACATATGCCGGCAGCGTGGCCTTCGTGAGACCGACGCGCCGTCAATGCTTCTGGCCCTCGGGCGCGACCTGCCAGGCGCGGTCGAGGTTCGCGGCGAATCTGAGCCCGCGGAGCTGCCGCGGGAAGAGCCTGTCGCTCCTGGCCGACTTCGCTTCTCGCTTGCCGGCATGCAGCTCAAGCTCTCGATGCTGCTCGAGGGCGACAAGTTCGTCTTGCCCGCGCGAGGCGAGACCGGCCGATGGATCGTCAAGATCGCCGGAGAACGACTCCCTGACCTTCCACAGGTGGAGCACTGCACGATGAGTTGGGCCGCGGCTTCTGGCCTTTCGGTCCCTCGTCACCACGTGCTGGGAATCGAGACGCTTCAAGGCGTTCCCTCCGAGCTGATCGGTACGCCCAAGCTCGCCTTTGCCGTTGAGCGTTTCGATCGCGCGGCCGACGGCTCGCGCGTCCACCAAGAGGACTTCGCTCAAGCGCTCGAAATCGACGCGCAGGCCAAGTACGCGGACAAAGGCCCGCGACGGACGAGCTACGACGCCCTCGCTCGACTGGTCAAAGACGCTTGCGGCCCCCAAGCCCAGGCCGAATTCATCGACCGACTCGCCTTCGTCATCGCCTCGGGCAACGACGACGCGCACCTCAAGAACTGGTCGTTCCAGTGGGGGTTCGATCATCGGCCGAGGCTGAGCCCCTGCTACGACCTCGTCTCGTCGATCTCCTGGACGGACTTCGGTTGGGACTCACCGCACGGCCCCCCGAAGCTCGCCCTGGCTTTCGGCCGCTCGCGTCGCTTCGACACACTCGACCCCGAACGCCTGCGCATCTTCGCCCAAAGAGCCAATGCGCCGGACGGCGAGGCACGCATGATCGCGGCGCTGGAACGAGTCCGGGCCACCTGGGCAACTATCGAAGCCCAGTGCCCCGACAGGATGAGAGAGGCCGTGAGGCTTCATTGGAGCAAAGTGCCTGTGCTTCGCGACCTCGGCGGGCTGCCACGAAGCTAGCTCGAGCCGTGCGCTCGACCTGCTAGGCGTCAACGTGGCGCAACCACGCGGAGCGGCCGCGGCCTCACTCGTAGTCGCCGACACCTCCATCAACGACGCAAGGGCCGCTCAACCCTATGCGCGAGCAGTCGACGCCAGAACCCCAACCACCCCTCGCCGGCCATCCACCGCGATCTCGGCCCCGAGACCGATCTGCGCCAGGTCCTCCACCGCGACCGCCGGTATCCCAAGCTCCCGCGCAATGATCGCCCCGTGCGACAGCGGCGATCCCCGCTGGCAGACGAGCGCGCAGGCGCGCAGCAGCGCCCCGGTGAACGCGGGCCGCAGCTCCTCGACCACCAGCACCTCGCCCGGCCGCAGCCGCTGGGCCTCGCTCGCCGTGGCCGCCGGGAAGGCGCGGCCGGTCGCGAAGCCGGGCGCGAGCGCCCTTCCGCGCAGCTCAAGCTGGGCGCCGGTCGCCGCGGACACGAGCTCGGGGGCGGGAACCCGCTCGGCCTGGCCATGCGCCGCGAAACCCTCGAGCACCCGCTCACGCAGCCTTCGCACGGCCGTCTGGCATAAGCGCTCGACCTCGGCCGGGCGCTCCAGCACGGCCGCGAGCCGCTCGAGCTCCGCGGGCTCCAGCTCGAAGACCCATCCCGCATCCGGCCCGGAGCCGCCAGCGCGCCGCTCGACTTCGAGCAGCACCGCCCTCAATACCGCTCCGGCCTTTGCCAGCAGCTCGACTCGGTCGTCCTTGAGCGGAGTGAACATGCCGACCACCGCGCGCAGCAGCCTGCCGGCGAGGCTCGCCCGCGGCGGCGAGGAACGCTGGGGAGCCGCCGCAAGAAGTGCGAGCTCCTCGCGAGCGCAAGAGGACTGCTGCGACCACCACGCCTCGGGCTTTTCGCTCCACGCGCGCCAGGCGGCCGGGTCCTGCACTTCGGCTCGCGACTCGAAGGCGTAGGGAAACCGAACGAGGTGCCGCTCGATTTGCGCGCGCGAAGCCGCGTCGAGCACCCAGGGCGGATGTGCGCCGCCGTATCGCTCGCGAATCGTGAGCACCAGCTCGGCGGTCATCCGATCCCGCGAGGTCCGCCGCGCCGGCTGCGGCAGCGACGTGCTCAATCCCGCCGGGCCGAACCGCTCCTCGAACGCCGCGAGGTCCTTCATGAGGTCGATCGGGTACCAGAGGCCGGCGTGGACTCGCCGCACGCTGCGATGGAGCGCCAGCGCTTCACCGGCCAGCCGGCGCAATCGCCGGGCAGAGAGCCGCCGCAGGTCGGTCGCGAGGACTCGCTCGGCAAGGCTGTCGGTTCGCGACGACGCCCGCCACCACGCCGGCAATCGGCTCAGACCGAAGAGGAGGTTCCCCGCGCGCACGCGCGCCCAGGAAAAGAGGAAGCCCACCGCGGTCCGCGCAGAGATCCTCGGGCGACTGCGGCGCTTCACGCGCTTGTCGAGAAGCCAAGGGCCTGCGGTCCGACGGTCGAAGCAGGCGTGATGGAAGAAGGCGGCGCGCCGATCGACGCCGGCGGCGA
>JBMNNX010000397.1:0-4866 GCA_050942745.1 Myxococcales bacterium
TACCTGACCCTGGTGGCCATCACCCTGGTCGCCTACGGCATCGACCGGCTGCTGCTCTTCGCGCAGCGCTGGCTCTTCCCGTACCGGGAGGAGGGCTGATGAGCAACGGAGCCATCGCATCAAGCTCGCCGGCGGGCGCGCCCAGCCCGCTGCCCAAGGTCGTCGAGTTCAAGAACGTCACCAAGACCTACGCGCCGGGCACCCCGCGCGCCTACACCGCGATCAAGGACGTCACCTTCCAGGTGGACGACCTGCCGGAGGTCGGCGAGTTCATCGCCGTGCTCGGCCCCTCGGGCTGCGGCAAGAGCACCGTGCTGCGGCTCATCGCCGGGCTCGAGCCGCAGCACCCGGCCACCAGCGGCGAGGTGCTCGTGCTCGGCAAGCCGGTCGTCGGGCCCGGCGCCGACCGCGGCATGGTCTTCCAGGAGTACACCGCGTTCGACAACCGCACCGTGCTCGACAACGTCGCCTTCGGCCTCGAGTGCCGCGGCGTGCCCAAGCGCGAGCGCCACGAGCGCGCGCTCGAGTGGATAGCCAAGGTCGGCCTGTGTCCGGAGCGCGACGCCTTCAAGTACCCGCATCAGCTCTCGGGCGGCATGCGCCAGCGGGTCGCCATCGCCCGCTCGCTCATCCTCAAGCCGCGCATCCTCTTGATGGACGAGCCGTTCGGCGCCCTCGACCCGATGACCCGCCTGCGCATGCAGGACCTGCTCATCGACCTGTGGAAGAGCGCCGAGGCGACCGTCTTCTTCGTCACCCACTCGATCGAAGAGGCCGTCTTCCTCGGCGACCGCATCTACATCTTCTCGTCGGCCCCCGGGACGATCATCGAGGAGATCCACGCCCCGCGGCAGAAGCTGCCCGCGGTCGAGGCGCAGGCCCAGCCCGAGTTCGCCGAGCGCGTCCGATACATCCGAGAGAAGATCGCCAAGATGGAGGCGGACGCGGGAGTACTGTAAGCGCATGGTCAGCCGGCAGAGTCTCGGCAGCTACCTGAAGGCTGCCTTCACCAACCGTTGGAACCTCCTGGCGTTTATCGGCGCCGGAGTGGCCGGGGTCATTTCGCCCATCCCCGACGTCGTGCTGCCGCTGGTCTTCGCGGCCGAGATGCTGTTCCTCGGGGTCGTCTCGACCAACCCGCGCTTCCAGCGCGCCATTGACGCCGCCCACGGCGCGGCCAAGGCCGCGGCGGGCGCCGAGACGATGCGCACGCGCTTCGATCAGCTCTACCGCGGGCTCGACCCCAGGCTGCGCCGGCAGTTCGAGGAGCTGCGCAGCCGCTGCGCGGTGCTCGCCGACTTGGCCGGCAAGGACCCCGAAGCGGTCGCGCTCGGCATGGATCACGTCGCCAAGAGCCAGCTCGTCGGCGTCAACAAGCTGCTCTGGGTCTACCTGAAGCTGCTGCACACGAAGATGACCCTCGAGCGCTTCTTCGCCTCCATCGACACCGACGGGCTCGACCGCGTCGAGCGCGAGGCGCTGCGCCGGCTCGAGGAGCTGCCCAAGGACGCCATCGACCCGCTCTCCGACAAGAAGCGCAAGAGCGTCGAGGACACCCTGGCGACCGTGCGCGCCCGCCGCGAGAACATCCAGCGCGCCCGCGAGAACCACGACTTCGTCACCCTGGAGCTCGAGCGCATCGGCGCCAAGCTCTCGGGCCTCGCCGAGCTCGCCGTCAACCGCCAAGACCCCGGGCTGCTGACGCACGACGTGGACGACGTCGCCCGCAGCGTCGAAGCGACCGAGGAGGCGATCAGCGAGCTGCAGGTCTACACCGGCCTGACGGCTGCCGACTTCGAGGCGCCAGAGATCCTCTCGGTCCGCTCGCAACAGCGGGTGCGGGCCTAGCTCTCCAGCCTGGCTTTGTCCCTGACTCTGCGACGGCCCCGGCGCGACCGGGGCTCGGCCCGCCCGAGCTGCAACACGGGCCGGCGAATCGGAGACCGACCGGGCGCTCGGCTTCCGCCGGCAATTCCCCACATCCTGCAGCCAGGCAGGCGCCTGCTCGTCACGCCTTATGCCGTGCTCGCGCCGTGCTCGCTGGAGCCGGGCGGATCGCTCGGGGACTCTTGGGTTCCCCAGCAGCGTTGGCATCCATGAGTAGTTTGCAGCAGCGTTGAGGAACCGTGAAGTGCGGGGGCCGGCGGCTGATCGGCGCCCCGACAACCGCGGGGGCGGCGCCCCCACCGGCCATGAGAGCGACCTCTGCCAGCACCTTTATCGCCGATCCGTACCGCGCGGGCCTGAGCTTGGGCGAAGCGCTCGCTCCGGCTGCGCCCGAGGTGGTCGTCGTCTTCAGCAGCGTCCACTACGCCGCGGGCGGCGAGCTGCTCGAAGGCCTGCACGACGGCCTCGGCTCGCGGGACGCGGTGGTCGTCGGCAACACGGGCGACGGCTTCTACGAGACCCGCCGCGCCGGCAACGCGGGCGCCGCGGCGCTCGGCATCGAGACCGGCGGCGCGGTGCGCTGGAGGGTCGCGCAGGCGAGCGGCGCGCGAGCCGATTCGCGGGCTTGCCTTCGAACCGCGCTCGGTCGCCTGGACGAGGCGGCCTCCGGCGAGAAGCCGCGCTTCGCGCTGCTGCTCGCGAGCCTTGAGGCCGACGGCTCGCTCATCGAAGACGTGCTCGAGCGCGAGCTCGACGGCGTCCCGGTCGTGGGCGGGCTCGCGGGCGACGACTATCGGTTCGAGCGCAGCTACCTCTACTGCGGTCGCCAGGTCCTCCAGGACAGCGTCGTCCTGCTCGCCGCCTACGGCGAGCTCGCCGTGGACATCTCCGTCGGCAACACTATCCAGCCCGTCGGCACGCCCGGCGCGATCGACCGGGCGACCGGCCCGCGGATCGAGGCCATCGGCGGGCTGAGCGCCATGGATTTTTTTCGCCGCGAGACCGGCAAGCCCGCGCTGCAGACCGACCGAGGCGTGGTCGCGCTCTCGGTGGTCGACCCGAAGAACCCCGAGCTGAAGAGGCTGCGCTCGGTGATACCCGAATCCGAAACCGGCGCCTTCCGCGTCTTCGGCAGCATCGCCGAGGGCACCCTCGTCCAGGCGTGCATGGCGACGCCCGAGGACCTCGTCCGCGAGGTCTACGCCATCGCGGAGATGGCCCGGACGCGCTTCACCCCCGCGGCCGCGCTGGTGGTCAGTTGCGCGGGTCGCAAGGACCTGCTCGCCGGACAGGTTGACCACGAAGTGCGCGCGCTCTCCGAGGCCTTCCCCGAAGGCCTACCCATCGTGGGCTTCCCTTCGTTCGGCGAGCTCGGACCGCTCCGGGACCGCCAGGGCCGCCTCCACAACTTCTTCCACAACATGACCTACGTTCTGCTCCTGCTTGGTGACGAGGGATGACGCTGCGCCACGTCAGCACGATAAGACCGGCGCCGTCCGGGTTTGCCGAGGGCGAGCTCACGAAGAAGACGCTGCTCGCCTCGCCGCTCGTCCTGCTGACGCGGGACATCGAGGCCGTCTTCCGCGTCGTGCCCGACGGCCGCGAGCGGATCGAGGGCGTGCTCGTCGTGCCCGGCGCCCGACAGGAGCGCGTGAGGCTCGGCGCGCTGCTGTGGGCGATCACCGTCCCCGAGGAGCTGCTCTCGAACCTGCAGCCGGTGCTGGCGACCACGCTGGAAGCGGTCGAAGCGGCGGTCGAGATCCGCGAGAGGATGACCGAGGCGAGCCGGCTCGCCGACCGCGCGCAGCACGACCTGCAGGTGACGCACAGGGACTACAACGAGGTCTCGAGCAAGCTGCTCGAGGACCTCGAGCGCAGCCGGGCGATCGCCGAGGAGAACGCCCGCCTGTTCGCCGAAGCCCAGGCCGCGCTGCAGGCGCGCGAGGAGTTCCTCTCGATTGCCTCGCACGAGCTGAGGACCCCGCTCACTCCGCTCAAGCTGCGCCTACAGAGCCTGCGGCGCCTCCTCACGAAGAGCAGCGCCCCGAAGGTCGAGCCCCTCATCGCCAAGGCGAACGACGACGTCGAGCGCCTCACCCGGCTCGTCGAGACCCTGCTCGACGCGGACGCGGTCGGACGAGGCGAGCTGACGCTGCAGCGCGAGCCGGTCGATCTGGTGTTCCTGGTGACCGCGCTCATCGAACAGTTCAAGCCGGCCATCGAGCGCTCGGGTTGCGCCGTCACGCTCTCGGGCGAGGGCGCGCTCGTCGGCGAGTGGGATCGCCTGCGGCTCGAGCAGGTGATCATCAACCTGCTCTCCAACGCGCTGAAGTTCGGCGCCGGCAAGCCGGTTGAGATTCGCGTCGATACGCTCCCGGGGCCGTCCGCCCGGCTGGTCGTGACCGACCACGGCATCGGCATCGATCCCGCCCGCCAGAAGCGGCTCTTCGAGCGGTTCGAACGGGCGGTTTCGCCGCGAGAGTTCGGCGGCCTCGGCCTGGGGCTCTACCTCACCCGCAAGATCGTCGAGGCGCACGGGGGCAGCATCGGGCTCGAGAGCCAGCCGGGCGCCGGAACCTCAGTCAGCGTCGTCCTCCCGCTCGTGGTGAGAGACGCCTGCGCGGCCTGAGGGCGCGCTTGAAGTGGCTGCCGAGACGGCGGCCCGCGCAGCTCTTGCCCTTACAGCCGTTCGTCTGTGCCTCGAAGCGAACCGCCGCCGCGGAGTGAGAGCCCCCTCCTGCACGGCGCGCTGAGGGCGCCGGTCATGACGAGCGGCTGGATGCGCGCCGTGCGGGAGGGGGGCGGGGGTAGGTGGCACGCCCCGCGGCTTCGATTCCACGTCGAGGAATCGATTCGAGCTGGTGAATCCCTGCCTTCTGCGCCTGCCACGCAGGCCACCGAGACGGCGGCCCTCCCAATTCCTGCCTCGCCAGCCGTTCGTCTTTGCCTCGAAGCGAACCGCCGCCGCCGAGTGAGAGC
>JBMNNX010000399.1:0-4840 GCA_050942745.1 Myxococcales bacterium
GGGCCTGATGGGCCGGGCCGCCTGAGCGAATCAGCAACCGCTGCAGCCGCTGCACTGGTGGCCAGCCGCTGGCTTGGGCTCGGGCTCGCTCTGCTCGCTGTGCGCGACGCACGAGACCTGACCGGCGATGTTGCGGGCCATCGTCATGAACGCCTCGGCCTGCGGCGACTCGGGGTGCTCGGAGACGATGGGCTTGCCCTCGTCTCCGCCGACGCGCACCGCGAGATCGAGCGGAATCTCCCCGAGGAACGGGATGCCCATCTGCTCGGCCGCGCGCCGGCCGCCGCCGGTGGCGAAGATCGGCGTCGCCGTCTGGCAGTGCGGGCAGATGAAGTTGCTCATGTTCTCCACCAGGCCGAGCACGGGGATCCTGACCTTGTCGAACATGAGCTTGGCCTTCTTCACGTCGGCCAGCGACACGTCCTGCGGGGTCGTCACGAGGACCGCGCCGCTCGCCTTGATCGTCTGCGAGACCGACAGCGGCACGTCGCCGGTGCCCGGCGGCAAATCGACGATCAGGTAGTCGAGCTCGCCCCAAGTCACCTCGCGAAGCATCTGGACGAGGGCGCCGTGGAGCATCGGGCCGCGCCAGATCATCGCCTGGTTCGAATCGATGAAAAGGCCGATGGACATCGCCTTGATGCCGAGCTTCTCGAGCGGGACGATGCCTTTGCCGTCCTCGGTCGGCGAGGGGCGCCCATCGAGGCCGAGCATCAGCGGGATGGACGGTCCGTAGAAGTCGGCGTCGAGCAGGCCGGCGGAGGCCCCGCTACGCTTGAGGGCGAGCGCGAGGTTGACCGCGCAGGTGGACTTGCCGACTCCGCCCTTGCCGGCCCCGACGAGGACGACGTGCTTCACGCCGGGGATCGCAGGATCCTCCTTCACCGCGGGCCGGACGCGGCCGGTCATCTCGATGCCCACGTCCTCGACGCCGGGCACCGCGCGCAAGGCGGCCTCGACGTCCGCGCGAATCTTGTTCTTGAGCGGGCAGGCCGGGGTCGTCAGCTCGACGGTGACCGCGACGCGGCCTCCATCAATCTTCACTTCCTTAATCATGCCGAGCGACACGAGGTCACGCATGAGCTCGGGGTCTTGAACCTTGGATAGTGCTGCGAGGACTTCACGTTCGGTCACCGAAGGCATCGTCTCCACCATTTCTTGGGCCTGCTCGCCCCCTCTGAAACAAAGGCGCGCGATCTCTGGCCCCCTGAGTCGGCAGTGTCAAGTCAAGCTGTTCAAAGGATGAATGGTGGGCCGAACCGTTTCCTTTCGAGGCTGGGCGACGCTCGTTACTCGAGCGCCTGGATCTTCCAGCCGTCGTCTTCCTTCACGAGCCGCACGCACTTGCCGCCGCCTACCGGCAGCTCGGCAGTGTTGCCGGCGATGATGGGCTCGCGCGAGGCCGCGAGCGCCGCCCGCGTCAGCCTCTCGCGCGCCGCGCCCTCGACCTGATCGAAGTCCGCGGCGAGGCGCTCAGGCGTGTAGCGGGCGCGCCACGAGCCCGCGAGGAGCCGGTAGGCGGCTTCGAAGTCGCCCGCTTCGGTCGCGTCGAGGAAGGCGCGAAGGGCGGCCTGTGGAGCCGCAGTCGCGGCGATCGTGGAGGTGCCGTTGTGCGCCTCGCCCTCCGAACCGGCGCTCGAAGCCGCTCCGGTCGTCGTGCAGCCAGCGACACAGCAGGCGACCAGGAGCGCGCGCAGGGTGTCAGATCGCCGAACAGGCGTCGTCCGGTTCTTGGTCAGCCGGTCCATCGAAGCCTCGAAAACCGCTTTGAATTCGCGCCCATGAGGTTCGGGCACGCCGGATGATAGCAGTCGGCTTCTGAACCGTGCGACCGGAGGGAGCATGTACTGCCATCGCTGCGAGGAGGAGTACCCGGCGCGCGCGCGCTTTTGCAAAGCCTGCGGCGGGCGGCTCGAGGAGCGCGAGCTCTCCCAACTGCTCGCCGATCTGGCACGCACGCGCTTCCTGCTCGGTGAGATCGAGAAGTGGCAGAAAAGGCAGCTCCTGGCGCGCACGGTCGCGGAGGAGCTCGCGCGGCCGTACCACAAGCGCGTCTCGGCTATCGAAGAGGCCGTTGCCGCTTTGGGATCGACCGAGGCGGATTCCCCGCTCGCTCCGCGCGTTGCCCCGGACGCACCAGCGGCGGGGGCGGAGTCGAAGGGCACCTCGACCTCGGGCGCGCCCCTCGACTTCGCCTCCCGCGTCCCGCGGGAGGCTACGCTCGGGGTGACCGGGGGCGAGATCTCGCACGTGCCAACCCCGTTCGCCCTGAGCGTGGCCCCCGACGCACCAGCGTCGGGAACGGAGTCGAAGGACACCTCGACCTCGGGCGCGCCCTTCGAGTCCGCTTCCCGCGTGCAGCGGGAGGCTACGCTCGGGGTGACCGGGGGCGAGACCTCCCACGTGCCAACCCCGTTCGCCCCGAGCGTAGCCCCCGACGCACCAGCGGCGGGGGCGGAGGCGGAGGGCCCCTCGACTTCGGCCTCGCAAGCTCGGCCTACGCTCGGGGTGACCGGAGGCGACGTCGCCATTGCCGTCGCCGCGGCGATGGGCGGACCGGTCGAAATCCCGGAGACGCCGCTGACGACCGAGCAGGCGCTCATCGAGCGCGAGTCTCCCTGGCACAAGTTCTGGCGCCCGTTCCTCTACGAGAACATCGGCTGGTTCGTCGGCGCCTTCCTCCTGTTGTCGGGCTCGTTCTATTTCGTCGCCGAATCGCAGGGCACCGCGCGCACCCTGCTCGTCACCGGACTGCTCGGCGCCTACTCGTGCGGCTTCTGGTGGGTCGGGCGCCATCTCGCGACGCGCCGCGGGCTCACGCTTGCCGGGAGGGTGCTCGCATCCATCTCTGGCGCGATGGCGCCCATGGTCGTCCTCGCCGCCGGGCCGCTTCGCTTCGAGCACCTCGGGCTCTGGGCCTTGGTCGCGACCGCCGGCGTCGTGGCGATGGGCCTGCTCGTCCGTGCCTGCGCGAACGTATTCGGCACCCGAGCGAGCAGCCGCTTCGCGCTCGCGGCCTGGGGCCTGCTCGTCCTCTTCGCCGCCGCGCCGCTCGCCGGCTCGGCGCTCGCGCTGGCGACCATCGACGCGATAGGCATCGCCATCCTCTGGCTCGCCGTGCCGCTGCTCGGCGAGCTGCGCGACGACAAGGGCCACGCGGCGTTCGCCGGAGTCGGGCTCGGCTGGCTCGCGCTCGCGCTCTTCGTGCGCGCCCACTATCAGGGCCTCTCCGCTGGAGCACCGCTCGGCCTCGCGCACTACGGCCCGCTCGCCGCTGTTCTCGGAGCGCTCGTGCTGCGCGCTGAGCGGAAGCTCTTCGAGCCCAGGCCGCATCCCTCGTGGCTCGAGCTCCTCGCCTACGCCGTGCTCGTCGCGGCCTCGGCCGCCTCGGTCTCCAACCGCGTCAGCTTCGCCGTCGCCTGCGCGGTCTTCGCCGTTTCACTCGCGCAGGCCGCCGCGCGGCACCGCTCCTCGGTCTTCTCGTTCCTCGCGGCGCTCGTCGGCTGGATCGCCTATCACGCGGCAAGCGGCTTCTTCCGGGCGGAATGGCTCCTCGCCATCCTCGACGGCGTCAAGAGCTTGACCGGGTACGCACCAAGCGCGCGGCTGCCCTGGAACTATGGCGGACTCGCGAGCCTCGGCTACCTCGCGCTGCTCGCGCTCGTCTATCGCAAGGCGCGGTCTTCGGGAGCAGAGTACGCGCAGAAGGCCCTTCGCCTCTTCGCGCCCGGCCTTGCCGTCGTGCTCCTGGTCTGGGCGCACCTCGGCAACGATCTGCGACCCGCGGCGGCGACCGCGGCCGTGGTCGCGCTCCTGTCGCTTGGCGCCTCGTTCTGGTTCAGCCATCCCCGACTCGCCTATCTCGCGGGAGCCGTGGTGCTGGTCCTCGGCGTCGATCTCGGGATTGCCTCGCTGCCCGAGGTCGCGGCGGCACAACTCGGCCTGGCGCTCGCCAGCCTGGCCCTCGTCCTCCTTTCCCGACTGACCAGCGACGAGCGCGAGCAGGCATTCTTCGAGCTCGCGCTCGCCGGTGCGGCTGGAGCCCTGCTGCTCGTAGTCGCGCTCGTCGCGGAAGACGGCGCCCTCGCAGCAGTGGCCGCAGGCACGACCGCCGCTGCGTGCGTGGCAGTGAGCCTGTTGGCCCGCTCTGCCCTGTTCGCCTACCCGGGCCTCGCGGTCGGCGCCTACGCCATCCTGCGCGGGCTCCTGCTCGGCGGCGTTCCGCACAAGCTGCTGCCGTGGTGCGCGATGGGGCTCGGATTCGCCTTCCTCATCGCTTCGGGCTCGCGCAAGAGCTCGGCAGGCGGCGTCGAGGCGCGCCGCTGGTTCGGCGCCCGGATCCCGCTCGGCGCGCAACGACTGGCCGCGCTTCGCGAGCCGCTCGCGCACGTCGGCCGCCTGGTGACCTGGGTCGCCATCGCGCTCGCCCTCGTATTCGAGCCGCGTGCGCCTGCCCTTTTCGTCGCCGCCTTTGCCCTCGCCGGCGCCGCCCTCGCGCGCAGACAGTCGTCGGCCGCGCGCCTCCATATCCCGGTGCTCGCGGCCATGCTCGCGGTCGCCATTGCGACAGGAAATCGCTGGGGCGACTCGTCGATCCCGCTCGCGCTCTCGTGCGTCGGCCTCGGCTTCGCGGCGCTCGCCGTCGCGCTCGCGCGCAGCCAACGATTCGCCGCCGCGCTCCTCAACCTCGAGCCGAGGAAGGCGGCCCTGCCCTTCGTCTTCGGCGCCTCGTTCGCCGCCGCTATCGGCAGCCTCTCCTCAGCGGTGCTCGCCATCGACAACGGCGAGCCGGCGAGTCCGACGCTCGCTATCGCGGCCGCCGCGTTCTTCTTCCTCGTCC
>JBMNNX010000074.1:0-24908 GCA_050942745.1 Myxococcales bacterium
CGTCGGCGCAGCGCGTGGCGCCCGCCGCGGGACAGCGCAGGCAGGGCGCGCACTCCGTCGGGGTCTCGCACGCGCCCGACGGGCACGCTTGCTCGGCCCAGACCAGGCAGCCGTCTTCGCCCGCGACGCAGGCGCGTAGCCGAGCGTCCGCGCACTCGGTCTCGCCGAGCTGGCAGGCGTCAGCACAGGGAGCGCCCGGTTGATCGGGATCCGAGCAGGCGAGGAGGAAGAGCGCGCTCAGCAGCACGGAAAGCCGAAGTCGTCCTGTCATGAGCGTCTCCTGGCCGGGCGCCGTGTCAGCGCTATCGGGTGCACCACGGTGCGGGCTACTGCGCCAGAGTCGGCGCGCGCGGCTCGCGGCGGGAAGTGTTCTTAACCGAACGTCGTTTTGCCGTCGACCGAGCGGGCGGCTTCGGAGGAGACTCCCGGCCTGCCTGCGACATGAAGTCGGCGGAGCGACGGTGTCACGGCCGCAGGAGCGACGAAGACCGCGGCGCCTCGGAATTGAAGGAGCCTCGATGACCGGCCTCGACCTGCCCCACCAGACGCGCCGCGCGATCGCGGCGGACGGCACGCCGATAACCTACGTCGTCGTGGGCGAGGGACCTCGGGACTTCGTGTTCTGCCCGGGGCTCGGAGGCCCGCTGGTGACGTACCGCAAGCTGTTCCGGCACTTCGCGGGTCGCTACCGCTTCATTGGCTGGGAGCCGCGCGGTCTGTTCAGCTCCGGCGTTCCAGGCGAGGGCGAGCGGGCGCTGCGGGTCGAGGACCATGTCTCGGACCTCGAGGCCATCGTCGAGCGCGAGAGGCTCGGCAGCTTCACCCTGGGCGGCTGGTCGATGGGCGTGCAGATCAGCCTCGAGTACGCGCACCGGCATCCGGAGCGGTGCACGAAGCTGGTCCTCGTCAACGGCGCCTTCGGGCACGTCCTCGACAAGGTGCCGGGCGGCGAGCGGCTGCAGAGCGCGCTGATCCGGCTGCTCAGCCGCGCCGGGCCGCTCATCGACCTGAACGCGCGGCTGTTCCTCGACACCCGGCCGATGGTCGCCGCGCTGCACCGGGTCGGCTACTTCCGCGGACACCCGGAGGAGTTCCAGGTCGTGCTCGGCGAGTTCAAGCAGCTCGATTTCAGGCGCTACTTGCGGATGATCCTCGCGCTGCACCAGCACACCGCCGAGCCCTACCTGCATCGGCTCGATATCCCGACGCTGGTGACGGTGGGCACGCACGACTGGATGGCGCCGCCGTCAGTCGGCCGCGAGCTCGTGCGGCGGCTGCCGGACGCCGAGCTCTTCCTCATCGAGAACGGCACGCACTACTCGCTCGTCGAGCACCCGGAGACGGTGCACCGGGCGATCGATGGGTTTCTGGAGCGGGTGGAAAAGCGCGCCGAGCGGCGATGCGCGTGAGCGAGCGCCATCGTCGCCACCACGGCGAAACAGGTTGCGTGACTTCACGGCGGCGCGTGACCGCTGCGTGCGGCGCGTGATGGGGCGTGCTGGGCCGTGATGGGGCGTGCCGGAACGTGACGGCGCGGTAGGGGCGCAGGGCAATGCGCCCGGCCCCGCAGGCCCTGGCGGGCGCGTGGGCGATCCCTCCGGAACCGGCGATCAACGCGAGGTCAGCCGCAGGTCCCGTTCGCCCGAATCGCTTCCTTCTTCTTCATCGAGCAGCGGCCGGTCCCAGTTGCGCGCGAGCGCGCCGTTGCGCCTGAGCTGGGCGCGCCAGAAGACGTAGTTCGCCGCCGCGACCCGGATTCGCGCCTTGACCGGCGTGAGCAGGCCCGCGCGGCTCGTCTCGGGCGCCGCGAACCTTTCGAGCTCCTCGCGACTCCAGCGCCCGCGCTCCGCCAGGGAACGTCCGAGCGCGCGAAAGCCTGCGAAGAGCCGCTTCGTCGCGAAGCTCGGCCTGTAGCTCAGGCCCTCGCACCCGCCGCGGAAAACCATGCCGAGGTTCTCGACCCCGAGCTCCGCGCAGACGCCGGCGAGCTGGCGCTCGAGGGCGCGGGCGTGGCACGCCTCGCGGAACCCGAACTGGCAGAGGAAGGCGAGGCGGGCTCCGCCGCGCCCGCGCAGCGGCTCGAGCTCGTAGATGAAGCGCTGGGCAGCCGGGGGGAGGGCGTAGCAGTAGAGCGGAAAGGCGAGCAGGAGCGCTTCCGAGCCGAGGAACAGCTCGCGCACCCTCTCGCCGGTGGCGAGCTCGTGGATGTAGAAGCAGCGCGCGTTGGCGCCCGGGACCGAGCGGAAGCCTTCGAGGAACGGCTCGAGGACCCGCCGTGTGTTGCTGCCGGCGCGGCGGGGCGAGGCGTTAATCACAGTCAACTGCACGGAAAGCCTCCTCGTCGTCGCGGCCGACGCGCCACACGCCCAGCCACCTGTCGCGGTTGCCGCGGCTGAAGCTGTAGGCGAGGTCCGCGAGCGCCTGCGCGGTCAGCCCGGGTCGGTCCTCGACCAGCAGCCCGGTCTTCCATCGCAGCTCGTAGCGCGGGAAGTGCGCCGTCCGGCCCCGCGAGTCGAGCCGCAGGTAGGCGCAACCCAAGGGCAGGAAGCGGTTGAGCGTGGAGAGCGTGAGCGGGCTGAGCATCGCGAAGCGCAGGTCCGAGGCGAAGACGACCCGGTCGGAGAGGATGACCGACCGGAGGATCGCCGTCATGTCGTCGTCGTGGACGCAGCGCCCCGGCGTCTTCACCCAGCAGCCGAAGCAGCCGATGCAGTCGTCGATACGCCGCTCGCGCAGCAGGATCGACTCGACCGCGTGCCCGCGCTTGCGCCAGCGGCGTGCGAGCGCGTCCACCGCGGCGTCGAGCTGGGGCTTGGCCGGATCGGAATTGCCGTTGAGGAGGGTGATGATCACAGGCCCGCTTGCTTCGCCGGCCTCGGCCGATCGCGGGCGACCTGGTGCGCCCATCGCGCCGCGCGCTCCAGCTCGCCGTCATCGAGCGGGCCCTTCTCGTCCTTCACGAAGAAGCCCTCGGGCGGCAAGACGAGCACGCCGCCCTGCTTCTGGAGCTCCTTGGCGATGAACGGCGCCGCGAAGCCACAGAGCCGCATGATCGACCGAAGTGCCCACGAGCGGCGGTCGGGGTCGTAGCGGGTGTCGAAGGCCGCGACCGGCATGCCGGTGATCGCGCCGCGGCAGGTGGTCTTGAGGAAGGTCGTGATAGCGGGCGTCGGCCGGAAACCACGCGTGGGCGAGCCGACGACCAGCAAATCGACGCCCTGGAACAGCTCACGGCTCACCGCGTCCGGGCGCATGAGCGCGATCTCGCCGAACGGGAGCAGGACGTCGTGCATGACGCGGGCGACCTGTTCGGTGTTGCCGAAGACCGAGTCGACGACGATCAGGCTCTTCATGAGCGGTTCCTTGGGATGAAATGGATTGTTGGGAGTCGAGACCACGGAAGCATACGGCAAGGTCGAGTCGGTTGCCGCCCGGCCTGCCTACCGGCGAGTGTCCACGACGATGAGACCTTCTATCGCGCGCCCGGGGGCGAAGCACAACGCTCTGTTTTCATGCTCGGCCCCCCGAATCGGGTGCGCGGAGGCGTTTCGACATACCCATTGTCGGCCCACGACCGGCAGCGGGACTTTCCGCACTTGTCTGTGACCACCCGATCGGGTGCGAAGCCCGCGCCCGCGCCGGCTGAAGGCTAGCGCCCGCAACGCAGGGCAAAGAACGAAGCCGCCCCACTCGCGTGCGCGGGCGAGGCGGCTTCTTCTTCTCGATGGACCCGAACGGAGCAGGTCGCGCCCGGCTAGCACCGCGAGCCGTAGTTCGCCCTGGTTCCAAAAGCGGAAGAGCGGTCCTTCTCAACGAGCTTAGAGCGCTCAATAGGCTCGAGTCTCTCGTACGGCTCGATTCTCTCGACAAACTCGCCACGACCGGCGACCGAGGGCTACGTCTTGCGAGCCCTGCGGACCGACTTCTTCGCGGTCGCGGCCGCGCGCGAGGTCCCGCGGACGACCTTGCCGGCGACCTTGCCGACCTTCTTCGTCGCCGTCACGGCGACCGTGCCCGCGGTCTTCGACGCCTTGACCGTCACCTTCTTGGCGGCGCGGGCCGTCTTCGCGGCGGCCTTCTTGCCGGCGGCCTTTGCCCGCCGGGTGACCGAGGGCTTCTTCGGCGGCGCCCACACCCCGAGCAGCGCGCCCGTCGGATCCTTGAGAATGCCGATGGTGCCTATCGAGCCCATGTCGGCGAAGTCGAAGACGATCTCCGCGCCGAGCCTCCTCGCCTTGTTGAGCGTGCGCTTGACGTCGTCGACTTGCACGTATGGCATCCAGCCCGTCGCCTGATCCGACGACATCTTGGCCTGCATGCCGCCGCCCGTGCCCCTCCCTACGTCTACGGTCGTGTAGGTGCCTCCCTCCATGGTCGTGTCTTCGAGCTTCCAGTCGAACAGCGACCTGTAGAACCGCTTCGCGGCCGGCAGGTCACCGGTCGAGAGCTCGATGTGGACGAATGGGTTTCCCATGTGCTGCCCCCTGCGTATTCGGTGAGTGAAACGCAGCGGTCCTAGCATCGCGGCGTGCCGCGGTGAAGAGCGGCGAAGCGCTCTTGTTTCCGCGAAGCACAACTTTGAATGATCGGTGCCCGGCGAGGCCGTGGTGCCCAAGGTCTCAGCGCGCGCGATACCCGGCCCACTGCCTTTCGAGCCGTCGCCGGGCCTGCCGTCGCTGCCGGGGGCTGGATGCCAATATTTCCGGGCATGGGACACCACAGCCACACCCACAACAAGGACTACTACAACCTCGCCGGCAGGAGCCCGGGGCCGCGTGGCCCGCTCCACCAGTTCAAGGACAAGCTCTCGCAGGCGCGGGCAGTGCTCCGGCGGAACGAGGAACACCGGCTGCCTTCGGAGGTGCACCCGACGCGCGGGGAGAGGAGGGAGCCGGCGGGTGGCGCCGGAGGTGGCGCTCCCAGCGAGTAGGTCGCAAGGGCATCGCAGGCCCGGCGTGGGCTCGGGCCGGAGCGCTCGCGCTCGAGACGCTTCAAGGCCTCTTCAGGCCTCGCGCAGGATCCGCTCCCACACCTCGCGCACTCGCTGCTCGAGCTCCTCGGGCCGCCCCGCGTTCTCGACGATCCAGCGCGAGCGGCGCCTCTTCTCTTCGAGCGACATCTGGGCGGCGAGCCGCTGGCGCGCGTGCTCCTCCGAGTAGCCGTTGCGCTCGATGAGCCGGCGCACCTGCAGCTCCGGGGGCGCGCTGACGAGCAGCACGCCGTCGAACAGGTGCTCGAGGTTCTCCTCGAACAGCGTGGCGGCCTCGACGACACAGACCGGCTCGCCGCGGGCCTCGAGCGCGGCGATCTCGCGCCGAAGCTCGTCCACGACGCGGGGGACGACCATCGCGCGCAGCTCGCGAAGCTGCGCGTTGTCGGCGAAGACGATGCGCCCGAGCTTCGGGCGGTCGATGGTGCCGTCAGGGCTCAAGACCTCAGGCCAGCGGCCCGCGATCTCTCGATAGGCGGGCTTGCCCGGCTCGACGACCTTGCGGCTGAGCTTGTCGGCGTCGAGCACCGGGACGCCGGCGCGAGCGAGCATTGCCGCGACGGTGCTCTTGCCCGAGGCGATTCCGCCGGTGAGGCCGATGAGCTTCATTCAAAGGAAGCGGCGCGGCCCGGCTACTTGGCCCCGGCGGCCGCGGTCGCCTTGCGCACGCTCTCGACGACGGGCTCGCGATACAGCAGGCCGAAGACGGTCTTCTTGTCCGGGTTCAGGAAGACGACCAAGCCAGCCTCCTTGTACCAGAGCGAGGTGCGGAAATCTTCGGTGAGCACGCGCCGGTAGCAGGGCTGGGTCGGCTTCTCCTGCTCGGAGCAGGCCTTGCCGAAGGTGTCCTCGATCTCGGGCAGCTCAAGCTGCGTCGCGGGGAAGAGGGTGATCTCCTCGACGACGCCCTTCTCGCCGATAGCGAACTGAGCCTGCGTCGTGCCGCTGATGGTGCGGTCGGCCTTGTAGACGAGGAGCCGCTTCTTGCCGCTGGGGACCTTGCCGGCGGGCTCGCCGAACGCCTCGATGACGTCCTTCTCGGTCGACTTGCCGGGCGTGATGCCTTTCCACGGCATCCCGAGCGCGGTCGCGGGCAGGGACACGAGCAAGAGGATCGTCAAGCTGCGGCGCATCGTGGGCTCCTTCGTTTTCCCCGTAGTTTTCAAGCCTGCATACCAACCGCGCCGCGGCGGCGTCAAACCGGTTGGCCGTCTTGGCGGCGGCCGCGGGGCCGAGCGCTGGGCAATGCGGCAGGCGAGGCAGGAGACCTCGTGAGCGTCGCGCCGGTCCCGGCTCGGGAAGGCATCCTTCGAGCCTGCTCGCCCCGCGCGCGCCGGCAGACACGTCCGGAGGTTTGCGCTGTCTCGCAGCCGTCAGCGCGTCGGCTTGAGCGGCCCGCCGAAGGTGCGCTCCTCGAACTCGCAGCGGGCGATCCAGTCGGCAGCGCGCACCTGATCGGCCTCATCGCCCTCGCGCGTGAGCGCGTCCCACACCTCGCGAGCCCGCCGGCAGTCGCCGGCGAGGTACAGGGCGGTGCCGAGGACGCGGAGGTTCTCGATCGCGAGCTCGCGCTGGCCGAGGCCGAGCGCGCGCGCCCTCTCGAGGTACGGCACCGCGTCGGCCGGCGCGCCGTGGTTGAAGAGCTGTCGGCCGATGAGATAGGGCGCAGTCGCCCAGTCGGGCCTGCGGTCGGCGATCTCGTCGAGGAGCAGGACCTCGGCGAGCCCCGCGCGCCGGGCGAAGAAGCGCCGCAGCACCGGGCCGGTCTCCGTGTCCTCGAGCGACTCGAGCTTGACCCAGGCGGTGCGGTCGGTGGCCTGATCGCGATGCAGATCGAGCAGCTTCGAGAAGCTCTCGCGCGCCTGGGCGAGGTTGCCCTGCTCCCAGGCGAGATCGCCGAGCGCCATGAGCGCCTGGGCCCGCGCGGCGACGCCGTCACCAGCCTGCGCGAGCAGAGCCCGCCAGAGGCCGAGCGCGCCCTCGAAATCGCCGCGTGCGTGCAGGAGCTCGGCCTCACCGCGCAGGTGCGCGGGGTTGCCCGGCTCAATCTCCTGGCAGCGCCGGTAGAGGCCGAGGGCGCGGTCGGGATCGGCCTCGTGCATCCTCACCGCCTCGCCGCGAAGCAAGGCGACCTCGCGGGCGCAGGGGCGCGCGAAGATGCTGCCGCGCTCGAAGCGCACCTCGGCGGTGTGGAGCGCGCGCTCGCTCAGGGGCATCGCGTCGAGGAACGACTCCCACTCGCGCGCGAGCTCGTCGAGCGGCTTGCCGAAGGCCTTGGCGAAGTCGCCACCGGGGTAGAGCGCGCGCAGCGAGCCTGCGCCGTACCGGTCGGCGAGGAAGCGAAGGAAGCTGCCCGCCAGCGTGTAGGCGCGCGAGGGCGGCTGTCCGTAGAAGCCGACCGGATCGACGATGGCGCGGATGTCGGGGGCGAGCTTCAGCCGGCGCATGGCGGCCGACCACTGATGGAGCGTGAGCTCGTCAGGCCGGTTGTCGGCGGCGACGGCCAGGCCCTCGACGAGCCCGATGTTCACCCAGACGACGCGCCGGGCTGAAACGCCGAAGAACGGCGAGCCGAAGGCGGCGCCGAAGACGTGGGCGAGCTCGTGGCGGGCGGTGCGGTGGGGGAAGTCCTCGTCGCTGACGTGGAACTCGCGGCGCCAGGGCTTGGCGTAGTCGGTGTGCGCCGCGCCGACGAGGCGCCGCTTCTCGCCGGGGCTTCGGTGGAACCACGCGGTGACCTTGCCCTCGGGCGCGGCGCCGAGGAAGGCCGACAGGTGCGACCAGGCGTACTCGAGATCGCGCTCGAGGCGGCGCACTTCCTCGGCCGGCTTGGTGCGCGGGTAATGGAGGATGAAGTGCTCGGTCTCGGAGCGGCCGCCGAGCGCGCGGGCGAGCGCCTCGTCGCTCGTCCCCAGGCCGAGATGGAAGGAGAAGGCCTGGAACCCGGCGATGCCGGCGAGCGTGAAGGCGAGGGCGAGCCCGCGGCGCAGGGGGAAGGCCGGATGGCCGCTGCGGGCGTCGCGCAGGATTGCCGCGCCGACGAGCCCGAGCGCGGTCCACAGCAAGGTGAGGACGCGGTGTGCGACCAGGCGAGAGTCTACGGAGAGGGCCTCGTCGTAGAGCGGCCCGGGGAAGTAGCCGAAGAAGTGGTTGAGGGCGAAGACCTGCGGGCCTGCCCACAGCGGCCAGAGCGAGACGGCGAACGAGGCGAGCAGAAGAGCGGCGTAGGCCAGGCCGGCCGTCCAGGCGCGGTGAAAGCCGCAGCCCGCGGCGACCCCGCACGCGGCGCCGAGCAGTAGCGTCGGCACCGGCAGCAGGGCGTAGAAGCCGACGCCGGTCCACGGGTCGCAGCGCGTCGAGGCGAGCGCGCCGACGACCGCGGCGAGCAAGGGCAGGAGGAGCACCAGGCCGCAGAAGAGCGAAGCCGCGCCAAAAGCGAGCCCGATCTCGGGCGCCCGAGGCGTTTGAGGCTCGGCCAGCCGCGCTCGCGCCTGCCTGGCGGCGACAATCCCGGCGGCGCCGGCGAGCAGGGCGAGCATCGCGGTCATCGCCCAGGCGAGCTCGAAGCCCGGCACCTCGAAGAGCGGCAAGCGGGTGAGGAGCGCCCCGGCGAGCGTGCCGGCGACCGCGGCGCCGAGCAGGAGCCGGCATCGGGCGAGGCCGCGGAGGCGGAGCAGGAGCGGGCGGAGCAGTTCCATGGCGCGGGCTCGGAAACACGAGGGGGCCGGGATTATTCGGCTCCCGGCGCGGCGGGGGCAACCCTGCTCGGCAGGTAAGTGGACCGGCCGAACGCGCCGCCTATAATCATCTCTGTTAACTAGCCTTCTTGGCGAAGAGCGCCCAGGAGGAGGCGTCCTTGGCGAGTGAGAACCCAGACGAGCTTCGCAGCAGCCCGCGCGCGCCGATTGAGCTGAAGGTGGAGTACCGCAAGGTTAACAGCTTCTTTGCGGACTACACCAAGAACATCTCCAAGGGCGGAACCTTCATCAAGACGAAGAAGCCCTTGCCGCTCGGCACCCAGTTCCTCTTCCAGCTCTCGGTGCCCAACCGCGAGAAGCCGTTCGAGCTCCTCGGAGAGGTCGCGTGGGCGAAGGCCGACGGCGACGAGCCGGGGATGGGGATTCGCTTCGTCTACGCGACCGAGAGCCAGCGCGCCGAGTTCGAGGGCATCGTCGAGCGGATGATGCTCGAGAGCCTGGGGCCGCTGCTGTCGGCGCACCTGTTGGACAAGATGGCAAGGTGAGGGCGCTGGTCGAGGGTCGAGGGTCGAGAGTTGACGGCTCGGGTCGGTAGGGGCGCACGGCAATGCGCCCGGCCCCGCAGGGCCCCGACGATCGATGGTCGGGTGACGAACGCGCCCCGACCGCGCCGCGCTCGGGTCGGAATGGCGATGCGCCCCCGCAGGCCCCGACGATCGATCACCTTCCTTCAGGGCCTCTCATCGAGCGCGCTGAGGTCCTGTCGTGGTCGCTGGCAGGTGCGGTTGCGGCAGAGGTAGACCCCGGCCGCGCCGTCGAGCGGCTTCTTGCCGGCGACGGTGTGGCGCACCGGATGCGGTGGCGGCCCCGAGGGAGCGGACCAGATGACCGAGAGCGTGGGCTCGTAGCGCTGCCCAAGCTCGTCCAGAAGCGGCTTTGCCTGCGCGGCGTCGCCGGCGATGACCAGCGTCGCGGCGCCGTCGAGCCAGGTGTCCGCGGCGCACAGCAGGCGCCCGAAGGAGGCCGGGTCGGCGAGCATCGCCTCCCGTAGGTTGCCGAGGTACTCCCACCCGGCCTCGATGTAGCGCGGCTCGGAGGTGAGACCGGTGAGCCTGACCAGCGCTTGAGTGAGGCTCGACGCTCCGGAGGGCGCCGCCTCGTCGGTGAGCGCGTACACCTGGGCGATGAGCCCTTCGCCGTCGGGCGGCGCAGAGAGGAACGCTCCGGCGTCCTCGTCCCAGAAAAGGTCGAGCGCGGCCTCGGCGAGCTGCGCTGCGGACTCGAGGTAGGCGGGGTCGAAGGTCGCTATGTAGAGGTCGATGAGTCCTTCGGCGAGATCTCCGTAGTCCTCGAGCCGGCCTTCGACGCGGCGCACTCCGTCGCGGTAGCTGCGCCAGAGGACGCCGCCCTCGAACAGCTAGCGAAGCACGAAATCGGCCGCGCGCTTGGCGAGCGCGGCCCACTCCGGGCGCCCGAAGGCGCGCGCGGCTCGCGCGATGGCTCCGATGGCCAGGCCGTTCCAGCCCGCGAGGATCTTCTCGTCGCGGCCCGGGCGAACGCGGCGCTCGCGCGCCTCGAAGAGCACCTTCCTCGCTTCGCTGAGCTCACGCTCGATATCGTCGCGGGGTCGCCCGTGCTTCTTCGCGAGGTCTTCGGGACACTCGGCGTACCGGGGGACGCTGAGGCCCGGCTCGAAGTTGCCGTTGGTGGAGATGCCGAAGTGCTCGGCGACGAGCTCGGCGCGCTCGGGAGGAAGGAGCTGATCAAGCTCGGCGCGCGTCCAGAGGTAGAACTTGCCCTCCACACCCTCGGAGTCAGCGTCGAGCGAGGCGCAGAACGCGCCGCCGGGGGCGCCGAGCTCGCGCTCGAGCCAGGCGATGGTCTCGGAGACAACACGAGCGTACTCGGGCACGCGGGTGAGCTGCCAGGCCTCGGTGTACAGGCCCACGAGCTGAGCGTTGTCGGAGAGCATCTTCTCGAAGTGCGGCACCGACCACTGCTCGTCCACCGTGTAGCGGAAGTAGCCGCCGCTATCTGGTCGTAGATCCCGCCGGTGGCCATACGGTCGAGGGTGAGAAGCGCGCGCTCGAGCACTCGGGGATCGGCGCCGCGCCGGTGCGCGCGCAGGAGCGCGAGGAGCGCCGAGACCATCGGGAACCTCGCGCCCTTGCCGAGGCCGCCGTGCGCCGCATCGACCTCGGCGGCGATCCGCTCGCCCGCCTTGATGACCTCTTTGCGCGTGGGCGGCTCGCCGCCCTTGGCGATGCCGCGCGCGAGGTAGGCCGCGAGCTGCTCGCGAACCTGCTTGCCGATCGAGTCCGCGTCGGAGCGGCGCTGGAGGAAGGACCTGCGGACCGCCGTGAGCACCTGCGAGAAGCCCGGCAGCCCGCCCCGCGGGTGGCGTGGGAAGTAGGTGCCGCCGAAGAACGGCTCGCGCTCGGGCGTAAGGAACAAGGTCAGCGGCCAGCCGCCGGCCTCGCCCATCACGCGCACAGCCGCCTGGTAGAGCTGATCGACGTCGGGCCACTCCTCGCGATCGACCTTGACGCAGACGAAGCCCTCGTTGAGCTGCGCGGCTATCTGCTCGTCCGCGAAGCACTCGCGGGCCATCACGTGGCACCAGTGGAAGGCCGAGTAGCCGATGGAGAGGAGGATGGGCTTGTCCTCATCGCGCGCGGCGCGGAAGGCCTCCTCGCCCCACGGATACCAGTCAACGGGATCGCCGGCGTGCTGCAGCAGGTAGGGCGAGGTCTCGTTCGCGAGCCGGTTTGCCATCGTTGCCTCCGTTCAGCCGTGCCTGACCAGCGCGATGCGCACCTCCAGCGGCACGCCTTCGACCGACGGGACCGCCGCAAAGCAGCCCTCGCCCTCGCGCGTGAAGCGCAGGTCCAGGCGGGTCTCGCCGATGCGCAGGTCGCGCAGCGTCAACTCGCGCATCCCCATCGGCAGATGCGGGGTCTTGATCGTCAGCTTGCGGTGCGTCGCGTCGGGATGGAGCCCGAGCGCCGCCCGAAGCAGGAGCAGCAGCGCCCCCGAGGCCCAGGCCTGCGGGCTGCAGGCGACCGGGTACTGCACGGGGAACTCGCCCGCCTTGCGCGGCAGGCCGCAGAACAGCTCGGGCAGCCTGCGCAGCCGGAAGTAGCGCGAGGCGCCGTAGAGCGCCTCGAAGATCTCGAGCGCGCCGTGCGGCAGGCCGTAGCTCGACAGGCCCATCGCGACGACGGAGTTGTCGTGAGGCCAGACGGTGCCGTTGTGGTACGAGAGCGGGTTGTAGGCGCCTTGGCCTTCGGCCAGCGTGCGCAGGCCCCAGCCGCTGTGGAACGAGGGACCGAGCAGCCGGCGCGAGACGGCGTGGGCGCGGGCGGCGGGGACGGCCTTGCTCCACAGCAGGTGCCCCGCGTTCGAGGTGAGCGTCGGCGCGAGGCGCTTGTCGCGGTCGAGCGCGAGCCCGTAGAACTCGCTCTCCGGGATCCAGAAGGCCTCATCGAGCCGGTGGGCGAGCGCGCTCGCGTGCTCGAGCAGCGGTCGCGCTTTCCCGCGGGCGCCGAGCAGGCGGTAGAGCATCGCCATGCGCCGGTAGGCGTCCACCGCGTAGCCCTGCACCTCGACGAGGGCGATGGGCGCCTCGCAGCGCGTGCCGTCGGGGAAGCAGACCCCGTCGGCGCTGTCCCTCCAGCCCTGGTTGTAGAGGCCGCGCTCGCCGCGCCGCTCGTATTCGGAGGAAGCCGTCGCCGTCGCGGTCGGCCCAGCGGCGCATCCACTCGATCGCCGCCTCGGCCGCGGGCAGCAGCGCGCGCACGGTCGCCTTGTCGTCGGTCCACAGCAGGTACTCGTGCAGGAGGATGACGAAGAGCGGGGTCGCGTCGACCGAGCCGTAGTAGGGCACGTGAGGGACCTCGCGCGCCTCGGCCATCTCGCCGACCCTCAGCTCGTGCAGGATGCGCCCGGGCTCCTCCTCGGTCGTCTCGTCCACCTTGCGGCCTTGGTAGGCGGCCAGGAAGGCGAGCGTGTCGCGCGCGAGCTGGGGGGCGAAGGGCAGGGCCTGGTAGGCGGTGATGAGCGAGTCGCGGCCGAAGGGCGCCGCGTACCAGGGGATGCCGGCCGACAGCAGGCGCCGCTCGCCGTGGGGCAGCGTGAGCGCGTGCAAATCGCCGATCGCCTGGTGCAGCGCCTGATCGAAGAACGGGTCGGAGCTCTCGACGCGCGCGCAGGTCACGCGAAAGGTGCGGTCGAGCTCCCGGATCGCGGCGCGCCGCTCGTCGAACGGCAGCCACGGCGCCGCCAGCTCGCGCACCTTGCGGATGCGCGGGTTGACCCTCAGCTCGACGGTGGCGCTCTCGTTGGGGCCGAGGTGCAGCTCGAAGCGGGCGCTGCGGCCCTCGAGGCGAAGGGGCCGCGCCTCGAAGTGCAGCTCAGTCTCGTAGCGGCGCCCGTCGAGGCCGCGGTAGCGCCAGACGACGCGGTCGGGCTCGACCTGCGGCTCCTCGTAGGCGCCGCGCCGGGGGCGGAAGGCGCCGCGGACCTCGAAGACGTCGGCGAAGTCGGCGGCGAACTCGAGCGCCATCCAGTAGTCGAGCGGGCGGGTCAGGTAGTTGGTGAGCACGTAGCGATCGACCAGGCAGCCCTCGATGAGCTGCTCGCGGCGCAGGTGCAGGAAGTTGACCGGGTCGCCGCTGAAGACGCCGCCGAAGTTGCGCGAGGTGACCGTCATGTCCACCTGCGTGACGTAGTCGGGCGAGGTCTGCGAGGAGAGGACGACCGGAGGGCCGCCGGCGACGCTGAGCTTGAGGAATGAGAGAAAGCGCGTGTCGCGGAAGAAGAAGCCCTGATCGCGCGCGCCCGCGGGCGCGATGTCGCCGTTCAGGTCGGTGACGGCGAAGAGCTCGCCCGACTTAAGGACGAGCTTCTCGACGGTGGTCGCCTCGGGCTTGGAGGCGGGGTGGAGGTACCCGAGGAGCAGCTCGGGAGCCGCTTCACGCTCAGGCATGGGGCTGGAGGGCCTCTTCGGCCTCGGCCTTTAGCCCCCTGAGCGCCTGCAGGTGCGCGGCTCGGTAGACCCTCAGGTAGTCATCGACCATGCGAGCGGCGCTGAAGCGGCGCACGGCGTGCTCGCGGCAGCGCTTGCGGTCGAAGACCTCGGGGCGGGCGGGGCCCTCGAGCAGCTTGACCATGTGCTCCTCGTCGCGGGCGAAGAAGCCCGTGATCCCCTCGTCGATGACCTCCGGCGCCGAGCCGCGCGCGTAGGCGATGACCGGGCAGCCGCACAGCATCGCCTCGATCATCACCAGGCCGAAGGGCTCCTCCCACTCGATGGGGAAGAGCAGCGCACGCGAGGTCGAAAGCAGCTCGACCTTGGGCTCATGGCCTATCTCCCCGAGGTACTCGACGTGAGGGGCGCCGAGCCGCTGCTGGAGCTCGGCGCGAAAGTAGCCCGCGTCCTCCTCGTGCGGCCGGCCACCGACGCGGATGCGCAGCCCGGCGGCCGCGGCGACGTCGATGGCGCGGTGGGGGGCCTTCACGCGCGACAGGCGGCCGAGGAATGCGACGGTGTCCGGGCACACGCGGCCGAGCCGGTAGCGCTCGGGCCCGATGCCGTGGTGGACGACGGCCCCGCGCGCGAAGGGCCCGCAAAGCTGCTGCTGGCGGGCGCTTATCGAGACGTAGGTGACGCGCGGGAAGCCCGCGTAGAGCCGGCACAGCTCGGCGTCGTAGGGGTGGTGCAGCGTGTAGACGACCGGCAGCCCGAGGTGCTGGGAGAGCGGCAGGAAGGTCGGACAGTGGGCGTGCACGAGGTCGTGCTCGCCGTGCCCCGCGAGGAGCTCGCCGAGCGCGAAGCTCGTGTGCTCGAGCTCTTTGAACACGCTCGGCGGCCAAGTGCTGTCCTTGAACCAGGAGCGCACCGGGCACGCGCGGCGGTAGCCGCCCTGCGAGTCGCCCGCGGCGAACAGCGTCACCTCGACCCCACGGTCGACGAGTCCGTCGATGAGCTCGGCGACCACCAGCTCGGTGCCGCCGTATTGGCGGGGCGGCACCGGCACGAATGGCGTCGAGACCATCGCCACCCTCAGATGTTGCCGTCCAAGCTGCCCCATGCCCTCTCCCCCGCTTGCCCGAAGAACCAAGCCCGGCGTCGGCCGACACCGGTAACTTAAGAAGCCGTCGGCAGCGGGGAGCCCGCGCGCAAAAGCTATCGGCAGGCGGGTGGGACGAGGATCAGGCCGAGAGCTGGGGGCTGTCGTCGCCGGTGGGGCGAGGGCGCCGAAGCTCGGGGAGGAGCGGGTAGAGCCGGCGGGCGGCCACGCCCAGGTTCGCCCAGACTGCCGGCAGCCACAGCGGCAGCGGCGCGACCAGCGCGTGGCGATAGGCGAAGCTGCCCCGGTAGACGAGCAGGGCCTCGATCGCGAAGTCGAGCGCCACCGCGACCGCGGCGGCGTTGCGATCGCCCTCGGTCCCGCGCAGCAGGCGCAGGCCGAAGAGCGCGAACAGCCCGAAGGTCAGCGGCATCTCGAACGCGTCGAGGAAGGCGGGCAGCAGCAGGCTCGCGGCGACCGCGGCGAGCTCCAGGGCGACGCCGCCCGCGGTCAGCGGCCGGGGCGGAGAGCGCCGGGTCGCCGCCCTGAGCCCGAAGGCGGCGGCGGCCGCTGCCGCGATCGCGCCGAGGACGACCTGCCAGGGAAACCCCGCATCGCGCGTGACGTACACGCCCGTGCGATAGCTCAGATAGATCCCTCCGAGCACCGCGGGGGCCGTCACCAGGGTGAAGGTAGCTGGTCGCATTCGGGCCAAGCGATAGCACGCGGGCGGGGCGATGCCAAACGGCCTTGTGCCGCAGATTCGGATCGCCGACGCACGCTCGGCGGGCGGCTCGGCCGCCGTTCGCGGGCTGCGGGCGTGGTAGTGTCGGCCACCAACAGATTAGGGAGGACGACGATGTTTCGAACGGGGCGCTTCGCACCGCTTGCGCTCGCGGCGGTGGCCGGCCTGCTCGCTTGCAGCGGCCCCGAGGAGGGCGGGGGCGAGGCGAGAGCGCGCATCGGCCCCGCGGGCGGCACCGTCGAGGCGCCGGGGGTGAAGCTCTCCATCCCTCCGGGCGCGCTCTCGAAGGAGGTGGAGGTCCAGATCCTCTCCGGCGACTTCGGCGCGCCGGAGGTCACCGAGCGCGTCCGCGTCAGCCGCGTGTTCCAGGTGCTCCCGCAGGAGATCAAGCTGTCCTCGTCGGCGCGCATCACCTTGGCCTACCAGCGCGAGAGGCTGCCCGAGTCGATCCCCGCCAGCGCGGCCGACGTGCGGCGCACCGACTTCTCTCGCGAGATAGAGCGGCTCGGCGCGCTCGTCGCCGACGCGGGGGCGCAGACCATCAGCGGCGAGACGCTCGGCTTCGGCACGTTCTGGGCCACCGCGCCGCTCGCCCCGCGGCCTGCCTGGGTCGAGGTCAGCCCCGCCGAGAAGGTGGTCTTCGTCGGCGCAAAGGTCGCCTTCTCGGCGGAGGTGCGAGACCAGACCGAGCGCGTGATGCCCGGGGCGCCGGTGGTCTGGGAGTCGAGCGATCCCTCGGTCGCCACCATCGACGAGTCGGGAGAGGCGACGGCGCTCGGCCCCGGGGTCACCGAGATCTCGGCCCGCGCCGGCGCCGCGCTGGGCAAGGCGAGGCTCCAGGTCGCCAGCCCCGAGCCGTTCGCCCGGGACTTCACCTGGGAGAACCCACTGCCGCAGGGCAACCCGCTGCACGCGGTCTCCGGAGACGCGACCGCGCTCGTGGTCGCGGGGGCCGGGGTGGTCCTCGCGCGCGACGCGGCCGGGTGGCGCCAGGTCCTCAGAAGATCGCCGGAGCTCGTCTTCGAGGACATCGCGATCGCCGGCGGTCGAGGCGTCGCCGTCGGCGCGGTGGCCGGCCAGGGCGTGCTCGTCGCCTGGAACGGTGAGGACCTCGAGGAGCTGCAGGTGCCCGACACCGAGCTCGAGGCCGTCTGGACCGACATGGACATCGGAATGGCGGTCGGCCCAGGGCCCAACATGGCCGTGCTCGAGGGCTCTGGCTGGAGGGCGATTCCCAGCCCGGTCACCGAGCCGCTGCTCGCCGCGGGCGCCGCGAAGGGCCGAATGCGCGTCGTGGGCGCGCGCGGCTCGGTCTACGAGCGCGTCGGCGAGGCGTGGATAGCGCTCGCGACGGGCACGCTTCCGCAGATCCAGATCGACGCGGTCTCGCGGGGAGCCGAGCTCTACGCGATAAGCCGCGACACCCTGCGGCGCTTCGCCGGCGGCGCCTGGGAGGAGGTGGCGCTGCCGGAGTCGCCGGCGCTCGTCCTTCAGACCATCGGGCTCGCGGGCGCGGCGCTCGTGCTCGCCGCGACGGGCGAGCAGGGCGAGACGTACGTGCTCGTCGAGAAGGAGGAGGGCTTCGCGGTCCACGCCTTCTGGCCCGAGCGCATCCACGCGCTCTGGGGCCGCTCGGCGACAGACCTCTACGCGGCCTGCGACAGCGGGGCGATCTACGCCTTCGACGGGCAGGGCTGGCGCAACCTGCGCCAGGGCTCGGTTACCGCGATCGCCGGGCTCGCCGCCTTCGAAGGGCCGCGGGTCTTCGCGATCGCCAACGTCTGCCTCGACGAGTCGTGCCGGCAGCTTCGCGGCATCGTCCTCGAGCGCGGCGCCGACGGGGTCTTCGCCGAGATGAGCGGGCCGTTCGAGACGCCGCTGCGCGCGGTCGGCGGGCAGGGCCCCCACGACCTCTGGGCCGTCGGCGACTACGGGGTCACCTACCACTTCCAGGGCGAAGGCTGGGTCGTCGGGAGCGCTCCGGGGTCGCTCAACGCCCTCGGGAGCTGCGGCGAGGCGCTCTACGCGGCGGGAAGCGCGGGCAAGCTCTACCAGCGGCGCGCCGGGAGCTGGACGCAGATCTTCAATGTCGGCTGGAACACCCTGCGGGCGGTCAGTTGCGGGGGGGACGCGGTCTTCGCGGTGGGCGACTACGCCATCGTCCGCTACCGAGACGGCGAAGGCGCGCTGCTCGACCCGCTGGACGACGGCCTTCGGCCGACCCAGTGGCGCGCGGTCTGGGCGACGCCCGACGGCAAGGCGCTCGTCGGCGGCGACGCGCGGTACATCCTGTTCTGGAACGGCGCGAAGTTCGAGTACTTCGACCGGCCGGGCGACCTCGACGTCGCGAGCGTGCGCGCGCTCTGGGGGCGCAGCTTCGGCGAGGTCTGGGCGGCCGGGATGCTCGCCGACGGCTCCGGGGTGCTGCTGCACTTCAACGGCGCCTTCTGGGAATCGGTGGAGCCGGGCACGGTCGCGCCGCTCAACGCGGTCACCGGGCTGGCCGACGGGACGCTGTGGATAGCCGGCGAACGCGGCGCCGTGCTCCGCGGCGGGCTCGACGACTGAGGCCTCGCGGCGGGCCGGCGGCGGCTAGCGCCGGGCGGCTACCAAGGCGGGGAGCGCGCCGCGCCCGCGGCCCCAGAGGTCGAGGAGCAGCGCCCGGCGGAAGTCGGCGAGGTCCTGCTGCGGCAGCTCGAGGGCGCGGCCGTGCGCGACCGGGTCGCGAAGTTGCTCCTTCATGCGCTCGACGAAGCTCGCGATCGCGTCGAGCCAGCCGTCGTCGAGATTGAAGCTGGCGCTCAGGAAGGCATTGAAGACCGCGAGGTGCGGCTCGTGCCGCCGCGAGAGGGCGCGCGCGACCTCGCCGAGCGAAGGCGCGCGGGCGCGCCGCGAGGGATCGAACGCCTCGACGAAGCGGTCGAAGTACTCGACGTGCCCGGGGCGCAGCTCGCGGGTCGAGGCCTTGAGGAGAGCCTGACGGGTCTCGCCGGTCAGCCACTGGTCGAAAGGGCGCACCACGAGCAGGTAGAGGCCGCGCTCGAGGGCGCCCGAGAAGAGCACCGCGACCGCCGCCGGGTGCAGCTCGGTGTAGAGGGCCTTTTGGTAGGTGATCTCGGCGACCCGTATCGCCTCGAGTAGCGGCGGCGGGCAGCGCTCGAGCGCCTCGCCGAAGGCCTCGCGCAACGTCTCCTCGGCGCGCTCGGTGGCCTCGGTTTCGCGGGTCTCGAGCTCCTTGCGCAGGGCTTCGCGGCGATCCCTCTCGGCCTGCTCGCGCGCGCGCTCGGCCTCTTCGCGGGCCTTGGCGGCGGCCTTTTCGGTCTGCGCGAGCCGGGTGCGCAGCATCTCGAGCTCGCGCTCCTTGTCGGCGAAGGCGCGGCGCATCTGCTCGGCCTCGGCGCGGGCGGCGGCGACCCTGCCCTCGGCGTCGGCGGCGAGCACCTCGCGCCAGGCCGTGCGCTCCCGGGCGAGGGCCAGGCCGCGGGCGGCCTCTTCGGAGCCGGGGTCGAGCTCGAGCGCGCGCCGAAAGTGCTCGGCCGCTCCCTCGTGCTCGCCCGCGTCGCTGCGCAGCCGCCCCAAGTCGACGTGCACCATCGCCCCGACCGGTCCGCCCAGGGCGCCGGCGAGCGGCTCCAGAAGTTCGAGCGCGTCGTCCGCGCGGCCGAGCATGCGCAGCGCGCGGCCCCGGGCCGCCGTCGCGAGCGGCGCGAGCAGCTCGGGCGGATCGGCGATCTGCTCGAGCGCGGCGAGCGCCTGCTCGGAGCGTCCGAGCGTCAGCTCGACGCGGGCGGTGGCGAGCAGCGCGAAGGGGTCCTTCGCGTCGGGCAGCCGGGCGAGCGCGAGGCGGGCGAGCTGCTCCTCGCCGTGCGTCGCCGCGGCCAGCGCCAGGAAGGGCGAGATCTCGCTCTCGAGCGAGCCGGAGGCGTCGAGCCTCTTCCAGATTTCGAGCGCGCGGCGAGTCTCGCCCCGCCAGAACAGGACGAGGCCGAGCAGCCCGTCGGCCTGAGCGCGCGCGCTGCCCTCGATGCTCTGCGCGGCGCGCTCGAGCGACTCCTGGGCCGCGCCGAGGTCGCCGCAGTCAAGGCAGACGAGCCCGTGTACGAGCGCGGGGACGCCGCGGCCCTTGCGGCCGAAGGCCGCGCGCGAAGCGCCGAGCGCGTCGGCGCGCCTGCCGAGCATGAAGAGGGCGTGGGCATAGCGGGCGAGGATTTCGGGCTCCTCGCGCGCGTGCGGCGAGAGGCGCGCGAAGAGCGCGGCGGCGCCCTCCCAGTCGTTGCGCTCGTAAAGCAGCAGGGCGGCCCGCAAGCCGAGCTCGTGGTCGCCGGGCCTGTCGCGGGCCGCCGCGAGGGTGGCCTCCTGGGCCTCTTCTTCGCGCCCGAGCCGCTCGAGCGCGACGATGAGCATCCGGCACCCGTCGGAGGTGCGCAGCCGGGGGGCGATCTCGCGGAGCAGGGGGACGGCCTCTTCGTAGCGGCCCGCCTCGAGCAGCGCGGCCGCCCGGGCCAGCTCCGACTTGAGCTGGAAGTTGCTGGTGCGCTCGCCTTTGGACACGACAACCCCGGGGAAGTGCTCGCGATCTAGTTGGATTTGCCCCGGATCCGGCCCGGGATGCAAGCGACAAGCAGGCTCGGACCGCCGGCCTGGAAACGCAAAGCGGGCGCGCCCGGGGGGCACGCCCGCTCGCTGCGCTTGGTTCTTGGGCTAGACGGGCCGGTAGACGCGGTAGTCGAGCTCCGGGAAGATGTTGTCCCGGTTCTCCACGTAGCCGAGCCAGCGCTCGTCGATGCTGTTGGAGCGGATCTGGTCGTGCAGCTTGTTGAACCGCAGCACGTGCTCCTTAGTGCGGCGGATGGCGTACTCGACCATCGTGCCGGTCTTCATGATGAAGGCCCAGTCCGAGCTCTGCGCGAGCAGCAGCTCGCGGGCCGCCTGGTTCAGGGCGCGCCGGCGCAGCGAGTCGTCGTCCGGATAGTCGCGCGACAGGGCGATCATCCGTTCGGTCGCCTTGTGCAGGTGCCGGTAGATCCAGTCGTTGGAGCCGTCGAGCCACACGTCGCTGTAGCCGCCTGCGCCCCACGAGCACATCGGCGGCGTCGCGAGCTGGTTCTCGGGGTTCTCGCGCAGGAAATCCGCGGGGCTGGCCAGGCGGTAGATTTTCTGGTCGTAGGCGCTCTTGCGGATGAAGTACTCGATGAAATCCGGCCCCTCGAACCACCAGTGCCCGAACAGCTCGGCGTCGTAGGGGGCGATGACGATGGGCTTGCGCCCGGGCATCGCCGAGGCGAGGTACTCGACCTGCCGCTCGCGGTTGAACATGAAGTTGCCGGCGTGCTCGGCGGCCCGCTCCATCGCGACGCGGCGATCGTACGGCTCCTTGTGCGGGGTCCTGCCCGTGATCCGGTAGTACTTGATGCCCGTGTTCTTGCGGGCTCCGGTCGGCTGGACGTACGGCTTGACGTAGTCGAAGTCGAGGTCGTAGCCGATGTCCCTGTAGAACTCGCGGTACCAGTAGTCGCCCGGGTAGCCGTGCTCGGCGCTCCAGACCTGTTGGCTCGACTCGGGATCGCGCCCGAAGGCCGCGGTGCCGGTCGGCGTGTACAGCGGGGCGTAGACCCCGTAGCGAGGCCGCGGCGTCGCGTCGAGGATGCCGTGCGAGTCGACGAAGAAGTAGCGGATGCCCTCGGCGGCCAGGAAGCGCTCGAGCCCGGGGTAGTAGCCGCACTCGGGCAGCCAGATGCCCAGAGGGTCGCGCCCGAAGTTCTGTCGGTAATGGGCGGCGGCCACGGTGATCTGCGCGCGCACCGCCTCGGGGAAGGCCTGCATCAACGGCAGGAAGCCGTGCGTGGCGCCGCAGGTGAGGATGTCGAGGACGCCGTGGTCCTGCAGCCGGCGGAAGGCGCCGACGAGATCCCGGTGGTAGCGGTCGTGGAAGGCCTGGCGCGCGTTGTAGAAGCGGTCGCGGTAGAAGTGCGCCAGCGGGCTGAAGGCGGCGTCCTTGGCGGTGCGGTGGACCTCCTTGTCGGCCAGCTCGCACAGCTTGTCGAGCCTGCGCGAATAGCGGTGCACGAGCAGCTCGTCGCGCAGCATCGAGACGAGCGGCGGGGTGAGGCTCATCGTCATGCGAAACGGCACGTTGTCGTTCGCCAGACGATCAAACACGTCGAGCAGCGGCAGGTAGGTCTCGGTGATGGCCTCGTAGAGCCAGTCCTCCTCGAGAAACTCCTCATGTTCTGGATGGCGTACGAACGGAAGGTGCGCGTGCAGGACGAACGACAGATAGCCTTGCATCTGTTGAGACCCCCAACAGCGGTGGGTGTTTTCTTACGCTTTCGATGGGAAGGCGCGGCGGCGGCCGCTAGCCGTTCTGGTCGCTGCTGCCGCCGCGCTTGCGCATCCCGCCGCTCCAGGGCATCGAGCCGCTCCAGGGCCACGGACCGCTCGACCTCACGCCGACGAAGCGTCGAGGAGCCTGTTCGCCTGCCGGGCCGGCGGGAGGCGGCGCGGCCGTCACGCCGCCGACGGCGCGCTGCTCCGAGGCGCCGAGCGCCCGGGTCTCGCCGCCGGAGGCCTGGTAGAGCTTGTGACGCGCGTCCTCGGGGAAGGGGGGCGCGGCCCGCTCGCGGCGCGCTGCTTCGACCATGCGCGAGATGGGCAGGTCGAACGGGATGCACACGAAGCGATCGTCGATGATCGACGAGGGGCCGTCGGGCGGCAGGCGGATGGTGTTCGAGGCCGGGCCGATGCGGCGCGCCTGGCCGTCGACCGCGAGGCTGACCAGCTCGACCCGGTAGGAGCGGTCGGGCTGCAGGCCGTGGAAGTACCAGCTTCGCGAGTCGAGCGAGAAGTCGACCTCGCGGACCAGCTCGTTGTCGGCATAGACCCGCATCTTGGTGTGCAGGCCGGGCATCCACTCGAAGGCCCGCTGGATCGTCTCGCGGGAGAAGTCCCAGTAAAGGAAGAGCGAGCGCGGGTCCTTCGGCAGCAGCATCACCGAGTCTTCGCCGTAGCTGTCGGGCAGATCGCCGAGCTGCTCGTCGAACTCCGGCGCGGGCTGGGGCGCGGGCGCAGGGGCAGGGGCGAGCTTCTCTTCCGCGAGCGGGATTTCGGCTTCCTTCAGGGCGAGCTCGCCGGCGACCCGGGCGACCAGGTGCGCCTCGGGATCGGGCTCCGACGCAGCGGCGGCGAGCTGTGCTTCGGGGGCGGGCCGCTCGGGTTGAGCTTCGGGTGCGACGGTTCGCTTCGCGACGGGCTCCTTCTCCATCGGTTGCTCCTTGGGCTCAAGCGCCTCCTGCACGGAGCGGGGAAGCACCTTAGAAAGGGCTGCGACGAGCTCGCTCTTGGTTTTGAGCTTCGAGTAACCCGGGCCGATGTGCTTGCGCGCCAAATCGCGCAAGGCTCGAACCGTCATGACCTTGAGATCCGCCATGCTTGCCCCCAAGCCGGTGTCCGCAGCCCGCTCCGGACTCACGTACGCCGCCCAAACTTCGGCGATGAGCCTCCTGGACAGAGCGGCGCTTTCGCGCGCCCACCGGATTGTCCTCCGCAGAAGAATGGGAACCTCCCCACCAGAGCCCCGCGCTCAATCACAGGGCGCCTTCTAGTGCAATCGGCTTCTCGCGGTCAAGGCCGCATTCGCAGGTTCGCGGATTGACTGGACTGTTATGCACGCGGGGGCCGACTGCCCGACTGCCTATCCGCTCGAAAAGAGCGTTCTACCGATAACTACTAGACAATTCTCTGCTCGCCGACCGCGCGCTGGAACGCGTGGAGAAGATCCGCTAGACAGCTTGCTGCGTCACCAGCATCGACGAGGGGCCATTAGGCGTTGTCGACCACTTGACCGATGGCCGGTCTCGGAGAGGCTTGACTACCGTCGTGCATAGGGAAAGACAGCGTGAGTCGCGACCCCCTCAAGGTTCTCTACTGCAGCTTCGATGTCATTCCCGAGCCGACCGGGACAAGTGCCCGTGCGACTGGGCTGCTGCGGGCGCTGACCGCGTTCAACGTCGACGCGCTGACGGCCAAGAGCCCCGATCACCCGCATATCGAGCGCTTCCACGGCGCGCGCCTGATGCGCGTTCCGGTCGGCTCCGGCGACCTGCTCGTGCGCGCCCAGGCCTTCGAGCGGGCCGTGCGCCGCCAGCTCGAGAGCGACGAGTACCACCTCGTCCATTTCACCGATCCGTACGGCGGGTACGCGGTCTGCGAGCTCAAGGAGCAGGACAACTTCAAGCTCGTCTACGAGGTCGTGGGCTTCCCCTCTATCGAGGTGAAGTACACGCACCCCCATCTCGAGAGCGATCGGCGCTTCATGGCCAAGCTGCGGCGTCAGGAGCTGTTCTGCCTGATGAACGCGGACGCGGTGATCGTCGGCTGCGAGGTGACGGCGCGGATGGTCCAGGGCCTGGGCGTCTCGCGCGAGCGGATCATGGTGCAGCCGACCCCGGTCGATCTCGCGCAGTACGCGGGGGCCGGCATCCCGCGCCCGGACCGGGTCCCGATGCGGGTGATCTACGCGGGCAGCCAGATCTCCTGGCAGGGCTTGGCGACGCTGCTCTCGGCGGTCTCGATCGCCAGCAGGTCCTGCGAGCTGAGGCTCGCCATCATGGGACCGCAGCACCCGAGCTGGCGGCTTCAGCTCGAGGAGATGATCAAGTACCGAAAGCTGTCCGAGATAGTGGAGCTGCGCGACCCGGTCCCGCCCGAGGACATGGTCAAGGCGCTGGCGTCCGCCGACGTCGGCGTCGCGCCCTTCGAGCGGAGCGAACGCACGACCGCGCAGGGCGCTCCGGTCTCCAAGATCGCCCACTACCTGGCGGCCGGCCGCCCAGTGGTCGCTTCCGACTTGCCGATGATCCGGGAGCTCGTCGACGAGTCCTGCGCGCTCTTTCACGCGCCCGGCGACGACGAGGGGCTTGCGCGGAGCCTCGTCGCGCTGGCGCACGATCCTGCCCGGCGAAACGCGCTCGGCGCGGAGGCCGCCAGGCGCGCCCAGTCTCGCCTCTCTTCTGAAACCGCCCGGGTCAACGTGCTCAAGCTGTACGCCGGGCTGCTCGCCGAGCTGGGCGAGCAGATAGAAATCCCCGAGGCAGTGGTGCCCGATGTCTCCTCGGACGCACCGACGAGCATCGGCGCGTTCAAGCCCGACGACGCGACCGTGACGCACTTCGAGCTGGGCGCCGCCGACGCGATGACCGATCCCTTCGCGCGGCTCGAGGGGCACAAGACCGGGCAAACCGAGGCCTTCACGACGCCGCAAGCGCCCCCGTCCGCGCCCAATCTCTTCGTCTCCGAGTCGCTCCTGAAAGGCGAGAGCGGCTCGAGCGATGGTCCGGTCGGCACCAACCCCGCTGCGCCTGCCCGCGACTCGGCGCCTCCGGCTGAGGAGGCTGGCGCCGGGAGCG
>JBMNNX010000134.1:0-17251 GCA_050942745.1 Myxococcales bacterium
ACGGCGCGCAGAACGGCTCCGAAACCGACGTCGACTGTGGCGGCTCCTGCCCGGCTTGCGAGTCCGGCAAAGCCTGCGCGCAGCCGTCGGACTGCGCCTCGGGGCTCTGCCCGGCGGGCACCTGCGTCGATGCCACCTGCAACGACGGCGCGCAAAACGGCTCCGAGACCGACGTCGACTGCGGCGGCTCCTGCGCCCCCTGCGAGTCCGGGAAAGCCTGCACACAGCCGTCGGACTGCGCCTCGGGGCTCTGCCCGGCGGGCACCTGCGTCGATGCCCCCACCTGCACCGACGGCGCGCAGAACGGCTCCGAAACCGACGTCGACTGTGGCGGCTCCTGCCCGGCTTGCGAGTCCGGCAAAGCCTGCGCGCAGCCGTCGGACTGCGCCTCGGGGCTCTGCCCGGCGGGCACCTGCGTGGACGCCGGCACCTGCGCCGACGGCGCGCAGAACGGCTCCGAGACCGACATCGACTGCGGCGGTGCCTGCCCTGCCTGCGAGCCGGGCCAGGCCTGCTCCGGCGATTCGGATTGCAGCTCCCTGGCTTGCGTCGGCGAGGTCTGCGCGGCGCCGACCTGCGCGGACGGCAGGCAGAACGGCTCGGAGACCGACGTGGACTGCGGCGGCATCTGCCGCCAGTGCGGCGGGGGCGCGGACTGTGGCGCTCCGGAAGACTGCCTCTCCGGCAACTGCCTGGACGGCGTCTGCGACCAGCCCGATACCGAGTGGGCGAACTGGCCGCCGCTCGACCCCGATCCCGACACGTTCGTCGAGCCGGGCAACGGCACCGTCATCGATCAGACGACCGGGCTCACCTGGCAGCAGAGCGTCAGCCCGACCGCGCGCACCTGGTCGGACGCCGTGCGCTACTGCGACGACCTCGTCCTCGGCGGCTCTTCGAGCTGGAGGCTTCCCTCCCGCGTCGAGCTGCAGTCGATCGTCGACTACTCCCGCGCCTTCCCGGCCATCGACCTGACGGCGTTCCCCAACGCGCCGACGCTGCGCAGCTACTGGACCGCGACGCTGCGCGCCGAGGGGAGCGGCTCGGCCTGGGTCGTCGAGCTCGACACCGGGGCGATCATTTTCGAATCCACCTCCTACAGCGGCTACGTCCGCTGCGTCCGATAGAGGAGCTTGCCGATGTCGATTCGCTTTTCGAAAGGCGCTGGGCAGGTCCTGCTGGTCGCGCTCGCGGCGGGCCTAGCGCTCGGCGCCGCCCCCGCCGGCCGCTATCAGGTCGACGCCGACACGGTGCTCGATAGGGCGACCGGGCTCATCTGGCAGCGAGCGAGCGCGCCGGGCACCTACACCTGGGCGCAGGCCAAGCTCTACTGCGAGGGTCTCGTCCTGGGCGCGCCCGGTACCGTCTGGCGACTGCCGACCGTCAGGGAGCTGTCAACGCTGGTGGACGCGAGAGCGAGCCGGCCGACGATCGACACCGCGGCTTTCCCCGGCACGCCGGCCTCCCGTTTCTGGACGAGCACGGTCTACCAGGCCGCCGCCTCCTCGGCCTGGTCGGTCGTCTTCTCCGACGGCGGAGTGCTCCACGCCGGCGCCGGTGAAGTCCACAGCGTACGGTGCGTGCGGTAAGCGACGGTCCTACCCCCAGAGACAGGCCGGCGCGCCGCTGCTGTTTACTTCCCGCAAAATCGCGCCAGAGGCCCCAGCATGGCCCCAGGTGAGCTTTCGCCTGCCAGACTTGTAAAGCACGCACCCCCACCCTCGAATCGCTCTGGGGCCAGTCTTGTGGCCCTGGCGGGATTTCGACCCTCGAAAAGGCCGCGGATCGGCATGCGTGGGCCGCCGCCGGCCGCCCCGGCGTAGTCCGCCGCCCTTCGCGCCGCGCCCCTCCCTCTGGTGTCGGACGTCGGACGGTTCAAGCGAACGGAGCGATCCGCCCCGACCACGGGCCCCGACCTGGGGCATCCTCGCGCCTTCTCCCCTTCGGAGGTGCGACCCGATGCCCGCGATCCTCGATCTTCTGCCGAGCCTCTATCGCGGCCTGCTGCCCGCCTTCTTCTCCCGGCAGATCCCCGCCGAGACCAAAGCCGACTGCGGGCGCTGCACGATGTGCGCGACCCATTGCGGCGAGGCCGTCGAGCCCATCGACGGCGTGAGCCGGCTGTTTCGCCCGGACACCAAGTGCTGCACCTTCCACCCGCGCCTGCCCAACTATCTGGCCGGCGCCATCCTCGGCGACTCGAGCCCCGAGCTCGCCGAGGGGAGACGTCGAATCCTCGCGAAGATCGACGGGCGCGTCGGATTGGGCCCGCAGTGGCTGCGCCCGCCCGCAACCTTCAGCCTGCTCTACTCGAGCTCGCGGCAGTTCTTTGGCAGGGCGTCTTCGCTGCGCTGCCCTTACTTCGAACAGGCGAGCGGAAGCTGCTCGATCTGGCCTTGGCGAGAGTCGGTCTGTTCGACCTTCTTCTGTCGCCACGTCGCCGGAGCCGACGGTCACGCCTTTTGGATGGCGCTGAAGCGCTGGCTCGCGCTCGTGGAGATTCAGCTCTCGCGCTGGGCGCTCTTCCAGATCCACCCCGACTTTGTCCTCGCGGGCCTGGACCGCGAAGACCCGACGAACAAGCCGCTGTCGGCCGACGACCTCGACGGGCGCCCGCTCTCTGAGAAGGACTACCGCAAGCTGTGGGGAGCGTGGGCCAGCCGCGAGGCCGACTTCTACGAGGCCTGCTTCAGAGAAGTGAGCGCGCAGTCGTCAGCAGACCTGACGAGGATGCTCGGCCTCGACGGAACCATCGAGCTCGCGGCGCTCGAGAAGCGACACGCGGCCGCGACCGACGCGAGGCTGCCGCGCACGCTCCGCTTCGACCCGAGCGCGACGGTCAAGTGGCTGCGCGACGGCAGCGTCGCGCTGGGCGCCTACAGCGAATACGAGGCGCTCGCGCTCCCGGGCTCAGCCTACGAGCTGCTGGTCGCCTTCGACGGGACCGAGCCGGTCGAAGCCGTGCGCCAGCGCCTGCGGCAGTCGCGCGCGGCGGACCTCGATGAAGGCGTGCTCCTCGCGCTCTATCAGCAGCGGGTGCTCGTCGAGCCGTGACGGCCGTTACCCAGGCGGGCGCTCCTTTCGCGGCGGTCGCGTCGACAGATCGCGCTCCCACTCGAGAGGAGGAGAGGCCATGGCTGGCATCGTTAACGGAATCGATACCAACGCGGTCGGCAAGACGGTCCACGAGCTTCGCCACAACGCCGAGCTTGGCAAGTTCGAGTTCCGCGCGCGCAACCGCTGGCTGGGCGACACACGCAACCTGACCACGCTCCAGAGCTTCTACGGCGCCGGCCAGGAGCAGACCTCGAAGGCGCGCCCGTTCATCCTGCGGGCCGATGAGCCGTACGTGCTCGCCGGCAACGACACCGCCCCGAACCCGGTCGAGCACCTGCTCAACGCGCTCGCCAGTTGCGTGACGACCGCCATTGTCCTCAGCGCCGCGGTGCGCGGCATCCACATCGAGGAGGTCGAGTCCGAGCTAAGCGGCCACCTCGACGTGCGCGGCCTGTTGGGGATCACCGACGAGGTGCGCAAGGGCTACGAGGACATCAACCTCACCTTGCGCATCCGCGGCGACGGCACCGCCGAGCAGCTCGAGCAGCTCGCCGAGTACTCGCCGGTCTACGACGTCGTGCGGCACGGCACGAAGGTGAACCTCACCGTGAAGAAGATCGAGGCGACCGAGCATCCCGGCTCACAGCCGCCCGAGCAGCACCCGATCATGTAGCCGAGCGAGGGCGCGCCGGCGTTCGGATCGCCGCCTTCGCGCCGGCAGTCCGGATGCCGCGGACGCCGCCGCCGGATCGCCGGCCTTTGTGCCGGGGGCCCCCGATCCGCGAACGCGCCCCAGGGCGGATCGCCGGTCTTCGTGCCGGCAGCCTCGATGAAGCGAACGCGCCCCAGACCGGATCGCCGGCCTTCGTGCCGGCACCCGGATGCCGCGAGCACGCCCCAGGCCGGATCGCCGGCCTTCGTGCCGGCGTCGCCGCGGCCTGGTCTCTCAACTCCCGCCGGCGGGCGAGCCGAGCCATCCGGACTCCAGGTACCACCGCGCAGAGCGCGCGACCGACTCCGCGATTCCGATTCTGGGAGCAAACCCAAGCCGCTCGCGCGCCTTGGCAGTCGAGCAGGTCCAGCCGGGCGCAAGGAGCTGCTGCGCGAGCTTTCGGTTCAGCGGCAAGCGCCTGCCGGTCCGCTGGGAGAAGACGTCGGCGGCGGAGGCGAGGGCCGAGAGCGCCGACTGCGGGATCCGCACCGTGAAGGCGCGCCTGCCGAGAACGCGCAGCACCTCGTCCTGCAGCCCCTCGAGCGTCGTCGTGTCCCGGCTGAAGAAGAAGGCCTCGCCCGGCGCCTCCGGGCGCTCGGCGAGGAGCACGAGCCCATCGACCACGTCGTCGACGTCGATCGTGGACATCGGGCGCGGGCCGCCGCTCACCGATACGCGCAGGCCCTTGAGCGCCATCTTGAAGAAGACGAGGTTCTCCTTGTCGCCGGGCCCGAGGATGCGCGAGGGGCGGGCGATAGCGACCGGGACTTGCCCGGCGAACGCCGACGCGACCCGCTCCGCCTCGGCCTTCGATTCCCCGTACCAATCGACCGGCCGCAGCGGCGCGGACTCGTCGGGAAAGTCGCGGCTCGGCCCGACCGCAGCGAGTGAGCTGACGAGGACGAGGCGTGGCTGGTTGCCGGCGGCGACCATCGCCTCGCAAAGGTGGCGCGTGCCCTCGGCGTTGACCCGGAAGAACTCCTCGCGCGACGGGGCGCGGCGGATTCCCGCGAGGTGAAAGGCGACGTCCATCCCCTCGACCGCGCGCTCCAGGCTCGGCGGCGAGGTGACGTCGCCTTCGACGAGCTCGAAGTCGAGCCCTTCGAGCAACGACAGATCGGCCCCGCGGCGCGCAAGGCAGCGCACCGAGTCCTTGCGGTCGCACAGCCGGCGGACCAGAGCGCTACCAACGAAGCCGTTGGCCCCGGTGACGAGCGCGCGCATGTCGATTCTCCTCTCGGTGTGCCACGACGTCAGAAGCCCGCCGCCCGAGGCCCTTCGGGCCAGTCGCGCCGCGAAGAGACGAGTGAGCGGGCGCGCGGGCGATTCTACGACGCAGACGAGAAAGCCCGGCCCTGGCGGGCCGGGCTCTCCGATGCAGGCTGGACGAAGGGGCGCGCGGGCCTAGTCGTTGACCGCGCGCAGGCGCGCAACGCCGCCGGCCGCCTCGCGCAGCTCGTCCTTCTTGTCGGTGCGCTCCCAGGTGAAGTCCTTCTCAGAGCGGCCAAAGTGCCCGTAGGCCGCGGTCTTGCGGTAGATGGGGCGCAACAGATGGAGGTGCTCGATGATCTCGCGGGGCTTGAGCCCGAAGACCTTGCGGACGGCCTGGGCGATCTTCTCCTCGGGCGCCTTGGCGGTGCCGAAGGTCTCGACCATCACGCTGACCGGGTCGGCGACGCCGATGGCGTAGGCGATCTGGACCTCGCACACCGAGGCCAGGCCCGCGGCGACGATGTTCTTGGCGATGTAGCGGCCCATGTAGGCGGCCGAGCGGTCAACCTTCGAGGGGTCCTTGCCCGAGAAGGCGCCGCCGCCGTGCCGGCCCATGCCGCCGTAGGTGTCGACGATGATCTTGCGGCCGGTCAGGCCCGAGTCGCCCATCGGCCCGCCGATGACGAAGCGGCCGGTCGGGTTGACGTGAATCTTGGTCTTCTTGTCGAGCAGCTTGTCGGGAAGCACCCGCTCGATGACCTCGCGCTTGACGGCTTCGAAGATCTCCTTGTTCGAGACCTCGAGGCTGTGCTGGGTCGAGACGACCACGGTGTCGATGCGCGCAGGCTTGCCGGCGCGGTACTCGACGGTGACCTGGCTCTTGCCGTCGGGCCTCAGCCAAGGGAGCACGCCCTTCTTGCGCACCTCGGCGAGCCGGCGGGTGAGCGCGTGGGCGTAGGTGATGGGCGCGGGCATCAGCTCGCGCGTGTCGTCGCAGGCAAAGCCGAACATCATCCCCTGGTCGCCGGCGCCCTGCTCCTTGCGCTTGCCGGCGTCGACGCCGCGCGCGATGTCGGGCGACTGCTTCTCGATGGCGGCGAGCACCGCGCAGGTGTTGCCGTCAAAGCCCATCGAGCTGTCGACGTATCCGATGTCGCGGACGACGTCGCGCACGATTTCGGGGATTTCGACGTAGCAGTCGGTGGTCACCTCGCCCGCGACCACGGCAAAGCCCGTCTTCAGGAGGGTCTCGACGGCGACGCGTCCGGTCTTGTCCTGCTTGATGATCGCGTCGAGGATCGCGTCCGAGACTTGGTCGGCGACCTTGTCCGGGTGGCCCTCGGTCACCGACTCCGAGGTGAACAAGAAGTTCTTCTGCATCATCTTTGGGCTTTGCCTCCTGATTGTCGCTTCCTGGGAAACCAAAAGCGGCGAAGGCTAATTCGCGCGCCCTTAGGTGTCAAACGGCCCGGCCGTCGTCTCCTTGACCTCGCCGCGTGCGCCGGGCAACACTGGCAGCCGGCTTTGCTCATTGAGGAAGCAAGCCTAACGGGCACGAGGTCGGCGCGCTCGGGCTCGGACGTTCGGCGCGCAGGTGAGTGTGATGGCGAAGATCGGTCAGCAGAGGATTCCCGTCTGGCCCTGGGGCGGCCCGCGCAGCGTGCGCGAGAAGCTGGTCGATCCCAGCCAGTTCGAGCGCAAGCGCCGCAAGAAGCTCGGCGATCCGAAGCGCCCGGCGCTCGCCTCGACGACCCTCCTCGACTTCATCGGCCCGGGCCACACCTCCGACGAGCTGCGCCTGCCGCCCCCGCCCTCGCCGTTTGGCGACGGGGCTCAGGAGCTGACCCCTTTCCCCGATCGCGCCTTCACCCGCGAGGTGATCGGGCGGGGCGACGAGGCCGCCCGCCGCAGCCTCGACGCCGCCCTGGCCCGCGTAGCGGTTGCTCCCGAGAAGCTTGAGCGCATGCGCGCGGTCATCCAGCGCGAGGCCCAGATGCTCGACCTGCTCGGCCGGGTGCAGGCCGAGACCGAGGAGATCATCGAGCGAATGAAGGAGGAGTACAAAGCCACCGGCAGCTACTGACCATGCGCCCCGCTCCTGCTTCGCCACCCGATAGACTGCTCCAGCTCGTTCAGAGATGGGCCGAGGGTCGCGCCACGCTCAAGGAGGTGCGCGGCTACTCGGACGAGGAGCTCTACGCGGTCGCCCGCGTCGGGCACGCCTTCTTCCACCAGGGCAAGGTGGCCGAGGCCCGCACCATCTTCCAGGGCCTGTTCGCCATCAACCCGCGCGACGCCTACTTCGCCCGCGCCCTCGCGGTCGTCGAGTACGCGGCCGGCAACGCCGAAGGCGCGCTGTCGGCCTACGAGGTCGCCGTCAAGCTCGCCCCCGCCGACGCGGCCGGCTACCTGGGGCGCGCCGAGGTGCTGCTGTCGATGGGCCAGCGCCCAAAGGCAGCCGAAGACCTCAAGCGCGCCGCCCGATGCGAGGGCGACGAACGGCTGAAAACCAAGGCAGAATCGCTACTTGGCGCCCTGCGCCTTAGGTAGTTTGCGAAGAGACGCAACTTGCCTCGGCCCCGAGGCGATAAATCAAGCAGACCCCAGCAGGCCACGCAGCACCCTCAACCCGGCAACACATAAGGAGAAGACCATGGGATTCAGCATCGGCGGATTCAAGCTTCCCGAAATCAAGCTCCCGAAGCTCAACCTCCCCAAGCTCGACATCGCCAAGGGCGTTGAGATCCTCAAGGGAGTCGTCGGGGACATGTTCACCCCGGCGAAGGACGGCCAGAGCCTGTTCGTCAAGGAGCTGCACTACAAGGTCGGCCCCTTCGACATCCGCCTGAAGAACCCGGTCGAGGCGCTCGCCGAGAAGCTTTTGGGCAAGCTCGGTGAGAAGCTCCAGAACATCGGCCTCGATCCGGCGGTCGTCGCCCGCATGCTCACCGGCAAGCGCGAGGTCCCGGGCCTGGGCGAGGTCGACATGCCCAAGCTGCCCGAGCGCATCGCGGAGTACGAGCCGGAGGTCGGCGGCGCGCCCAAGACCGTGGCCCCGTCGCAGGCCGAGGAGGTCGAGGCGGTCGAGGAGCCCGAATACGAGCCCGAGATCGGCGGCGGCGCGACCAGCACCAGCACCAGCACCAGCGCGGTCTTCGGCGGCGACAGCCTCAGCGGCGCCATCGGCTCGCTCGGCGCCAAGGTCACCTCGCTCAGCTCGGACATCAGCCAGATGATCGCCTCCTGGGACGGCAAGGACCAGAAGAAGATGTTCGAGATCCAGGAGCTCATGCAGGCCCGCAGCGCCATGTACACGCTGCTGACCAACCTGATGCAGATGGAGCACGAGACCCGCAAGCAGATCATCAACAACATCCGCTAGCCGTTATCGGAGCTTGACGGTTCTCGCGGGCGCGGCTCCACCTCAGGGGTCGCGCCCGCGGTCTATCTGCGCCCATTTCCGGCAGTTTTGCTGGCCTTTGCGGTCGTAGTAGAGTCTGTCGCCAAAAACCCCGGGGCGGGCGTCAGACCGAGTGGCCCCTCGAGCACGGAGTAGACCGATGTCTCAGCCGAACACCAACAAGGGCAAGCCCGAGGGCAAGCCGGCAAACAAGCGCTGGAAGGAAATCCTCTACACCGAGGACCGGATCAAGCAGTTCCTCCAGGGAGAGATGACCCTCGCCGAGCTCGACGGCCTCAGCGGCCCCGAGATGATGGAGATGGCCATCACCGGCTTCTCGATGTACGAGCAGGGCCGCTACCGCGAGGCGAAGGTGATCTTCGAGGGCCTGAGCGCCCTCGATCCGACCGAGTCGTACTACCGCACCGCCATCGGCGCCGTCTACCTCGCCCAGGAGCAGCTCGACGAGGCGCTCGAGCAGTTCGACAAGGCGCTCAAGCTCAACGACAAGGACACCGCGGCGCTCGTCAACCGCGGAGAAGTGCGGCTGCGCAAGGGCCTGCTGGTCGATGCCGCCGAGGACTTCAAGCGCGCGGTCGATCTAGACCCGGAGAACAAGGACCCGCTGTCGCTGCGCGCCCGCGCCCTGGCCGCTGCCGCCCTTGAGACGCTCGAAAAGCGCGGGCTCGCCGAAAACGTGCTGCCCAAAGCGAACAAGAGCGCTGCGAACAAGCCCGCGCGAAAGTGATCGGCCCGAGGCGCACCTTTTCGGAGGCGCCTACGAAAATGCAGGTATGACCTCGTCGCACTTGGCCATACCCTTCGCTCACACGGTCGGCCGTCCCTTTGGCCGCAAGGGGACGGTCGATGACTGACGGCAGGGGCCGCGAAAAGCCCCCGGCGCGGGTGCGCATCTACTACTTCGAGAAGAAGCCCAAGCCGGCGCCCACCATCGAAGAGCTCGAAACGCGGCCGGGCATCGACATCACGCTCCCGGGTCCCGAGGCCGATCCTTTCGCCGCTTTCGGCCCGGGCGAGCTTCCGGAATCGGCGGCTCCGACCATCCGCACGAGCGCGCTGCCCGAGAAGCGCTCCTCGCAGCGGCCCGCCCGGAATCGGGCTGGGCGCGATCGGCGGACGACGCCGCCCTCTCGTCCTTCGGCCAAGCGGCGCAGCGCCACGGCGCGCCACCCGCCCCCTCCGACAGACTTCGAGCCTCTGGCGACGCCTCGGGAGACCCCGCCGGCCGGCGCCGCCCGCGCGGCCAGGGACCACAAACCCGATCCTGTGGCGGCAGGCCGTCCCACGCCCCAGGACGGCAGCTCGAGCTGCGAAGAGGCGCTCGAGTACCACCGGCGCAGGCTGCAGGGGCTCTCGGCGCGGCCCCAGCGCGACAGCTCGCTCGCCGACCGCGCGCTCTTCGGGCACGCCCTCTTCGCCAGCGGCCGGGTGCGCGAGGCACAGCTCGTCTTCGAGAACATCGTCGCCTGCGAGCCCGAAGAGGCTTTCGCCTACACGATGCTCGGGGCCATCTACCTGGCGCAGGGCGACGATGCCCGCGCCCTGGCGCTCTACGAGGCCGCGCTCGCGCTCGATCCGCGCGACCTCGCCGCGCTCGTAGGCCGCAGCGAGATTCGCCTGCGCCGCGGCCAGCCCGACGCGGCCCTCGGCGATCTCGAGCGCGCCATCGCCGCCGACCCGAGCGGCCGAGACCCCTTCAGCCAGCGGGCTCGCGCGTTGATGGTGCTCGCCAAGACGCTCTTTCGCACTCTTCGCTCCTGAGCGAAGGGCAGAGGCGCCGGGCGGGCCTCCGCCGCCGGCCGAGACCGGCGCTCGTCGCCTCCCGCCTGGCAGAAGCTTCACTCGGACAGCCGAGCGCGAACCGCTCGGCCCGAGCGCGGTCGCCGGCTCCGCGGGAATCAGTGAGCCTGGAGGCTCTCCGTCGCGCCCTCGAGACCTCGGCAGCGCTCGCGCCCGAGAGCGCGTACTGTGCCGCCAGCGCTCTCGCGACCACCCAACGGCAACGGGCGGCCCGGTGAGGAGCCGCCCGCCACCTTGACTGCCTTGCTTCGGCGCGCGCCTACTCCTGCGCCATCTTGGCGATCTCGGTCGCGAGATCGTCCTTCTTGCGCTCGAGGCCCTCGCCAAGCTGGAAGCGAGCGAAGCGACGCACCTGGATGTTCTCGCCGGTCTTGGCGATCGCCTCGTCGATCATCTGCTTGACGGTCTTGTTCTGGTCCTTGGCGAACGGCTGCTCGAGCAGGCAGACCTCGCTGAAGTACTTGTCGAGCTTGCCCTCGGTGATCTTGTCCCAGGCCTTCTCGGGCTTGCCGGACTCCTTGAGCTGCGCGCGGTAGATCTCCTTCTCCTTCTCGATCTCCTCCGCGGGCACCTCTTCACGGCGCACGTACTTGGGGCTGAGCGCCGCGATCTGCATCGCGACGTCCTTGACGAGCTGCTGGAAGTCGTCGGTGCGGGCCACGAAGTCGGTCTCGCAGTTGACCTCGACGAGCACGCCGATCTTGCCGCCCATGTGGATGTAGCTGCCGACGGCACCCTCGGCGGCCGCGCGGCCGGCCTTGGTCGCGGCCTTGGCGAGGCCCTTCTGGCGCAGCCACTCGATCGACTTGGCGATGTCGCCCTCGTTGGCCTGGAGCGCCTTCTTGCAGTCCATCATCCCCGCGCCGGTCTTCTCGCGAAGCTCCTTGACCTTGTCCGCAGTCACCTCTGCCATCGGTTCTTTCCTTTCCACGGGCGAGGACTCCGCTGCACCTAACCGGTGCGGGCATCCCGCCTCCAATCGGATCACTGAATTCAAAACGCGGGCGCCGGCAAGTACCGCCGGCGCCCGATGCTCGTCAGCGAGCGGGACGGCTCCTACTCGCCAGCCTCGGACGTCCCGGCCTCACCCGCCTCGCCGGCCTGGGGGCTCGCCTCGGCCTCGGGCTTGCGGACCACCTCGACCTGCGGGCCAGCCCGCCGCTCGCCGCGCTCGCCGCGCTCGCCACGCCGCTCGCCACGGCCGCCGCGCCGCTCGCGCCGCTCCGGCCTCGCCTCGCGCTCCTCGCGCTCGGCACCCTCCTCGCCCTTCTCGGTGACGTAGGCCGAACGGCGCGCGATGCCCTCGATGGCCGCGTCGGCCATCTTGCCGGCGAACAGCTTGATCGCGCGGATGGCGTCGTCGTTGCCGGGGATGACGTAGTCGATGCCATCAGGGTCGCAGTTGGTGTCGACCACCGCGATGACCGGGATGCCGAGGCGGTTCGCCTCGTGGATCGCGATGTGCTCCTTCTTCGGGTCGATCACGAAGAGCGCGCCGGGCAGGCGAGACATCTCCTTGATGCCGCCGAGGTTCCTCTCGAGCTTCTCGCGCTCGCGCTCGAGCGCGGCGACTTCCTTCTTCGGCAGCCGCTCGTAGGTGCCGTCCTGCTGCATGCGCTCGAGGGTCTTGTAGCGGTCGATGCCCTGCTTGATGGTCCGGAAGTTGGTCAGCGTCCCGCCCAGCCAGCGGTTGTTGACGTAGAACTGGTTGGCGCGCGCCGCCTCCTCGGCGATGACATCCTGGGCCTGCTTCTTGGTGCCGACGAACAGCACCGAGCCGCCGCGGGCGACCGTCTCCGACAGGAAGCTGTAGGCCTTGCGAAACAGGCCGACCGTCTTCTGCAGGTCGATGATGTAGATGCCGTTGCGGGCGCCGAAGATGTATGGCTTCATCTTCGGGTTCCAGCGGCGGGTCTGGTGGCCAAAGTGCACGCCGGCCTCGAGGAGCTGGCGCATGCTGATGATGCCCGTCGCCGCCGGCTGCTGCGGGGTCGCCTGGGGCGCCGCAGCCTCGGGCTGCTGCACGACGGGGGTCTCAGCCACGGGGGTCTCAGGGGTAGTCTGCTGATCGACCATGGTTTTCTCCGCCACTTCCGTCACCTTGGCGCTCTCGGACGCTGCGGCCGACCTGTCCGGCCACGCTCGAACCGGCACCTGCCGGCCTGCGTTGCGCACCTTCGAGACGCCAATCAGGAAGTGTGTGTATTTACTGCCTGATCTCGTTTCCCTTCGGCCGAAGGCCCGGCCGAAGAGCGGCCTTGGGTAGCACAGGCGACACCCGCGCGCAAGGACGCCCACCGGTGAACGCTTCGCGCCTCCTCCTGATTCGCGCGTCCGATAGTTGACCCGGGCCCAGGCCGGCCCCTAGGCTCGGCGCATCCTTGGAGGAGGACTCATGGCCCGTCCCCTGCTCGTCGCAGCCCTCGCCGCGCTCGCAGTCGCGCTCCCCGTGCAGGCGCACGCAGGCTGCAGGGACGGCGGCGCCGACAGGCTCTTTGCCCATCCCTACGGCGAGCCCGCGGGCGACTGCGGCGAGCTGCGCTCCCACCCCGAGCTCGCCCTGCCCGAGCGCGAGCAGTTCTTCGAGCACCGCCGCAGCGAGCGCCGCCTCCAGCTCTTGGGGATCGCCGGCATGGGTTCGGGCGCCGGGCTCGCCGGGCTCGGCGGCGCCGTGTACCTCGGCTCGCGCCTCACATCGCGCAACTGGCAGGTGCGCCCGCTGCTCGGCGACATCGGCGTCGGCATGGCTATCGCCGGAGGGGCGCTCTTCGTCACCGGCGCGCTGCTGGTCGGCGCCGATCTGCTGACCGCGCCGGCGCCGACCCCCGACGGCCGCGGGGCGCAGCTCGTGCTCGCGGCGAGGTTCTGAGGGGAGTTGTGAGTAGTGAGTTCTGAGTCTTGAGTGCGGGAGCGCCGCCCGCTTCCCCTTGCGTGCGGCACTGTTGGCCAGCGACCTGTTGGGCAGGCGCCCCGGGCTCGCCCGTGCGATAGTCTCGCTTGAGCGAGGGTCGTCGGGCGAACCGCCAGGCCCCTCGCTGCGTTCTTTGCAGCGGAGGGCCTCATGGACCTCGAACCTCACGACCTCGATCTCGTCCGCCAGGCGCGCCTGGTCTCCGGGCACATCGCTTTCGAGCAGCTCGTCGAACGCTACAAGCGCCCGCTCTACAACTTCTTCCTGCGCTCGCTGCGCAACGGCTCGCTGGCCGAGGAGTACTTCCAGGAGACGTTCCTGCGCTGCTTCCGCGGCCTGAGCTCGTTCGACCCCGACATGCCCGGCGCCAGCTTCCGCGCCTGGATCTACCGCATCGCCGTGCACCTGGTGCGCGACGAGCTGCGCAAGCCCGGCTTCAAGCGCGCCCTCGCCCTCGAGATCGAGCTCGGGCTCGACTCGGCGGCCGACGAGCCGCCGGACCCCGAGGACCAGGCGAGCTGGGAGCAGCAGCGCGCCCGCGTGCGCCGCGCGGTGACCGCACTGCCCGACCTGCCGCGCGAGGTGGTAGTCCTCCACCTCTATCAAGGCCTGTCTTACTCCGAGATATCCGAAACGCTTGGCATCCCGCTCGGAACGGTGAAGAGCCGCATGCACGCGGCCCTGGAGAAGCTGCGCACCGTCCTCGTCCACGACGGCGACGAGGCGGCCGCGGCGATGGAGGTGGCGTCGTGAACTGCAAGGACTGCTCGCTGCTCCTGCTCGACTACCACTTCGACACGCTCGAGCCGGGCGAACGCGCCGAGGTCGACGATCACCTCCGGGACTGCGCGGCCTGCCGCGCCAAGCTCGCGCGGCTCGAGAGGTCGGTCCCCGACCAGCTCTCTTGGCCGGACGAGGACCCGCCGGCCGACCTGAGCGCCAAGGCCATGCAGCGGGTGGGCACCGAGCTGGCGCGCGTGCCGACGCTCGACATGCCCGTGGTCCGCGCGCCGCGCGCCGCGGCGAAGCCGGCGAGGCGCTCGCCGGTGCGGCTGGCCATCAAGGCCATCGCCGCGTGCCTGCTCGTCGGCGTCGCGGCCTGGGGCTGGAGCGTGCACCAGCGACGCGTCGCGCTCGCCGCGTCGATCGACGGCCAGCACACCCTCAGCCCCGGCGCCCTGGCGACCTTGCGCGCGCAGGTGTTCGATGTCGACAGCCACGCGCCCATCGAAGGCGCGAAGCTGCGCATCCTGCTGCGCGGGGCCGACGGGAGGGACACGGTCATCTACGAAGGCCCCTCCGACCGCTGGGGCACCGTCAGCGCCGGCAAGCGGCTGCCCGACCTGCCCGAGGGCGGCTACACGCTGGTCGTCCACGCCTCCAAGGACGGCGAGGAGACCTCCTTCACCCAGCCCATCACGCTGCAGCGCCGCTACCGGGTCCTGCTCTCCTCGGACAAGCCCACCTATCAGCCGGGCCAGACGATCCACGTACGCGCCCTCGCGCGCGAGGCGGGCACCAACCGGCCTCCCGACGGCCTGCCGCTCACCTTCACGGTCGTCGACGCCAAGGGCAACAAGGTCGGCCGCCAGACGGCGAAGCTCGACCGCTTCGGCGTCGCCAGCCTCGACTTCGCGCTCGCCGACGAGATCGTCCTCGGCACCTGGCGCGTCGAGGCCGAGGTCGGCGGCGCCCGCAGCGCGCTCGACCTGAGCGTCTCGCGCTACACGCTGCCCAAGTTCGCGGTGAAGGTGACCACCGACCGGCCCTGGTACCGGCCCGGCGATGTCGTCTCGGGCCGGGTCGAGACGCGCTACTTCTTCGGCAAGCCGGTCGCCGGCGCCAAGGCGAAGCTGACCGCCGGGGTCTTCGTCGACAAGTTCCGCCCGGTCGCCGAGGCCGAGGGCAAGGCCGACGATCAAGGCGTGTGGGGCTTCGAGCTCGCCCTGCCGCGGGCGCTGCCGGGCATGACGCTCAGCAACGGCTCGGCGGCCGTCGACCTCGCCTTCGAGATCCGCGACGCGGCCGGCCAGCGGGTCGAGAAGCACCACGCGCTCACCGTCGCCGAGGAGCCGATGAGCGTGACCGCCGTCGCCGAAGGCGGCTCGCTCGCCGAGGGCATCGAGAGCCGCCTGTTCGTCCTGGTCGCCCGGCCCGACGGTGAGCCGGTGCCGGGCGCCACGGTGAAGCTGCCGATGGTCGATGGCGTGCCGCTGGCGGTGACCGGCGAGGACGGCATCGCCGAGCTCACCTTCGTGCCGCGCTCGGGCCGCCGCGACGTCGCCATCGTCGTGCGCGCGACCGACGGCTCGACCGTCGAGCGCGCGGTGGAGGTCTCGGTCGAGCCGCTGCCGGCGGTCGTGCGTACCGAGCGGACGATCTACACCGCCGGCGAGACGGTCGCCGGCGAGATCCGGGCGAGCTCGCCCGCGGGCGTCGCCTTCCTCGACGTGGTCCACGACGGGATCACCATCGCCACGCACACCGTCGCGCTCGCCGGCGGCAAGGGCAGCTTCGCGGTCGACCTCCCCGCGGAGGCCGCGGGCACGGTGAGCCTGTACGCCTACGTGCCGGGCAAAGACATCAAGCGCTCGCGAAAGACGCTCTTCGTCGGCGAGCCGCGCGCGCTGCAGATCGCCATCAGCGGCGACGCCGAGACCTATCGGCCGGGCAAGGAGGCGAAGCTCACCGTCCGGGTCACCGGCGACGACGGCAAGCCCGCGGTCGCCAACGTGGGCCTCTCGGTCGTCGACGAGAGCGTCTTCGCGCTCGTCGCAAAGGAGCCCGCGCTGCTCAAGGCCTACTTCCTGCTCGCCGAGGAGCTCGCCAAGCCGCGCTTCGAGCTCGACCCGGCGCGCGTCGTCGCCGAGGGGCGCTCGCGCGACCGCGCCGCCGCGCTCCTCTTCTCGCAGCCTCGTCCCTCCGAGATCCACCGGGTCGCCGAGACGAGCCCCCGCGAGCTGCACACGCGCCGCGCCTCGCTGCTCCACGTCAAGTCGCGCGCGTCGAAGACAAGCTGGGGCTTGGGCCTCCTCTTCCTCGGCGTGCTCGTCGAAGGCGCGCTGCGCTTCCTGTTCGAGCAGCTCTTCCGCCGCTTCTTCGCCCGCCGCTGGTGGCGCGTCGCCGCGCTGCTGCTCGGCGGCGGCCTGGGCATCGCCGCCAAGCTCAGCGGCGCTCACGAGCTGCTCGCGGTGATCCTCGGCCTCGTGCCGTTCGCCCTCACCCTCTTCGTCGAGCTGTTCGTCTGGCTGCTGCGAAAGGAGCCGGCGGTGGTCGTCGGCGTGGTCGTCACCGCCGTGCTTGTGTCGGGAGCCTTCCTCCTCGTGTTCTCCCACAACCTGCGCGCCCTGGTGGCGACGAGCGCCAACGTGCTCGGCGGCGCGCAACCCGGGCTGCGGAGGCCCTCGCCCACCCGCGCCCTGAAGCGGACCATCAACAACTTCGGCGCCGGGGCGCTCGCCGGAAGCCCCGGGCTGCGCGACGAGGCGACATGGCCCGGCAGATTCGGCGAGGGGTATGCCGACAGCCAAGAGGCGCAGGCAGAGCCCGCGCAGGCGCCCAAGGGAGGCGCCAAGCTCGCCCAGCCCAAGACCGACAAGTCGCAGGTCCGGGTGCGCTCCTGGTTCCCGGAGACGATGTTCTGGTCGCCCGGCGTGATCACCGGCGCCGACGGCACCGCGACCCTCAGCTTCCCGGTCGCCGACTCGATCACGAGCTGGCGCGTCTCGGCCAACGCGAGCGCGGCCGACGGGCGGCTTGGCGTCGGCCAGGGTGCGCTGCGCGTCTTCCAGGACTTCTTCGTCGACATCGACCTGCCGGTGGCGCTCACGGTCGGCGACGAGGTCGAGGTCCCCATCGCCGTGCACAACTACCTCGACGAGCCGCAGAAGGTGCGCCTCGAGGTCGAAAAGGCCGACTGGTTCACGGCGATGACGCCCGTGGTCCAGGACCTGGTGCTCGAGCCGCAGGAGGTGCGCGGGGTGCCGCTGCGCCTGCGCGCGACTGACTTCGGCAAGAAGACCATCACCGTCTGGGCCTTCGGCGGGAAGCTGCAGGACGCCATCCGCCGCGACGTCGAGGTGCGGCCCGACGGCGTGCGCGTCGAGGAGGCGGTCGGCGGCGTGCTCGCCGCGCAGAC
>JBMNNX010000303.1:0-7554 GCA_050942745.1 Myxococcales bacterium
CGTGCGCGGCCGGCTTCCGCAGGGCGCCATCCGCGGCAGCGAGAAGGTGCTGCTGCGCCTGTACCCGGGCGTCTTCTCCGCGGTGCTCGAGGGCATCGAGGGCGTCTTCCGCAAGCCGTACGGCTGCTTCGAGCAGACCTCGTCGGCGACCTACCCGAACGTCCTCGTGCTCGACTACCTGCGCCGCAGCGGCCAGGCCAAGCCGGACATCGAGGCCAAGGCCATCGAGTACATCCAGCAGGGCTACCAGCGCCTGCTGTCGTACGAAGTGCGCGGAGGCGGCTTCGAGTGGTTCGGGCGCGAGCCGGCCAACCAGGTCCTCACCGCCTACGGCCTGCTCGAGTTCGCCGACATGGCCAAGGTCTACGACGTCGACCCCGCGGTCATCCGCCGCACGCAGGAGTGGCTGCTCTCGAAGCAGAAGTACGACGGCACCTGGGAGCCGGACCGCAGCTCGCTGCGCGACGGGCTCTATCGCGACGAGCTCTCCGGGCGCTACGGGACCACGGCGTACATCGCCTGGGCGCTGCTCGAGTCGGGCTACCGCGGCGACGCGACCGATCGCGCGCTGTCGTACCTGGCCTCGCGCGCGAGCGAGACCGAGGACCCCTACACCCTGTCGCTCGTCGCCAACGCGCTGCTCGCCGGCGGGCGGGACCGCATGGCTTCGAGCGTCCTCGAGCGCATCGTGGCCAAGGCCCGGGAGCATGACGGCAAGGTCTGGTTCCCGGCCGGCGGGCGCACCGCGGTCTACTCGGCGGGCAGCTCGGCGGACGTCGAGGCGACCTCGCTCGCCACCCTCGCGCTGACGCGTGCAGCGGCGAGCGACAGGACGGGCGCGATGCTCGACTGGCTGCTCTCCCGGCGCGATCCGCTCGGCGGCTGGGGATCGACGCAGGCGACCGTCCTCGCGCTGCGCACGCTGCTGCGCTCGAGCGCCACCCGCCAGGACGCCGAGGCGAACGCCGAGGTGCAGGTGCGCTTCGCGAGCGAGACCGTCGAGACGATCGAGATCCGCCCCGAGAGCTCGGACCTCGTGCGCACCTTCGACCTGACGCGTTTCGCCAAGCCGGGCAAGCCGCTTGAGCTCGAGCTGGCGATGACCGGCAAGGCGCGGGCGCAGTACCAGCTCGTCACCCTGGCCTGGGTGCCCAAGCCTCGCAAGGAGGAGAGCCTGGTGCTGAGCGTCGACTACGACCGCGTCACGCTCGCCCCCGACGACACCATCACCGCCCGCGCCCGCGCGACCTGGAAGCAGCGCGGGCCCTCCGGGATGGTGTTGCTCGCCCTGGGCATCCCGCCGGGCTTCGAGGTTGAAGCCTCGTCGGTCGGCAAGCTCGTCGCCGAGGGCAAGGTGGGCAAGTTCACGATCACCGGGAAGGAGCTGCTGCTCTACGTCGATCACCTCGAGCCGAACCGCCCGAGCGAGTTCGCCTACAAGCTCAAGGCGCGCTACCCGGTCAAGGCGAAGGCGCCAGCCTCGCTCGCCTACCTCTATTACCAGCCGGAGGTGCGGGCCGAGTCAGGCACGGTGGACCTGCACGTGAAGCGCTAGGCTGCACGGCGGCTCGCGCTCCGCTTCGAGAGGGAGCGCGAGCTGGCGCTTGAGCTCCTGACCGCTTCGCGCAGACAATCCGCAGAGCGCACTGCATTTGCGCCAACCAGACCTGAGAGACTCCGATGAAGAGGCTTACAATTGCAGTGGCATTGGCGACCGCGGCGCTGTTCGCAAACGCTGGATGCGGCAACGACGCCGACGCCCTGGGCGTAGGTGCCGAGTGCACGAGCAACGACCAGTGCGACAGCGGCGACGAGGACAAGCCCCTGAGCTGCCTGACCGCGTTCAAGGGCGGCTACTGCGGCCTTGCGGGCTGCAAGGCGAACGCGGACTGCCCCGAGAGCTCAATCTGCGTGACGCACGAGGACGCGAAGAACTACTGCTTCCGCGTCTGCGCCGATAAGGCCGACTGCAACGCCAACCGCACCGCCGAGGTCGAGTCGAACTGCTCGAGCAGCATCACGCGCGTCGAGGAGGGCACTCAGAAGGCGTGCGTGCCGCCTTCGGGCAAGTAGCGCTTCAACGGGCCGCTCCTGCGGCAATTCCTCGGCGTTGGGGGCCTCCGCAGCCCGCTCCAAGGGCTGATGAGGCTCCCGGCGCTGTCTTTGGGCCTACGCCTCCGCGGCAGGCGCGCGCAGCATGGCCTTCAGCCTGCAGATCGACTCGACCATCGGCGCATCGGCCTGGCGTCTGAGCATCACGCCGGCGCCGGAGAGCACCAGCCCGTAGTCGTCGCAGTCGGGGAACGGCGTAATCCAGAACGGCACGTGCGCGACCCGCCGGCGCAGCGGCTCGAGGAACCTCTCGCTCAGCCCGGGGACGCTCGCGCCCAGCTTGAGCGCCCGAACGAGCACCAGCCCCAGCCCGTCCTCGACGTCGGGGCGCACGACGACCGCGTCGAAGTCGCGCCGCAGCGCGAAGAGCAACCCGGCCGCGCACGGCACGGTGCCGACCAGACAGCCGCGCTCTTCGAGGTCGGCAAGAATCGAGGGCCGCAGCCCGGCCATCGAGAGCACGTGGCGCGGCTGCGGCTCGCCGAAGAGCACCTCCCATGGCAGCTCATCGGAGCGATCGATCTCCAGTCGAGCGAGCAGGGCGGCGAGCATCCCCGGATAGTACCGGCGGAAGCCTCGCGTTGTCAGGTGACCGCCCGAGCGCGCCGCGTGGGGGCCGGTGAACCGGGCCGCCGCAGGCTCAGCGCGCGACCGAGGTCTGCGCGGCGCCCGCGACCTCGAGGTTCGCGGGCGTGTGCGCCTCGAAGAAGCGCAGGATCTCGGGCCAGACCTCGAGCTTTGCCCGGTCGGCCATCACCAGGTCCCCGTTGGCGTAGTCGAAGCGGAAGCCGTTCTCCTGGCCGGCGATGAAGAACTCCTTCGGTCCGCCGAGCAGCTCGTAGCCCGCCTTCACCGAGGCGACCGGGGCGATCTTGTCGAGCTTGGCGGCGATGACGAGCACCGGAGCGCGCACGCTGCGCAGGCGCTCGGTGTAGTCGATCTTCCCGTCGGCCGAGGACATCCGGTTCTGCGAGATCCACAGGTCGAGCTGGGCGATCACGTCGCGCGAGCAGTAGTCGACCCCGGTGGCCATGAAGCGCTTCCAGGTCCTCGCGCTGACGTTCTGCGCGTTGCGGCCCACGCGCTCTATCGGGCCCTCGATCTCGCCGTGCAGGGGCGCGAAGGTGTGGGCGATCTCCGGGGCCGGCACCGTCGGGCCGAGCGAGGTGCCCAGCCGCGCGATCGACTTGCCCGACTCGCGCTCGACCTTGCCGACCCCGTGGAAGTAGACCGAGGCGCCGAGGGTGACCACTGCGTTCACGTCCTCGGGCCGCGCGGCGACGTAGATGTAGGCGAGGTGTCCGCCCATGCGGTGGCCGATGAGGTCCACCTTCGGCGCCCCGGTCCGCTGGCGGATCGCCTCGATAGCCGCCGGCATGTCCTGCAAGACGTAGGTGTCGGCGCTGTAGCTCAGCGAGCGCCCGGCCTTCGGATCGGGCTGATCCGAGTAGCGCGTCCCCCGCAGGTTGAGCAGGTAGACGTCGCGCCCGCGCGCTGCGAGCCAGCGGGCGAGGCTAACACCGGCAGGCCGCGGCGGCTGCTCGGGGGGGTAGTGGATGATCCCTATCCGCCAGCCGTCGGCGGTCGTCGCCTCGAAGATCTCGGCCTCGGGTGGCAGCGGCTCGTGGTAGAGCCTCCCGAGCACACAGCCGGATCCCAGGCCGAGCGCCAGGGCGGCGAGCAGCGCGCGCAGTCGGTGCGTGGACCGGGCGCAGCTCACGAGCCCCCCTTGACGAAGCCGAAGATGGGCGCCCAGACATCGCGCGGGGCCTCCGAGCCGAGCAGCATCCCGAGGTGCCCGTATTCGAGGTGGGCGCCTTCGAGCGGATTGAGGACCCGGACCTCGACGCGCTCGCGGCCGAGGATATCGACGAGCGGCGCGGCGAACTCCGGGTGGATCCAGTTGTCGCGCGGCGCGATGACAAGCAGGCTGCGGCCGCGGAAGCGCGCGATGCTCTCTCGCACGTCCTCGCCCCCGACGATGATGCGCCTCTCGCGCGCGAACCTGAGCAGGTCCTCGAGCAGCGCGCGGGGCAGCGGCGCCAGGATGGAGAGGCGCATCGCGCGCAACGGCGCGCCAGCGAGCCCCTCGTCGTTGGCGACCATCACCTCGAACCACGAGCGGTCCCCGAACAGCGGCCGCCGCGAGACGAGCCGCAGATCGAGCTTCGACGGCAGGCGCCCGAGCCGGGAGACGACCTCGGCGATCGGGCGGTTGGGCAGATCGAGCGTGCGGCCGCCTGCAGGCCGATGAACCCGGCGACCTGCGCGGCGTGGCGGCTCGCGAGCAGGCCCGCGAGCGTCCCGCCGAGGCCCCAGCCGCCGACGTAGATCCTCGCGCGCCCGGCGAGCGCGCGGGCGAAGGCCGCCTCGCAGTCGTTCTCGAGCAAGGTCTCGAAGCCGTAGTCCGCGGGCCAGTCCGAGGCACCCGACCCGCGATACTCGAGCACGAAGACCTCGACGCCGTACCAGGCGAGGTAGCGGGCGAGCCCGCGGCTATCGAAGTCATAGGCCCGCCGCGTCGTGCCCACGTCGGGCAGGAGCAGCAGCGCCGGCCGCTGGCCGAGACCGGGCTCGGGCAGGTAGTGGTAGAGGGTCGCCCGGACGCCGTCCGGCGTCGGGAGCGCCTCCCGATAGATGCCCGGCACCTCGGCGCGCGCGCCGGCCGCGGCCACGCTCGCCAGGACGAACACGCACAGAGCTGTCGGGGGCACTCGCCTCACGGGCGCAATATTCGACGGAAAAACAGGGGAAGTCGACCCTGCAGCCTGCGCCCTCGCGCGCCCGCCGCACGGCCTCTTCCGCTCGAGAACCGGCGGGCGGGCGGCGCCCGGGCCTCACCGCGAGTGTGCGGCCGGTAGCAATGTCGAGATACAGTGCTAAACACTTCCGGCGCGAAGGTGCCGGGCTCGAGTAAGACCGATGACCTCAGCCCTATGTGCGCTCGCCCCGATGCTCGTCCTCGCCGTCTCGCCGGCGAGCCTCGATCCGGGTCACTCGCAGCACAAGCTGGGCGGCCACTTCGAGCTCCTCGAGGACCCGACCCGGGCGCTGACCATCGATGAGGTCGCAGGCGGCGAGGTCGCCGAGAGCCGGTGGCGACGCAGCGACGCCGACGCGCCGGCCATGGGCGCGTCGCGCTCGGCCTGGTGGGTGCGCATGGAGGTGGAGAACCGCTCGGAGAGCGCCGAGCGGTGGCTCCTCGAGGTCGGCTACCCCCAGCTCGACCACGTTGATCTCTACCGGCCTGGGCACGGCGGCACCCTCTCGGTGGAGCGCTCGGGCGATCTGCTGCCGTACGCAAGCCGCCGCGTTCCCGCCTCGAGCTTCGTCTTCCCGCTCGAGCTCGCAGCCGGCGAGCGCCAGAGGCTTTTTCTGCGCGTGCAGACCGAGGGCATGCTGTGGCTGCCGCTGACCCTCTGGTCGCCGCTCGGCTTCCTCAAGTCGCAGTCGAGCTGGCGCCTGCTGGCCGGGCTCCTGGGCGGCTGCTTCGTGGCGCTCGGGCTCTACAACCTGTTTCTGTTCGTCACCCTGCGCGACCGCAGCTACCTCTGGTACGTCCTGTACATCGCCTCCTTCGGGCTGGCGACCGCGATGCTCTTCGGCGTTGCCACCGAGTACCTCTGGCCTCGCTGGCCGCAGCTCGACAACCTCGTCCACCCGGCCGTCATCGCCGTCGCAGCCTTCTTCGCGAGCGGATTCGCGTCGAGCTTCTTGGGCACGCGCGAGCGGGCACCCTGGGCGCACCGGATGCTCCGCGCCTTCTCGATCGGCTCGCTGGCCGCCGTCGCGGTAGCGCCCTTCTCCCATCACTGGGGCATCGTGCTCGGCGCGGCCCTCCTCGCGACCACGCCGTTTGCCGGAATCGCCGCCGGCATCGCCTGCCTTCGCCGCGGCTTCACGCCGGCGCGCTACTACCTGGTGGCGTGGAGCCTCCTGCTCATCGCGCTCGCCGCCAACAGCCTCGGCTCCTTCGGCCTGATCCCGAGCACCCACGTCACCATCTACGCCTTCGCCGTCCTCGGGACGGCGGAGATGGTGCTGCTCTCCTTCGCGCTCGCCGACCGGATCCGGGTGCTCGAGCTTCGGCTGACGCGCCAGCGCGAACAGGCCTTCCACCTGCACAAGATGGAGGCGCTCGGCACGCTCGCCGGCGGGGTGGCGCACGACTTCAACAACATGCTGACCGCCATCGTCGCCTGCGCCGGCGAGATCAAGCGGGGCGCTGCCCTGGAGGACAGCGCCTGGTCTTCGGCCGACGTCATCGAGCGGGCCGGCTTGCGCGCCGCGGGGCTGACGCGGCAGCTTCTCGGCTTCGCGCAGCAGGGCCGCCTGCAGGAGGCCTCCATCGACGCCGCGAGCCTGGTCGAGGAGGTCTGCGCGCTGCTCGCCCGCACCGTGGACAAGCGCATCACCATCCGCTGCGAGGCCGAGAGGGGCCTGTTCCTGAACGGCGACCCCGCCCAGATCCAGCAGGTCGTGCTCAACCTCGCCGTCAACGCCCGCGACGCGATGCCTTCGGGTGGCGAGCTGACCGTGGCGGCGCTGCCGAAGACCGTCGGCGCCGGCGACCCGGACCTGCCCGCGGGCGAGTACGTGGCCCTGGCGGTGCGCGACACGGGGACGGGAATCTCGAAAGAGGTGCGCGATAAGCTGTTCGAGCCGTTCTTCACGACCAAGCCGCCCGGCCAAGGCACCGGGATGGGCCTGGCGATGGTCTACGGCATCGTGCGCAACCACCGTGGGGCTATCCGGGTGACGACCGAGGTCGGGCGCGGCTCGACCTTCGAAGCTCTGCTGCCGCGCGTCGAGGCTCCCGCAGTGGCCCCGGCCGCCGAGCGCCCGGCCGCGGGAGGCGGGCGGGTGCTGATCATCGACGACGAGGAGCTCGTGCTGAGGACCACGCGCGGCCTGCTGACGGCGCGCGGCTACCAGGTCGAGGCCTTCCTCGATCCTCAGGAGGCGCTCAAGCACTTCTCGCGCCACTGGCAGCAAATCGACGTGGTCCTGCTCGACCTGATGATGCCGTCAATGACCGGCCTCGACTGCCTGCGCAAGCTCCGGGAGATCGCCCCCAACACGCGCGTCGTGGCGACGACTGGCTACGGGCCCGATCTCGCCGTCCAGGAGATGCTCGAGGCGGGAGCCGTCGGCTGCGTACACAAGCCGTATTCGGCGGCAGATCTCGCCAAGGCGATCGGCGCGGCGATGAACGCGACGGCGCCTCGGCCGACGGGGACCTGAAGGCCGCGCGCGCCGTTCGAGCGGCGGGAGCCGGGCCGAAAGGGCCCCTCGCCTTGGGGCGAGGCAGATACCGTACTGCGCCTCGACTTGGGGTGAGGCCTATGCCGTTCGGGCTGAGCGGCAGCTGCCGACGCATGCGTCGGCAGCGGAGTCGAAGGCGCCTGGTCGATTCCGTCGCAGTCCCTCGACTCAGGGGCG
>JBMNNX010000400.1:0-4783 GCA_050942745.1 Myxococcales bacterium
GCGGGGAAGGGGCTTAGTCGGGGCTCGCGCGTGCTCAGTCGGGGAAGCGCGGGGGAGCTGTTGGTCAGGAGCGTAGGCCGAGCGTGCGAGGCCGAAGTCGAGGGCCCTGCGACGCTCGGCGGCAGGCCGCCTCGCGAGCCTTTCGACGTGGCTGGCGCCGAGCCGAGCGGCGGCGGGCCACCGTCCGCGAGGCTTCCTGCCACCGTTCGAGCCCGCGGCCAGGCGCCCGTCTCATCGGCGAGCCTGCCCGCGACACCGAGGGCGGCCGCGGTGATGAACAGCCCTTCCCAGCTCTGCAGCCCCATGTCGCCGTAGGCCTGCAGCGCGTAGACGATGACCACCGAGACCGCCGCGAGCGCGGCGGCCCGGTCAACAGGGCGCGTGGCGCGCCGGTAGCTGCGCGCCGCGAGGAAGACCCCGACCATCAGCGGCATCCACATCAGCGTGAAGCCGACGAGCCCGCTGAATGCCCACAGGCCGAGCAGGCCGTTGTGCGGGATGTAGCGGTACTGCTCGAAGAGGTGAGAGATGTCGTCGGCGCGGCTCAGCTCGGCGTACTCGTGGCCGAAGCCGGTGCCGAGCAGCAGGTTGCCGCGCATCGTGCGCGTCAGGTTGTAGTTCTCGATGTCGCGCGCGTCGGTCGAGCGGTCCTCCTGTGAGACGAACATCGAGCGCACGGTCTGGACCGGCGAGAAGATGGGCTTGGTGGAGCGCCAGCCGACGACGCCGTAGGCGATGAGGAAGGGCAGCGAAAAGAGCACTACGCGGCCCAGCGCGCGCTTTCGCGGCGAGCGCGGGATGAGCAGGTAGTCGGTCACCAGGCCGGCGATGAGCGCGGCGTGGGCGAGGCGCCGGTCGTTGATGATGATCCCCTCGCCGACGACGAGGACTATCGCCACCGCGAGCAGCAGCGTCTGCGGCGTGCGCCGCTCGTAGAGGAAGGCGAGGGCGATCATCACCGCTGCGACGAAGAGCACCGTGTCGCCGTGGGTCGTCACGTAGGGCGGGACGATGCCCTGGGGCTTGCAGATCGCGTGGAGGAAGTAGAGCCCGAGCCCGGTCTTGAAGACCGCGGCTGCAAGGAGCAGCCCGCCGAGCAGCGCGCGGTCGCGCTGGCCGCGGAAGGCGGTCTGGAAGGCGAGGGTGAGCAGCGGCAGGTAGCCGAGCTGGCGGATCTGCCAGAGCGAGTTCTTGAAGCTGCCGCCGCGCAGCAGCCCCCAGACCTCGAGGGCGACGAGCGCGGCGAAGGCGACGATGGCCGAGGCGCTCAGGCAGCTCGCGCCGCGGTAGCGGATGGCGCCGGTGGCGACGCGCGCGCCGGTGAGCGCGAGCAGGACGAGGATGCCGATGTCGATGAGCGCGAAGCGCAGCGAGCCGATTCCGGTCGCCTTGTTCAGGTTCTCGTAGACGAGCCTGCCCAGCGGGTAGAACGGCGACTGCCACAGCCCGGCCGCCGGCTGATCGCCCGGGTTCTCGACGAAGATGGCCAGCGCGAAGAGCAGCAGCGCCAGGTAGCGCAGCGGCAGGCGCCACAGGGCCCAGCCCGCCGCGGCGGCGGCCACCGGGAGGAGCGCGAGGCCGAGGTGCCCCGCGCCGACGAAGAGGGCCGCGCAGGTGGCGAGCCCGACGCCGGCAAGCAGGAGCGCGAACCGTACCTCGCCTCCCCTCAAGGCCGCTCGACCTCCGCGAGCACCGGCACCTTGAGCTGGCGGCGGATCTGCCAGGCCTCGTGGATGCGGCCGGCGCGGACCTCGGCGGCGATGGCGGCGAAGAGGGCGAAGAGCACGCTCGCGACGAAGCCCGCGGCGAGCAGGACCGCGACCCGCGGCTTGATCGGCGCCTTGGGCACCTGGGCCGGGGTGACCACGCTGTAGCGGTACTTGAAGGCCGCGCGCGCGGTGTCGAGCTCGATGCGCGCCGAGTCCACCCGGCGCATCAGGTCCTCGTACTTGAGCACCGAGTTGCGAAGGTGCGTCTGCGCGTAGTCGAGCGCCGGGTCGAGCATCTCGCCCGCGGGCATCGGAGCGAACGGCAGAGAGAGGGACGAGCCGAGCCCCTCCTCGATCTCCGGGTCGGTGCCGCCGCGGGCCCGGTACTCGGCGAGCAGCGCCTGCTCCTCGCGCTTGAGCTCGGCGATCTGCGGCGAGCTCTTCGACAGCGCGCCGATGCTCGTCTCCAGGTCGCGGATGACCGGGTGCGCCGAGCCGTAGGTCGCCTGCTGCTCGACCAGCCGCGTGTGGAGCTCGGCGAGGCGGCGGCGGCGGAACTCTTCGAGATCAGTGAGCGCGCGCCGCTTGGCGAGCAGCATCACTTTGAGCTGCGCGAGCTCCTGTTCAGCGGGTGTCGGCGGGCGGCTGCGCGGCAGCAGCGAGCGCGCGCCGCGGCCCTTGTGCGGACCTTGCGCCTGGCGCACCCGCTCGATGTCGCCGGCGATCGACTCGCGCACCCGCGCCGCGTGCGACTCGAGGATGGAGATGGTCTCGGAGATGGCCGAGATCTCGGCGGCGTGGCGCGCCTCGAGGAAGTTCTGCTGCGCGGTCTCGGCGAGCCGGTAGGCCATGTGCGCCTCGGGCCAGTCCACCGCGAGCGTCACGGTGCCCTCGCCGATGGTCACGCTGAGCCTTCGCTCGAGCAGGCCGACCAGCGCCTCGATCTTCTCCTCTTCGGTCGCCGGGCCGCGCAGCGCGGCGACGAGCCAGTCTTTGAGGCGCAGCACCGGCGTGCGGCTCTGCTCCCACTGGGCGACGAGGTCTGTCTGCTCGATGAGCGAGAGCAGGTTGTCGCGCCGCAGCACCGTCTCCGAGGCTGCGCGGGTCGGCGCGTCGGCGTCGCGCGGGATGGTGCGGCTCGGGTTGCCGAGGGCGGGCATCACCTGGTTGCGCTCGGCGAGCAGCTTGGTCTCCGCGCGGTAGGTGCGCGGCAGGATGGCGACCGCGGCGAGCGTGGCGCCCATCACCAGCAGGAACGAGCCGAGCGCGAGCAGGCGGCGTCGTCTCAGCGTGCTGAGGCCGAGCCCGAGGTAGTCCCAGAGCTTCTGCAGGTCAACGAGATCGCCCGGGTCGTCATCGCCGGGAGGCCGAGCGGGAGAGGTGGCCATGGCCTTAGAGCGCCCTCTTCGCCGCGCCGTCTGCGAGCAGGGCACGCACCTGTTCGAGGAAGGCCGTCGCGGCGACCGGCTTGATGAGATAGGCGCTCGCGCCCAGCTCTTCGGCGAGGGCGCGGTCGGCCGGCATGTCGCGGGCGCTGACGACGAGGATGGGCAGGCGCGCCAGGCTCGGGATGCGGCGGATGCGATCGCAGACCTCGAAGCCGCCGAGCTCGGGGAGCATCAGATCGAGGCAGAGCAGGTCGGGAGGGCTCGTTTCGACGTGCGCGAGCGCGTCCTCGGCGCCGCCGGCCTCGTGGACTTCGATGGCGTCGGCTTCGAGCCAGCCGCGCACCAGCTCGCGGAACTGCGGATCGTCATCGACAACCAGGACTCGAGGTTTCATGCCGCACCCTCGCTCTTCAGACACGCGGATAGACGAAACGCACCGCCAGCAAGTAGAGGACGTTGAAGGCGAGCGCCCACCAGAGCAGGCGGGCGAGCCCGCGCCGGGCGTCTGGCGTGCGCGCCGCGATGGCCGGCAGCGCTACCGTCGCCAGGAGCACCGACATCAAGATGAGCTTTCCCACGGCCGCTTCAGGTCCTCCGCAAGAAGTTGAGCAATCGGCAGCGGGCCTGAAAGAGCCCCGGACGGCGCGAGGCGGGCGTGCGCGGAAAGAGCAGCCAGGACAAGGGCCCGCGTCGCTGCGGCCGAGGGGAGGCGGCGGGAATATCGGCGGCTGCGAGACGAGAGGTGGAGCGCTGCCGGCGGCACGTGGGCATCGGGGCCGGGTTAGTGGCTGGGAGCGCCCGCCGTCCCGGCGGGCGGCGCGCGCGGGGATGGACTGCATCCTGGAGAAGAGAGCCGAACGAGGAGGGGAGGCCCGCCATCCCGGCGGGCGTTGAGACGACCGCACGCTGCTCGGCGGCGCACGCGTTGCGAGGGCCGCGTCGTCCGGATGAGCGTACGAGGTCGGGATGCCCATCGCCCCGGCGGCCGTGCGAGGCATCCGCCGATTGCCGCGGCGCCCGATATTCGTGTAGCTGGGGCTCGATCATCGCGGCCGGCCGACCAGCGGCGTGAATGCGAGCCCGCTGCCATCCGAAATCGGAGAACACGACCATGAAGACCATCCGCCTCATCGCCTGCCTCGCCGCGCTCGTCGCAGCGGGTTGCGTCGGAGAAGCGAGCGTTACGTACAAGGGCTCGGTCGTCGCCGCGGGCGGCGAGCCGCGCGGGCACAGCTTTGACGACACGATGAACCCCCGAGGTGGCGAACCGATCGCCGGTGCCGAGGTGAAGCTCTGCGTCTCGCTCGGCGAGTGCAGCGGGGAAGGGGTGACGGCGCGCTCGGCCTCCGACGGATCCTGGGGACCAATCGACACGGTGTTCGGCGGCTTCATCGGCTCGGACAACTACATCGAGATCCAGGCCACCGCGCCCGGGTACGAGCCGTATACCTACCGCGTCAACTACTCCGAGACCGAGGACCCGACGAACGGTGAGGCCTTCCTGAACATCCGCCTGTAGCGGGTAGGCCGCTCGCTTGCGGTTGGAGGTGCTCGCGCCTTCCTAGGAGAGCGTCGGGGAAAAGCCCTTCGGCACTGAGCCGCCCCAGACGCTCCGTGGAGGATACAGCCGCTGACGGCTCCGATCGACGCGTCAGCGGTCCTCGTGCCGCACATTTTGGCCGTCGG
>JBMNNX010000075.1:0-24614 GCA_050942745.1 Myxococcales bacterium
AAGGAAGCCCTCGCAATGGTGCGAAGGTCAAGCCTCTGCGGCCAGCGCTTCATCCTGCCCTCGCAGACGAGGCATCAGCTCATACCGACAGCGGATTTCGGCATCCCGGGATCTGCCGAAGAGCGGGCAAAACGTCGCTTGTCAGGTCGGTGTCGATGTCGGTGATGGTCCAGTGGGACGACTGTTGCAATCACCGCGCGTTCCGGGCGCACACCAGGCGTGGCGCAGGTCGCCGGACGAGCCGACTTGATAGACGAGGTGGAGCACGCCGTTGTGCGACTGGAAGGCGGCTCTCTTGAGCATGTCCGCGCCGGCAGCCTTGTCGACCAGGACCTTCGACCAATGCGCCGCCGAGTAGCAGTTGGTCCCCACGCGGCAGTGGGTGACCTTCAGGAGCGTCTCGCCGGACACGTGTGCGGCGTAGGCGACGTAGGCACGCTCGCCATTGTGCGTGGCTCCGATGGGAGAGGGCGGCGGGCCGATCTGGTCGTCGTCCGTGTCGAGATCGAAGACGGTGGGAGGGTAGTTGAAGTGCGCGCCCGACTCGCAGGTGTACACGTTCCGGCGGCACAGGCGAAACCGCAGGGCGAGGGTAATGGGGCCACTGGCGGCTGTCGTGCCGTCACCCGAGACTAGGAAATAGCGCTCGAGCTCGTCGGTCTGCAGCGGCACCACTGGGATGTTCGCGGCAACTGGAATGTCGGTCTGCACCGCTTGCCAAGAGGCCGCCTGGGCGCAGTTGGTGGCGTGGAAGCACTGAATGGCGCAGGCGAAGCCTCCGCCGCAGCGGTAGGCGACCTGGATCCGGTCGCCGGAGACGGCGGCGATGCTGCGCGCGGCTTGCGCGCGCTGGTACGAGGCGCCGAGCGACAGCGTCACTCTCGTCCACTGGCTCGGGGTCAGGCAGGTGCCGGCCGTATGGTCGCAGACGAAGACCGAGGGGTTGCCGCTGGCCTGCGAGACCGGCGCGAAGATGTAGCGCGGGCCGATCGCGAGGGTCTCGAGCTTCTCGACCTCCGACAGAGCGCTGACGATCGTGCCTTTCTGCCAGTTGGTGGCCACGGTGCAGTCGTCGATGTCTGCGTCGCAGTAGGAGATGCTGGTGTGGTGCAGCATCCAGAGCCTGTTGTCCCAGGAATCGATGTCGGCCTCCGCGACCGCCGGGGTCGAGGCGAAGGTGCTGCTGCGCCAGCCGGGCGTGGCGCGGCCGCGGTTGGAGAACGGGCCAGGGTTTCCCGACTTGTCGATGGCGCGCACCCAGAACCAGTACTCGGTCTGGTTGGTCAGCTCGGAGACGACCGCCTGAAGCTGGTCGGTGGTCGCATACACCTGCGCGGTCTCGGCCAGCTCGGCAGGCACGGGGGCGGGCGCCGGGTTCGGCTTCTTGAGGTAGCGCACCTCGTAGAGCGCGGTGCCTGACTGGCCGTCCGTCGCCGCGGTCCAGGCCAGGCTCACCTGGCCGCTGCCGGGCGAGGGGCTCGCGAGGAGCGGCGCAGCCGGCGAGCTGTCGTCGCGGTACACCGCGACCTCTGCTGGCAGGAGCGTGGTGTTGGTCGCCTGGTCTCGGAGGCACAGGCGCACTGTGTTGGCGCCGGGCTGGAGCAGAGTCGGGCTGTACGGGTAGTCGGCCTGGAAGGCGACGTAGCCCGCGCCCGAACAACCCGCGGCGGTGCCGACGCGCATCTCGAGCTGCCCGGTAGGCGTGAGGTTGTCGGCGCCCGCGATGGCGAAGCGCAGCTCGCTCGAGGCGTTGACGTGGGCGCGATTCGCCGAGAACCCGGCGATGACCGGTGGGGTCGCGTCCAAGACCACCGTCGCGGTCAGGGTCGTGCTCTCGCGGCCCGAGGCGTCGCGCACCTTCGCCACCAGCGTCTTGACGCCCTCGTCCGGCGTGAGGACGAACGTGCCGGAGCCCGCCCAGGGAATCCAGGCGGTCTGGGCGCCGAAGCCCGGTGGGTCTTCGGCTATCTGATACGCGTCGAGGCCCGAGCCGTTGTCCGAGGCCGAGAGGTCGATTCTTATCTGCGCGGTGCTCGTGTGAGCGTCCGCGTTGAAGGCGGTGAACGTCGGGGGATAGGCGTCGTAGTAGATCGAGTCCGAGACGGAGCTCGTCCACAAGCCTTCCTGCTCCATCGCCTTGTCCTGGAAGCGCGCGTACACGTACTTGATCCCTTGGGTCGTGGAGCGCAGCAGGTAATTCGAGAAGACCGCCGCGCTCGGGCACTGCACCGTGCAGCAGTCGGTGTCGCTGCAGGAGGCGATCGAGCAGGAATGGACCGGCGCGGCGAACGTGGAGCAGCGCGAGATTTGATAGTTGGCCACCCCTGAGCCCGCGTCGCTCGCCCTGAGCAGCACGTCCACCGAGCGGCTCGGGGTCGGGCCCGTGGCCGGGACGCCGGCCCCGGACAACGCGATCTCGACCCCCAGGTCGCTCGGCAGGCTCTGATCCCAGTGGATGGAGGCGGTCGAGAGCTGGCTCTCGTTGCCGGCCTCGTCCCGGAAGCGCACGCGGACGCGCTTGATGCCCTCGCGCGGCGCGGCCGAGAGCGGCACCAAGGTAATCGACGGCGCATAGGCGATCCACTGGAAGGTCTTCCCGTCGGAGACCTCGACGTCGCCATCGACGTACATCTCGCTCGCGCCGGTCGCCGAGAGGCCCAAGGAGACGAGGTGCGAGCGGGTGTAGAGCTTGCCGCCGTCTATCTCGATGGGCACGACTCCGGGCACCGGGGCGACGTCGTCGAAGGTGATGTGCGCGAAGTTCGAGCTGGTCTTGTTCACCCGGTCCCGAACGCAGACGACCACCTTGCGGCGCTCGCCGTCGGTGCCGTCTGCCACCGAGAGCAGGTGCGAATAGGCCGGCACGAAGCTCTCCCAGGTCAGTGGCGCGGCGGCGCAGTCGATGGTGGCGTGCTCGGCCACGTCGGCCACCGCCATCTCGGTCGCGTCGAGGCTCGCGGCGATCTGCACGGAGACGGTCCTCGTGCGCGTGTAGGCGGCGCCCCAGTTGACCGAGACCGACAGCACGCTGGGATCGGTCGTGTCGAGCACCACGCTCGCCGAGACCGTGGCGGTCTCGTTTCCGGCGAGGTCGCGGAACTGGGCGTTGACGATCTTGGTGCCGTCGCCCGAGGTGAGCGCGATCGCCCGGTTTTCCGAGTAGGGGACCCAACCCTGCAAGTTCGCCCCGGCCAGCGGCTCGATGTCGCCGGAGAGCCGCATGTGGCTCGCGCCCGTCGCGTGCGAGCGGGCCGTGACCGCCACCGTCGAGGTGTAGCCGTTGCCGTCGATGGTGAACGAGACGAGCGCCGGCGCCTCGTCGTCGTAGACGACCGACTCGGGGTCCGACCAGCAGGAGGTGTTGGCGACCTGATCGAAAGCGCGCACGCGCCAGTACCAGGTGCCGGCCGACGCGAATCGGAGCGTGTGCGTGGTCGCGCCGGTGGTCGCGCTGCCGTAGTCGGCGCCTCCAAACCCGAGGTCCCGGTCCCATTCGATGGCGTAGCCGTCGGCATCGACGACGCCCGACCAGCTCGCGACCGCCGTGGAGTAGCGGGTGGGGTTGGGGATGACCGCGAACGCGGTGGGCGCGCCGGGCGCGGTGGCGTCTACGACGAAGGACTGGGCCGGGGCATCGGCGCTGCGGTTGCCGGCCGAGTCCCGCGCGGCGACGGTCCACGTGTGGCTGCCGTCCGAGAGCGGGTCGGGAGCCCAGCTCGTGCCCGTGACGACGGAGATCGAGCCGTCGAGGGTGACGACGTAGTCGGCGGCGTCGGAGACCGAGGACCAGCTCAGGGTCGGGGTGTTGTCGTTGGTCGGCGTGGCGACGGCGACGAGAGACGGAACCTCGGGCGCGGCGGTGTCGATCGCCACGCGGCGGATCACGGGGGCGGCGGAGGCGTCGGAGAGGTTGCCCGCGGCGTCGCGCGCGAGGACGCGCCAGTACCAGTCGCCGTCCGCAGCGACGGTGATGCCCTTGAAGGTCGAGGACGCCTCGACGCGCTCGTAGCTCGCCAGATCGGCAGCCTGTGAGAAGTCCACGAGATACGCGGCGGCGTCGGCGACCTGGTTCCAGGAGAGCGTCAACGTACGCGAAGCGACGAGCGCGCCGTCCTCGGGCGAAGCGAGCGTCGGGTTGGCCGGCGCCTGAGTGTCGATCTCGAAGGACAGCTTGGCGGACGGTGCCGAGTCGTTGCCCGCGCGGTCCTGCGCCCTGACGCGCCAGTACCAGACGCCGTGGCTGAGGTTGGGGCTCACCGAGGTCGAGGTGGGCGACAAGCTGTGAAGAGGCGCGCCGTCAACGCCGCTGTCCAACGAGGCGACCGAGTCGACCTCGACGAAGTACAGCGCGGCATCGCCGACGGCGCTCCACGAGAGGACGGGCCGGGTCGAGCGGCTCGGCGAGTCCACCGCGTTCGGGACCGGAGTCTCGGGAGGGGCGGTGTCCACGCGGAAGATGTCCACCGGCGAGAAGGAGCTCTGCAGGCCGGCCTCGTCGATGGCCTTGACGCGCCAGTAGTAGGTGCCGTCGGCCAGAGCATCGGGCGGCGTGTAGCTGGTGACGGAGAGAAGCTCGTCCTTCGACACCGCGCCTGCGCCCTGGAAGGAGGCGTCGTCGGAGAGCTGGAGGCGGTACGCCGTGGCGCCGGCGACCGGGGCGAAGCTGAGCTTGGGCGTGTTGTCCGGGGTGTCGAGGTCTATCGAGTCTTCGAAGCGGTCCGAGAGGTTGCCGGCCCGGTCGCGCAGCTTGATGTAGACGGTCTTGGTGCCGTCCCCGGGGGGGAAGCGCCCAGCTCACGATGCTGCGCGCCGAGGCGAGGGGTTGAACGACGGCGGCGGCGAAGGACGGGTCGTTGGAGATGATGGCCTCGAAGGCCACGTCCTCCGGCTGTCCAGTGGTGTCGATGCCGAGCTGGACGATGGGGCTGGTCGCCCAGCTCGCGCCGATCGCGTCGTCGCCTTCAGGGTCTTCGGGGTTGATGGAGAATCTGACCGAGGCGGGCGGGGTGGTGTCGAGGAAGATCGAGTCGCAGGCCCCCAGCTCCGCGTCGTCATCACGCGGGTCGGGGCAGGGGACCTGCGCGAGGTTCTGGACCGAGAAGTTTCCGGCGCCGTCCTCCACGACGAGGAAGAGGTGGTGGACGCCGTCGTCGTCGGAGTCGAGCGTCACGCCCTGGAGCGAAGTGCCGCCCTCGCCGATCGCGAGCTCGAGCGGCGCGGGGTCGTCGGCGGTGCGGTAGATGCGCGCGCGGGCGACGCCGGAGACGACGTCGTCCGCGGTGACGTGGGAGCGGTCGTCCTCGGCGGCGATGGCGACGGAGACAACAGGCGAGCGGGTGTAGTGAGAGCCGCCGTTCTTGAGCTGGCCGTTGACCAGGGTTTCGGCGTTCGGAGTGATGGCGATCTTGCCGGAGGGCGCCTGCCGATCGAGGACGACCGGGAGCGAAAACCACTCGGACTGAGCCTGTTCGGTGTCGGTGACGCGGACGAACAGCGTCTTGGCCCCGTCGCAGATGACCTCCTGCTCGCCCGAGCCGGGGCAGTCCGAGACCTTGAAGGTGTGCTCTACGGGATCCCACCGCTCGTCTTCCGAGGGGACGTCGAGCGGGACGGTGCGGCAGTCGGCTTCGGAGAGCTCCTCGGGATCGACCTGGAACCTCGGGTTCTCGCAAATGAGCAGCGCGGCCGCTCGCGGGTAGAGGCCGCGGACGTAGACGGTCTCGAGCGATGTCGCCGCGCCGATCAGATCGCCGCCCGGCGTCTCGAGCCAGACGTCGCCGACCTGCGTGGTGAGCGTCATGGCCGGCACGGTGACGGTCTGCTGGGCGATGACGGTGATCGCGGTCTGGGTGCCGCGGGTGTAGCCGCCCTTGGTGGCGACGAGGTTGTAGACGCCGACCGGGACGTCGGCGAACTGATAGCGCCCGCTCGGTTCGGTGAAGGTGGCCCTGCGCTCCGTGCCGGAGGCGATGAGGCCGACGCGCACGCCCTCGTGGTTCGAGCGACCCGAGAGCAGGACCGAGCCTTCGATGGAGCCGGTGGCGGGCTCGAGCGTCCAGGTGCCCAGGTCCTCGTCTTCGCCGGGGCTCAGGACGACGTTGCCAATCTCGTTCGAGCGATAGCCCTGGGCCGAGAGGGTGACGCTGTAGCTGCCGGCGATCAGGCCGGGAATGCTGAAGGCGCCGGCGTCGTCGCTGGCCGTCGAGGCGGTCTGCTCGCTGCCGGCGACGCTGATGCCCGAGACGACGACGCTGACGCCGGAGTGGACGGCGCGGCCCTGGAGCTGGACGACGCCGCGCACGGTCGAGGGAACGGGCAGCAGGACGATAGGCTCGGCGTCGGCGGTCTGGTTGTGCTCGACGATCGCGTCGGTGGGCGCGAAGGCGGCCTGGAACGCGGTGCCCTTCTGCGCGCTCGGCCGGTACGGGCCGACGGGCAGGTTGGAGAAGTGGTAGGCGCCGCTCGAGTCGGTCAGCGTGACGTGCCCCGGGGCGGCCTCGACGCGGATGCCTTCGTGGTTGGTTTCGCCGAGCAGCTTCGCCGTGCCGCGCAGGTCGCCGCGCTTGAGCGCGAAGAAGACCTCGGGCGCGAGCAGGTCGGTCGATTCGGGGAGCGCGAGTCCCTCGAGTGGGCCGGCGACGAAGCGGTCGTGCGCGAAGTCGAGCCGGTAGGTGCCGGCGGCCAGCGAGGCGAAGAGGTAGGCGCCGTCGCTGCCCGCCACGGCGGTGATACCCGTGTCCTGGTAGGCGCCGGCGGCGGGGTCGAAACGCCGCAGCGAGACGACGGTGCCCGACGGATCCCCGCCGTCCTCGAGCCGGACCCTGCCGCGCAGGCGCGCGCTGCGATCGACGGTGACGCTCAGGCACTGCTGCTCGGTCAAGAGGCCGGCCTCGTCGCGGAAGATGGCGCAGACCTGGCGGGCCATCGCGTCCTCGCCCTCGGCGAGCCGGTGCGCCATCGGGCTGGTCAGCGGGACGAAGGCCGAGTGGGCATCGAGGCCCGGGCCGTTGGCGACGGCGACGTAGAGCTGCTCGCCCTCGCGGTCGGGGCGCACGTCGAAGACGAGGCGCACGTCGAGCGAGCGGGCAGTGCCGGCGCCGTCTACGCTGGAGGGGTCGAGGGCGAGCGCCGGGCTACCGAGCGCGGGCGGGGCCTTGTCGCGCCAGATGGTCGCGGGCTCGGCGGCGCTCAGGTTTCCGGCGCGGTCGCGCAGCTGCAAACGCAGCGTCTTGAGGCCGTCTTCGTCGCCGAGCTCGACGGTCTGGACGTCGACGACGGTGGCGCCGACCGAGTCGAGGGGCTGGAAAGGCTCGTCGGAGAACCCCGCGGCCAGGGTGTAGCGCCAGGCGTCGATCCCGGCCAAGGCGTCGTGGGCGGTGAAGGCGAGGGTGGCGCGGCCGGCGCCGTCGGCGGCGGTCAGGTATTGGGCGCCGCCGTTGAGGGTGACCGAGAGGATGGCGGGGGCGGTCTGGTCGAGGACGACCTGGCCGGAGAAGACCTCGGACTCGATGCCGAGGCTGTCGCGGAACTGGGCGAAGACCGTGCGCTGGCCCTCCTCGTCGGCGAGCGTGAAATCGACCGGCGTAGAGAACTCGCGGTAGTCGGTGTCCCAGCGCGGGTCGCCGAAGGTCGGGTCCTCGCTCAGGCGCATCGCTTCGAGGAGCTCGACGAAGGGCAGCAGGACGGCGCTCACCTCGCGGGAGTTGGTGAAGCGCACCGGCAGGCCGTCGCGCTCGACCTTGACGATGGCGGCTGCGGGGTAGAGGCGGAGGGTCGGCGCGGTCTGGCGCTGGTATTCGCGGACCTCGATGCCCTCATCGGTGTAGGCCGGGGCGTAGTTGGCCTTCTCGGCGCGCAGGCGGTAGGAGCCGGCGGCGAGCTCGGGGACGTGGAAGGAGCCGTCGGCCGAGGCGATCGTGATGATGGACTCGGCGCCGGGCATCTTTAGCGGGACGAGGGTGATGGCCGTGCCGGCCGGGTTGAGGCCGTCGTCGAGGACGACCGAGCCGGAGAGGGCGCCGCGGGCGACTGCGAGGCGAAGCAGGCCGACGTCGCGCTGCTCGCCGGGGGCGAGCCGGATGTCGTTGACCGAGACGTCGCGGTGCCCCGCGGAGCTGGCCAGAAGGTTGTAGTGCCCAGGGGGCACCTCGAGGACGAAGGAGCCGTCCTCCAGCGACTCGGTGCCGCGCGGAACGGGAGCTTCGCCGGAGGCCTCGCGCAGGACGATTTCGACCCCGGCGCGCTGCGTGCTCGCCTCGAGCTCGACCGAGCCGATGACTTTGGCCTTGGCCTGGACTGACGCGGGAGCCTTTTCGTCGAAGGGGTTGGTGCGGGCCGGTTCGGTGGAACACGAGGCGAGGGCAAAGAACGCGAGGGCTCCCAGGCACGTTCTGGCGTGATGCATGGCTTCTCCCGGGCGGCAGCCCGCGCGATGTGCGAGAAAACGCCGGTCGTTTTACGGACCTGAGAGGCGCCGCCCGACCCGACCGGCTGAAGGTCGAACGAACCGATTTGGCCGACATTTACAGACTGTGCGGCGCGAGCCCTGGCGGTGCCGCCGGACTCAATGGCGCGGGAATCGAGCCGGTGAGATCGAGCGGAGCGGAGCCGCTACCAGACGAGCAAGCGACGGGGCGATCCCTCGCCAGCTCGAAGCCCGCTCACTCCGAATGCCCGGCCGGCGAGCGCTTGGTCGCCCGCCCGCGCAAGCTGCTCAGCTTGGTCTCGGGCTCGCGGTAGCGGCGATAGACGCGGGTGAGCGTGGCCCAGGTGAAGAGGGCATTGAACGCGGGAATTCTGGCGAGAGCCCAGAAGCCCAGGTACCCGACGAAGAACACAAGGAGCATGAACGCGTAGTCGAACATCGCGCGCAGCGGCGCCGAATCGACCGCCTCCAGCAGCGGTAGCCGCGGCGCGAGGCGCCCGAAGAGCCAGGTCGGCAGGGAGCCGGTGCCGAGCAAGCAAAGCGCGACGCCCCAGGCCTGCCCCACCTCGACCGCCTCGCTCGGGCAGAAGCCCATGCATCGCATGCAGCTCTCGCAGGCGAAGCTCCAGTACGGCCGTCCGCCCCACATCCGCACCGCGCCGACGGGGCACCTTTGCGCGCACAGGCCGCAGCCGTTGCAGCGCCGGTTAGCGAAGAAGAGCTTGGCGAGGAAGAACCGGCCGGCGAGGAGGTAGGCCGCCGACAGCGGGGCCAGCGCGAGTCCAGCCAGCAGACAGGCAAAGCCGCGGAAGCTGCAACCTCCGCCGATGATTGTGGAGAAGAAGCGGTCGGCGACCGGCTTTGCGCGCTCGATGATCGCCGCGACGCTCTCAGGCGCTTGCGCCGGGTGCAGCGACATCCAGTTCGACGGCATGTCGAGGCCGGTCACGCCGCGAACCCGGTAGCCCTTGGCCCACAGCACCAGCGCGAGCAGATAGCCCGCGGTTCCCTCCATTCCGGGGACGAAGAGCGGGCCGAGCTTCACTCGGCCGCGCGTCGCGCAGACGAACGCCTGGGCGCCGCGGCCGCGCGGCAGGCGCAGCGCGTGCCGGATCATCACCCAGGGCGCGGTGAAGCCGTGGGTGGGGAACAACAAGCCAATGAGCTGCTCGGGGCCGGTCGGCGAGGCGTGCGGCGGGCCTTCTTCTATCGGGCGCACACAGGCCGGCAGCCCCGACGCGGTCGCCCGCTCCGCGGCCCAATGCGCGGCCCGGAGGCTGTTGCCGGTGCCGCTGAAGACGTGGAGCGTGAGCGACTGGTAGGTCATGCACCGGGGCTCGTCGGGTTCGGGGCGGCCACCGTAGGGCGAGCGCTCGCGGAAAGGCAATACCCTCGCCGGCCTCGCGCCGATTGGGAGAGAGGAGCGGTTCCGGTACTGTGCGGCCTTCTCGCCCGGAGGTTGCCGCATGTCCACACCGCTCGATCGTGCCCTCTTCAGCCTCGATCCCGAAATTGTCTGGATAATGCATTGCGCCGAGGCGCCGGTGCCGAAGCCGGCGGTCGAAGCCGCGCGCAGCTTTCTGGAGAAGGAGCTGCATCCCTGGAAGCTCGGCCCGCAGGAATGGCTGGAACCGCTGCAGCGGGCGCGAGCCGCGGCTGCCCGGCTCCTGGGCGCGGAGCCCAGCGACGTGACGCTGACCGCGGGGACCTCCGACGGCCTCACGACGCTCGCGCAGAGCTTCCCGTGGCAGGCGGGGGACGAGGTGGTCGCGCCGCTCGGCGAGTTTCCGAGCAACGTCTGGCCGTGGAAGGCGCTCGCCGGACGCGGGGTCGAGCTCCGCGAGGTCGCGCTCTGGGATGGCCATCGCTCGGGCCTTGACGCGCTCGCGTCCGTGCCCCCGACCGCGGACGTGCAGCCCGAAGCGCGCCTGCTCGAAGCGCTCGGCCCGAGGACGAGGGTGCTTACCGTTTCGTGGGTGCGCTTCCAGGACGGGCTGAAGCTCGACATCCAGAAGCTCGCGCACGGCTGCGCAGACCGAGGCGTCTGGCTCGTGGTTGACGGGATTCAGGGCGCCGGCACGCTCCCGATCGACTTGAGCGGCGTCGGGGCCTTCGCCTCCGGCGTCCACAAAGGCTTGATGGCGCCCCAGGGACTGGGCTTGCTGTGGACCTCGCCCGAGCTGCGCGAGCGGCTCCACCCCATAGGCTCCTGGCTCTCGGTCGAACCGGGCGTCGGTTTCTCCGATTTCAACCGGAAGTGGCTGACCGACGGCCGCAAGCTCGAGCACTCCACGCCGAACAACCTCTCGCTCTCGGCGCTGGCGGTGTCCCTGCAGCGGCTCGCCGACGCGGGGCCAGCGCGCATCGCGGAGCACATCGGCCGGCTGCAGGCTCTGCTGATCGAGCGGCTGTCGCAATCGGGCGCGTGGCAGGACGACGCCGAGCGACTGCGGGCGCTGCGCGAGCGCGCGCGCATTGGGTCGATTCTCGCGCTGCACCATCACGGCCGCGGGGACGAAGGTCTGCAGTCGCTGCTCAAGGCGGGCTTCGAGCGCGGCGTCTACGCGTCGGTGCGCGAGGGCTATCTGCGCATCGCCCTCCACGGCTGGCACAACGAGGAGGACATCGGGCGCATCGCCAATTGGCTCATGGCTGCGCCCGAGGATCGGTAACGGCGGTAGGGGCGCATGGCAATGCGCCCGGCCGCGCAGGCCCATGGCCGCCGAGACGGCGGTCGTTCGCATCGTCGGCGTAAGGCCGGTAGGGGCGCATGGCAATGCGCCCGGCCCCGCAGGCCCGAGGCCGCCGCGTCGGCGGCCTTTCCCAACCTCGTTCCGGTTCTCGCGCCGCGGGTGCGGACTGTCTCCTGACCCGCCCGGCGCCAGCTACTGCAGCAACACGTCGATGCGCTTCACCTCGCCGTTGCGCACCGCCTCGGCGTGTGGCGAGAGCACCACAGGCCCGATGACCTCGACCACCGCGCCGTTGCGGTACTCGATCTGGTAGAAGCCGGGCTTGGCGCCCCCTGCACCGCACGTGCTCTTCCGCGTCGGGTTGTCGTAGACGACCAGCGTGTTGCCGAGGAGCTTGAAGGCCAGGCTATTCGCCGGGATTTCGACCTCCTTCCAACCGTCCACCGGATCGAAGTAGGACCGCATGCTCGGCTCCTTGGTGAAGAGCCACCCGGGCAGCCGCGGATCGAGCGCGAGCTCGAGCTTGCCGTCGGCGCCGACGCGGAACGGCTCGGTGCCGCCCATGGCGATGATCCACATGTGCAGGAACTCGCAGGTGATCCCCGAGAGCCGCGGCTGGAACGCCTGCCCGTGGCGGCTCGGATCGGCGTAGGCGCTCGAGACGATGAACGAGGCGCCCTCGAGCACGCTGCGGCCGTAGACCTTGGGATCGACGAAGGGCACCAGCGCGGTCTTGGCGTCCTCCCAAAACTGCGGTCCCAGCCCGCTCCGCAAAATCTCGAGCAGGTACTTGTATTCCATGTGCAGGTAGATCGACTCGTTCTCGATCCACCCGCGCGGATACGCGCCCACGGCGCGCCCGAGCTCGTAGGTTTCGCCCTCGAGGTTCTCGCAGGACTTGTACATGCCGAGCTTGGCGTCGAAGAGGTCCGAGGCGCGCACCGCGTCGTAGATGCTCTTTGCCTCGCCCGGCCGAGCCTTCATCCAGTGCACCGGGCCTTCGAGGAAGAGCTTGACCGGGCGCTGCTTGAACGCGAGCGGCCTGACGAGCGGATAGCCGAGATGGCTCGCGCGGCCGAGCGGCTCGCTCTTGGTGACGTCGTTGACGAAGTAGGTGTAGGGCACGCCCTCGGGCGAGAGGACGTGGTCGCGCCCGGAGGTGAAGATGCGATCGAGCAGCGCCTTGCCGTCCTGCAGGAACGCCTGGATCTCCGCGAGGGCGACCTTGGCCTCCTTGCCCGAGACGCCGAGCTTGGTGCGGGCGCGGTAGGCCTCCTTGATGCTGTTCGACTCGTCCCAGTACTTGAACGCCGCCGCCTTGGTCCGGTCGCCGAGGCGCGCTTTGATGACCTTGCGCAGCGCCGCCATGAAGTCGGCGAGCTCCTCGTAGACGGGAACCGGCGCCTTCTTCTTGCCGATCTTGTCGAGGGCGTTGACCAGGAACCGCACCGTCTTGTGCAGCTCGATGGTCTCCGAGAGGCCCGAGCCGAACAGGCCGGGCAGGCCATTCATCGAGTCGTTCCAGCCCGGCTTGCCCGCCTCCATCTCCATCCCCGTGCCCCCGGCGTCGAGGGTCGCCAGCCGGTTGGTCACCAGACACAGCAGCTTGACGAGCAGGTTGGTGCGGTAGACCCCGCCAGCGCCGTAGCGGGTGCGCACCGTGTACGGGTCCTGCTTGCGCGCCTTGATGCGCTTGAGCTTCTCGGCGTCGCGGACCACCGGGCCGTAGTTGCGAACGCGCCCGCCGACGTCGACGCAGCGCTCGCTGCGCGGCAGCACGACGTCCGGGTCGTCGAAGAACGTGTAGTTCCGACGCCCGAGCAGCAGGTCCTCGAGGCGCTCGGGATAGACCATCAGGTACACGTCGAGCAGGTCGAGGTTGTAGTGCCAGTGGTCGGTCCAGAAGCCCTCGTGCAGCCCGCCGATCTCGTTCTCGCGGCAGCAGGAGAGCACCCTGCCGAGGAAGTCCTCGCGCAGGTTGGGCAGGACGCCGGCGCCGATCTGCTCGAGGCGCATCAAGAGCTCGCCCGGCGTGAAGCCCCTCTGCATCCACGCGAGCAGCTCTTCGCGCTGCCGCTTGGCGCGCACCTGCGAGGCGAGGACCTTGTCGAGCGCCCCGAGGTCCTCGGCGCGGTAGCTGAGCTGGTTGACCTCGAGCGGGTTGTAGCCGTCGAGCTGGATGAGGTTGAGGAACGTGCGCAGGTTCGCGTCCTCGACCTTCGGGAAGAACCAGGTGTCGGTGCGCCGGTTCTGCAGCACGCTGCGGTAGTGGCCCGTGCCCTGCGACAGGTAGGTCGGCTCGAGCACGAAGAAGTGGTAGTCGCGCTCAAGGTCGCCGTTCTGTCGCGAGTAGACGTAGAAGGCGCTCGTGCCCTGCTTGGTCGGGAAGGTGATGGGCATGCCGCCGCGCACCACGTTGTCGAGGAAGGTCTGGCGCGAGTAGGCGTCGAAGAGCGGCGAGGACGAGGCGGTGAAGGCGTGCTCGGCTATCTCGCCGATGACGCGGGTGTTCTCGCAGCGCTTTTCGGCGAAGAAGCGCTCGTCCTTGGTCGCGGCAAGCAGCGTGTCGAGGTCCTCGTCGCGGCGCACGTTGCCGATCACGGTCGTCAGCGCGATCTCGGCGCCGCCGCGCAGCCGGTCGCGGCGCGCGGTGAACGCGCAGGGCGTCTTGTTCTCCCGGAACTGCTCGGCCGCGAGGACCCGGCGCAGCCCGCTCGACTCGAAGACCCAGGGGAAGTCGAGGTTCGGCCGCTCGCCGAAGACGACCTCGGGATCGACCACGAGGCTGTTGCCCTCGCCGACGGCGAGGTAGAAGTTGCCGCCGCTGATTTTGCCGACCCGCTCGCTGTCGTCGGGTGTCTGCTTGAGGCGGAAGAGCGGCACGCCCTGGTACTCCTCGACGCCGAACATGGCTTCGATGTGGCGCGGGATGAACTTGATGCGCTTCTGGTCGAGGCCGAACGGCAGGACCCTCGCGGCGCCGTCAATCCACTCGAGGCGGCGCAGCTTCTTGCCGAGGTTGCGGATGCGAACCTCGCGCGCGAGCGCGGCGAGGGGTAGGTTCGGCAGCGGGAAGTAGGCGACCTCGATCTCCAGCGCGAGCGCCTCGTTTCGCTCGCGCAGCACCAGCTCGGCCGGCGTGATCTCCATCGTCTGCTTGATCGACGGGTCGGCCGTCTTGAGGAACGGCTCGTAGACCGCGCCGCCGTCGAGCTTGAGGAAGGTGCGGAAGCCCTCGCGCGCGACGCGCATGATGGCCTTGTTGAAGGACTGGAACTCGAGGAGCTGGCCGTCCTTGTCGCGTACCCCGAGCGAGCAAAGCGCCTGACCCTGGTTCACGTAGTAGATCCAGAGCGGGATGCCCCACTTGCCGGCGATGCCGGGGAAGAAGTTCGAGAAGGCTTTCGCCCAGTTGTAGTTCTCGACGACGAAAGCGGAGGTCTGCGAATTGATCGAATAGGAGACGGCTGGGGGCTTCATCTCGAATTCCTACCTTTCGCTGGAGGGAGAGCGCAGGCGAGGTCGGCAGCCGCGCGAATTGTTCACTGGTACCCGAGCGCTCCCGTCGGCTCAAGCGCGAATTGGAAAAATCCGCTCGGCGGAGGCTCGACGAGGCGGGCGAGACATGCGGCTGTGGCGAGGGCGCGAGGCTCGAGAAGATGAAGGTCGTGGCCCTCCTCAATGCAAGTGCACGGCTCGCGAGCCGTGAGGAAAGGCTCGAGGAGCGGGTGCGCCGGCTCTTTGCCGGCGAGGGTATCGAGGCCGACGTGCGCACCGTTTCTGGCCCCCAGCTCGAGCCGCTCGCGCGGGCCGCGCTCGCCTCCGACGCCGACGCGGTGGTCGTTGGCGGGGGCGACGGCAGCGTCGGTTGCGTCGCTGGCGCGCTCGCCGACCAGGACAAGGCGCTCGGCGTGCTGCCGCTCGGGACGCTCAACCACTTCGCACGAGACCTGGGAATGCCCTCGACCCTCGATGCCGCGGTGCGCGCCATCGCGCGCGGAACGGTGCGCCGGGTGGACGTGGGCGAGGTGAACGGCCGGGTCTTCGTGAACAACTCTTCGATCGGCCTCTACCCGCACGCGCTGAAGCTGCGCGAGGAGCGCCGGGCGCGCGGCCGCAACAAATGGATCGCCCTAGCGGCGGCGAGCGCCGGCGTCTTCTTGCGCTATCCGTTGACGCGCGTGCGGCTCTCCACCGAGGGCAGGTCGTTCAGCCGCACCACGCCGTTCGTTTTCGTCGGCAACAACCGCTATGACTTTACGCTGCTGATGCCGCGGCGCGCCTCGCTCGAAGAGGGGCTGCTCTACGTCTACGTGGCTGGCCATCACTCACGCGCCGGCATCCTGCTGCTCGCCCAGCGCGCCCTCGCCGGCCGGCTCGAGCAGGCGCGAGACCTCGAGCTCTTCACCGTCTGCGAGGTGATGGTCGAGCCTTCGAGACCATGGGTTCAGGTCGCGCTCGACGGCGAGGCGGTCGCGATGAAGAGCCCGCTTCGCTACAGGATTCGGCCGCAGGCGCTGCGGGTGATCGTTCCCCGAAAGACCGTCGAATGAGGCGCAAGGCCCATACCGTTCGGCCTGAGCGTAGCTGCCGACGCTCTGCGTCGGCAGCGGAGTCGAAGGCCGGTGTGATTCCGAGGCGGCGCCTCGACTTAGGCTCCCTCGTACCGCGGGGGCCATGCTCCCAACCAACAGCTCCATCTGCGGCGAGGTCACATCCGGCGACGGGAGTTGTGAACAGAGGCCGCGATTGAGGAGGGAGGGTCGCCGTCTCGGCGGCCTGCGCGTGTGGCGACGGGGATGCGCAGTGGGGAAGGTGGAGCAACACCAATTCCGCCACTCGTCGTTCTGGCGACCGAAAACGACCTGTCGCCGCGACACCACGCGGAGCTGGAGCTCCGCGGTCCATGCGTTCGGTCGCGGCTTCGCAAGCAGGGCCTACGCTCGGGCAGAGCGGCGTTGGTTCAAGGTCACAGCCGACCGTCGGACCGGTCTCAAGCCCGGCGTGACCGGGGGCGGTCGTTACGCGCTCTCGCCGTCGGAGCGCGTCGCGCTCGCCTCCGGGGACGCCTTCGGCCCGTGCGCGTGAGCTCCGAGCACGCGCCCGAACCAGCGCTGGAACACCGAACGCGCGAACGGCTGGGCGCCCTCCGGCACGGTGTCGAGGACGTGGCGCTCGTAGACCGCGTTGACGTCGGTGTGGGTGAAGACGTCGATGACCTTGCCGTCGGCGTCCACGACCAGAAGCTCGTTGCGGTTCTTTTCGGCCATCTGGTGCAGCGCGGCGAAGAGCGTGCTGCTGCGCTCGACGGTGGCCGGCGCGACCGCGAGGTCCTTGGCCACCACAATCGGGTCGAGCGCCGTCGCGCCCAGCGTCTGCTGCACGGTGTCCAGGGTGACGATGCCGGCGAGCTTGCCCTGCGCGTCGATGACCGGCAGGCACGAGAGCGTCGTCTCGGAAAACTGCTCGAGCACCTCGTGCAGGTGCGTCGCCTCGGAGACGGAAGCCGGCGGGCGCGCGGGCCGCAGCCGCAGCGCGTCGGCGACGCGCAGCCGCTCGAGCACCGAGCGCATCATCTCGCGCAGGTGCGTCGGCGAGTCCGCGCGGCTTTGCACCTGCTTCTCGTAGAGCGTGCAGTCGCGCATGAGCAGGAAGGCGATCATGCAGACCCACATCGTGGGGACGAGGAGCTGGTGGTTGCCAGTCATCTCGCTGACCATGATGACCGCGGTGATCGGGGTGTTGGCGGCCGAGGCGAAGAAGCCGGCCATCCCCACCACGGCGAACGCCCCTGGCTCGCTCACCAGGTCGGGGATCCAGCCGTGCAGCAGCAGGCCGACCGCGCCGCCGATGGCACCGCCGAGCACCACCGCGGGGCCGAAGACTCCGCCGCTGCCGCCCGAGGCGACGGTGAAGGAGGTCGTCAAGACCTTGGCTCCCGCGAACAGGAGCAGCATCCCCACGGTGCCGTGGCCGAGGAAGGCGTCCTGGACGACGCCGTAGCTGGTCACCAGCGCTTCGGGCGCGAAGAGGCCCACGGTGCCCGCGAGCAGGCCGCCGAGCGCGGGCTTGAGGGGCTTGGGGATCTTCAGGCGCGCGAAGGCGTCGCGAAACCCGTAGAAGACGCGGATGAAGACCCGCGCCCCGATGGCGACGACCACCCCGAGCACCAAGTAGGGCGCGAGCTCGCGCGGGTCGCGGAAGGCGAAGCCGGGGGTGCTGAAGAGCGGATCCCAGCCGAAGAAGAGCGCGAAGACCGAGTAGGCGATGACCGACGAGAGGATCGACGGGGCGACGACCTCGTACTCGATGTCCATCTCCCGGTAGAGCACGTCGGCAGCGAAGAGCGCGCCGGCCAGCGGCGTGCGGAAGATAGCGCCGATGCCCGCGCCCATGCCCGCGGCCAGCAGGATGCGCCGGTCGCGCACCGAGAGCTTCAGCAGGTTGGCGAGCGCCGAACCGAAGCCCGCGCCTATCTGGCTTATCGGGCCCTCGCTGCCGGCCGAGCCTCCGCTGCCGATGGTGATGGCCGAGGCCACCATCTTGACCAGCGGCACCCGGGAGCGAATCTGGCCGTCCTTGTGGTGGTAGGCGTCGATCGCCGCGTCGGTCCCATGGCCCTCGGCCTCGGGCGCCAAGCGGAAGACGATGAGGCCGCTGACCAGGCCGCCTGCCGCCGGCAGCAGGAAGAGTAGCCAGCGGGAGAATTCCTGCGTGCTGTGCGGGAAGAGCAGCGCCTCGCCGGCCGCGCCGGCTGGTCGGTATCCCGCAACGCCGTCGAGCAGGTAGCGCTTCGCCAGCTCGAGAAGGCTGAAGAAGCCGGCAGCCCCGAGCCCGGCGACGACGCCGACGAGGGCGCAGAGCGCGAACAGCCTGCCGACGTGGCGGGCTTGCAGCAGGCTTGAAGTGGGATCGAGGACGGCCAGAGGATTTCGCACGGGCCTGAGGTGATAGGTCACCCTCTCCCTTAGATCAACGTCCGTCTTGCCGGGCGCGCGCGGACCTGGTCGTCGCGGCTCCGGCGCGCGGTTCTCCGGGTAAGCGGGCGGTCATCCCGGCGCCAGAACGCGCCTCGGACGGAGTCCCGCTCGCGTCCGGCGAAGAGGGAGGGCCGCCGTCCCCAGCGACCCCTTCGCGTCGGCGCGAAAAGGGGAGGAAGGGAGGGCGCTGTCCCCGGCGGCCGGCTCGCGCAAGCGCGTACGCGGGAAGCAGGGCCACCGCCAGGAATAGTCAGTGCTTGGCCTCGTTCTTCGAGCGGTTTTCGCGGGATTCGCCGAGTTGGCGCTTGCGCGGTAGCCCGGCTCGCGAGTATCACGCACGTGGAAGACCGATTGTTGGGGCTCCAACGACCTGGAGTCCCAGTCACTCGACAAACAAGCGAGCAGCCACCATCCCGCCACTATGCGGAGCGGCTCTCCTTGTATGTCGCGGTCGCTCTAGACCAGACAGGAGGAGAAACAGTGACAAATCGATCGCCACTCTCCGGGCGCTATACGCGCGAAGGGTTTCGGAACGAAGCCCGCGCTCTCCTCGCCGTGCTCGATGGCGTCAGCGATCTCGAGTCGGCCCGCCGCGCGCTCTACGAGGTCGTCGGCCGTATGCAGTACGAGCTCTTCGACCTGCCCACTTCGCTCTCGCAGACCCAGCAGATTCGCGCCCGCGACTGCGCCAACGTGCTGCGCGGGATGCTGCTGCCGCGCGCGGCCAAGGTCGGCGGCTTTGACATGGCCCAGGTGTTCTGGGACGTGCAGCGCGGCGTCGCCCGCGACGATCTGCGGCCGGCGTTTTGGGCCGACGTCACCCACCTCGTCGAAGGCCTGTTCGGCCGCGCGCCGAGTGCGCTCATCGAGGAGGACGACATCTTCGACGAGCTGACCGGGCGCGAGGCGGCCATCCGGCGCTCGTCCGAGCTCGACGCTCTCTGGAAGCGCGTCGAGCAGCATGCCGCCCGGTTCGAGAGCGGGCTGAGCGAGACGGCGCGCGCCCGGCGAGCCGAGCGCAAGCGCCGGGTGCTCGAAGCGCTCGGCGGCACCGAGAAGGACTGGGCGGACTGGCGCTGGCAGCGGCACGCCGTGCTGCAGACCGTCCCGCGGCTCGCCAAGGCGGTGAAGCTCTCACCGCAGGCGCTCGCGCTCGTCGAGCGCGCGCGGCAGGGCCACCTGCCGTTCGGCGTGACGCCCTACTACGCCTCGCTCATGGACGACGACCCCGAGGCCGGGCGCGACCGTGCCATCCGCGCCCAGGTGCTGCCGACCGCGCGCTACGTCGAGGCGATGCTCGCCAACCGTGACCAGCGCGGCGAGGCCTTCGACTTCATGCGCGAGCACGACACCTCGCCCGTCGACCTCATCACCCGGCGCTACCCGGCCATCGTCATCCTCAAGCCCTTCAACTCCTGCCCGCAGATCTGCACCTACTGCCAGCGCAACTGGGAGATCGACGACGCCTCGACCTGCCGGAAGGCGACGCCCGAGGAGAACCTCGAGGAGGCGATCGCCTGGATAGAGGACCACCCGGCCATCCGCGACGTGCTCGTCACCGGCGGCGATCCCCTCTCGCTCGAAGACGAGGACCTCGAGCGGGTCCTCGGCCGCCTGGCCAAGGTGCCGCACGTCGATCTCATCCGCATCGGGACCCGGACCCCGGTGACGATGCCGATGCGCGTCACCGAGGAGCTGGCGGCGATGCTCGGCCGCCTGCGCGAGCCGGGCCGGCGCGACATCGCGGTGGTGACGCACTTCGAGCACGTCTACGAAATCACCGACGAGGCGGTCGCCGCGGTTGACCGGCTCAAGCGCAACGGCATCTCGGTCTACAACCAGCACGTCTACAACTTCTTCGTCTCGCGCCGCTTCGAGGCGGTCGCGCTGCGCATGCTGCTGCGGCGCGTGGGCATCGACCCGTATTACATGTTCGTGCCCAAGGGCAAAGAGGAGCTGTCCGACTACCGGGTGCCGATCGCCCGCCTGCTGCAGGAGCGCAAGGAGGAGGCGCGCCTGCTGCCGGGCATGCGGCGCACCGACGAGTCGGTCTACAACGTCCCCAGGCTCGGCAAGAACCACATCCGCGCGATGCAGCACCGCGACCTGCTCGCCATCCGCGGCGACGGGGCGCGGGTCTACGAGTTCCACCCCTGGGAGAAGAACATCGTCGAGCGCGACCCCTACGTCGCCGTGGACGTGCCGATCCTCGAGTACCTGGAGCAGCTCGAGACGATCGGTGAGGACCCGGGGCGGTACGAGGGGATATGGTATTATTTCTGAGTTATGAGTTGTTAGTTATGAGTTGGGAGTGGGTGGCTCGGGCATCGCCTGAGATGGTAGGGGCGCATGGCAATGCGCCCGGCCGGGAATCGAGCCCACGCCCGGTCACCGTGTTCGCCGCGGATGGTAGGGGCGCATGGCAATGCGCCCGGCCGGAAATCGAGCACACGCCCGGCCACCGTGTTCGCCGCGGTCCGTCACTTCTCGGCAAGCCACTCGCCCAGCCGCTCCATCGCCAGCGTGATGTTGCCGCAGTGGGCGTGGAGGAACTCGTCGTCGATGGGTTCCTCCTTCGGCAGGTGCTCGGCCGCCGAGAGCGCGCGGGCGCCGTCGAAGTCCACGAAGGCGATCCGCATCGTCAGCTCGGTGGCCGGGCGCCCGAAGTCCTTGCCTGGTAGCGCGGCGACGCCGGTCTCTTCTAGCAGCCGCTTGCACAGCTCGACGCTGTCGCGGATGCCGCGCGCGGCCAGCTTCTCGCGCAGCGGCGAGAAGTCGGGGAAGGCGTAGAAGGCGCCATGCGGGTGCGCGACCTGGGCGCCAGCCTTCTCGAGGCGCGCGACGACGTGGCGCGCAAGCGATCGCAGGACGCGCCGCGACTGCCAGAGGTAGCTCTCGATGTCCATCCCGCCGCGGAAGGCCCGCACGGCGGCGAACTGGATGGGCGCGGAGGTCGAGGTGTAGGTCTCGCTCGCGACGACGGCGGCCTTGTCGAGCAGCCAGCGCAGCTCCTTGGGAAAGGTGAACGCGCCGAGGCGCCAGCCGCCGGCGCCACACCACTTGCTCAGGCCGCCGCTGATGATGGTGCCCTCGGGGTAGTAGCGCGAGATCGAGACGTGCTGCCCGCGAAAGTGCAGCTCGCCGTAGATCTCGTCGGAGAGCGCGATGACGCGGTGGGCGCGCGCGACGCGGGCTATCGCCTTGAGCTCGTCGGCGGTGTAGGTGCAGCCGGTGGGGTTGTTCGGGTAGTTGAAGACGACGACGCGCGGCCTCTCGGGATCGGCCGCGCAGATCTCCTCGAGCTCGTCGGGGGTCATCTTCCAGTCGTCGGCAGCTCGGGTGTGAACCCAGTGGACGTGCCGCCCGACGATCTGCGCCTGCGGCGCGTACGAGACCCAGCCCGGCGAAGGGATGAGCAGGTCGCCGTAGTAGACGAGCTGCAGGATGAACATCAGCTCCTTGCTGCCGGGCCCGACGAGCACGTCGTCGGCGCTGCAGGGGAGCTGGTTGCGTCGCCGGTGGTAGTCGGCGATCGCCTCGCGCAACGCCGGCAGGCCGCGCACCGGCAAGTAGTCCTTCTGCCAGGCGTTCACCTGCAGCGCCTCGACGACCGAGCGCGGGACGGGAAACGGCGACTGGCCGAGGCCAAGCCGAAAGACTTGTCGGCCGTCGGCGCGCAGCTTGTTCGACAGCTCCTGGAGCGCCAGGGTCGCCGAGACGGTCAGGTCGCGGACGTTGAGGTTGAGGTTCACGTCGGGGGGCAGGTGTCTGCGCACGGCGGGCTCTCCTGCGTCGTTGGTGGTCAAACCAAATGCTTGCCGGCCCGCGGTGACGGGGGCAAGCGGACCTCAGGGGCACCCCGTTGGGCTCGAGCGGACGGTTGAAGGGCGGGAGGAGGGGGAAGCGCACGCCGCGAGCTACGGTGTGCGCCCGCGAAAGGGGAGAGCGCGGCTTGCCGACGGGGGTGTGCGGCTTGGCGGAGGGGGTGTGCGCGTTTCAAGAGGAGGGTTTCGCGGCGGCAGGCCATGGTCGAGCACTTTTCGGAGGACCATGCGCGCGTCGCAAACCATGGTCGAGCACTTTTCGGAGGACCATGCGCGCGTCGCAAACCATGGTCGAGCACTTTTCGGAGGACCATGTGCGCGTCGCAAACCATGGTCGAGCCCCTTTCGGGGGACCGTGTGCGCGTCGCAAACCATGGTCGAGCCCTTTTCGGGGGACCGTGTGCGCGTCGCAGACCATGGTCGAGCCCCTTTCGGGGGGCGTGTACGGGGTCGCAGACCATGGTCGAGCTTTCGGGATGGCGCTCGCACGTCACCGCATACGCCGAGCGAGATGCTTCCGTGGCTGGGGACGCGAGGTTCAGCAGTCGGCTGGCGCTCGGCGGGCGCGCGATCCGCTGAACTGCGGCAAGTCTGGGCGCGAGGCAGCAGCGGCGAAGCCGATTACTTCGCGGCTCCCGTCGTTGCTGCCCGGGGCGGCGCGTCCGGAAATCCTCGAGCGGCGGCGACAGGCCGCGCTCCGTCAGCCGACCGCGCCGGCCCCGGCGATGCGTTCGGCCTCCTGCTCGAGCAGGAACTCGCAGATCGGCGCGAAGACGCGCGCCTGGGCCTCCCGCGAGACGAAGAGGTCCGCGTGCGCCACGGTCACCGCGTCGGAGCCGACCTCGACGAGCTTCTTCACCTGCGAGCCGATCTTGTGGAAGGCGAACGCGGCGGTCTCCGGCGGCACGATGCCGTCGCCGCGCGCGAGCACGCACAGAAGAGGATTCGTCAGGCGCTCGAGCGCTTCGGCGACGTTCGTGCCGTCGATGATCAGGTCGCGCTGTCGGACCCAGACCGCGATCTCCCGGTTGAGGAAGCGGTTGGGGTCCTCGACGGTGCGCACCATCTCGCGCGCGGCGCTCAGGTCGGTGATCTGGGCGTTGAGGTAGATGGACAGCAGCGAGGGCGCGAAGCGCGCCAGCAGCGGCAGCATGGTCTCGGCGAGCTGGCGGCTGCCGCGGAAGCGGAGCGCCCCCGCGAGGCGCGGCGAGGCGAAGAAGGCCTGCATCAGCGGGTGGATCTTCTCCCAGCGCACCGGCGTCCCGATGCAGACGAGCGACGCCATCGGGTTCCCGGGAACGAGCGCGGCGTGCGCGAACATGAGCGAGCCGCCGAGCGAGCCTCCGATGACATCGACGCGCCCGGCGCCGGTGCGCGTTCCCTCGAGCACCGCGCCGAGGAGCGCTCGCACGTCGGTCAGCGCGAGGTCGGCGAGCCCGAACTCGTCGCTGCCGCCCGCGCGCACCGAGCCGCTTTGCCCGCGCAGATCTGCCCGCCAGACCTCGAGCCCCGCCTCGGCCAGGTAGCCTTCGAGTGAAGGGCCGTTCGGGTGGTAGCTGTAGATAAACGAATTCATACCGTAGCCGGGAATGATCAGAACCGGCCGGCGTCCGGGCAGCAGGCGGTCGGGGTCGTAGGTCTGGTTCAGCGACAGATGCCAACCGTCACCGTTGGGAACGAGGCGCCGCGTTGTTCGCATGGGCGCTATTTAGCCACAGCGCTTCGCGAGGGCCGAAAACGCGCGCGCCGCTTCGTAATGGCGAGCCCTGTCCTGCTCGCCTGCCTTCTCGCCTGCAACCTGCCCACCGGCGGCACCGCGACGCCTGTCGCTGATGTGCGTCAGGTTGGCGCCTTCAGCGAGCTGGAGATCGGCAGCGGCATCGGCGCGACGGTGACTCCTGGCGTGCAGTCGGTGCGCCTGCGTGGACCGAGCGACCTTCTCGCCAAGGTGCGCACCGAGGTGGCTGGCGGTCGGCTGTTCGTGCTGGCCGACGAGCCGCTCCTTGGCTCCGACGTCGAGCTCGTCGTCACGGTGCCGGTGCTTCGGGCGCTCGTCGCCGGCGGCGGCAGCGTGGTGAGGGCAGAAGGCGTCGCGGCGAACGACGAGGTCCTCCTCGCCGCGAGCGGCGGCAGCCTGATCGAGATGGTCGGGCAGTCGTTTCGCGTCGTCGCCGAGCTCTCGGGAGGCTCGACGCTCGAGGGCGCGGACCTGCTCGCGTCGGTCGCCGTGCTGAACACGAGCGGCGGCTCGACGGTGGAGCTCTCGGTCGCCCAGCAGCTCGAAGTCGAGGCGAGCGGCGGCTCGGTCGTGCGCGTCTTCGGCCGGCCTGCTGTGACCAGGGAGCAGATCTCGGGCGGCAGCCGGCTCGTGTACGAGAGCGCGGGGGGCCGCGCAGGCCGACTAGCGGCGGGCTCGCGCCTTGTCGCGGCTCGGCGGGATGCCGTCGTCCCGGCGGCCAGCGTTGCAGGCGCAGAACGCAGGGAATCACCAGCTCGAATCGATTCCTCTGCGTGGAATCGAAGCCGCGTGGCGTGCCACCGACCCCCGCACCCCCTCCCGCACGGCGCGCATTCAACCGCTCGTCATGACCGGCGCCCTCAGCGCGCCGTGCAGGAGGGGGCTCTCACTCCGCGGCGGCGGTTCGCTTCGAGGCAGAGACGAACGGCTGGAAGGGCAGGAGTTGGGAAGGCC
>JBMNNX010000401.1:0-4753 GCA_050942745.1 Myxococcales bacterium
TACTGCACTGAAGGCCGCCTTCAGCAGCACGCTGGGGGCGGCCTTCGTGCGCTCGACCTCAAACCCCGCCCCGAACTCGGGACGATTCCTCGCCTGAAGCGCGGGACGGAACACCACACGGCCTCAGCTTTTTTGTCCGGTGTTCAACTCTGCCGAGTCGGTCACCAATCGGATTGTGGTAGCGTCGCGAGTCCGTGAGCCCCCCGAATCCCCGAGATCTCTTGCTCGACGCGCGCCGCCAGCGGGTCGATGAGGTGGTCGCCCATCGCACCCGGCAGCTCGTGGTCGTCCTCGAGGATCTCGAGGACCCGCACAACATCGCGGCGGTGCTGCGCACCTGCGAGGGCCTGGGCGTCCAGGAGGTCCACGGCATCACCCGCGGCTACTCGTTCCACCCGAGCCCGAAGATCACCATGGGCGCCGAGAAGTGGCTCGACCTGCACCTGCACCGCGACACGCGCAGGTGCCTGAGCCAGCTCAAGCAGCGCGGCTTTCTAATCTGCGCGACCGACCTCAGCGAGGGCGCCGGCTCGCTGCTCGATCTGCCGCTCGACAAGCCGCTCGCCATCGTCTTCGGCACCGAAAAGGTCGGGATCACCGAGCAGGTGCGCGAGCACTGCGACCTGCGCTTCAAGATCCCGATGCACGGCTTCTCGCAGAGCCTCAACATCTCGGTTGCGGCCGCGGTCTGCATCTCGCACATCGTCTTCGCCCGGGTCGAGCGCGGCATCGACGCCGGCCTGCCAGCCGAAGAGCAGGCTGCCCTTCGCGAGCGCTTCTACGCTCTGTCGGTCAAGCAGCGCCACCGCCTCTTTCCCGAATGCGGCGCGCGCCCCCGGAGTTTTCACTCCGTAAATTCCCCCGACCAGGCAGCGTCCTATCGGCCAGCGTCCGACCGGCCAAAGGATTGACCATGATCGCCAACCTCCTCCTCAGCTTCGCCCTCTCGACCGGCCAGGTCCCCGCCGCTGCGGCGACCGCGCCGACCACCGCTCCCTCGGCCGCCAAGGAAGCAGCCGCCCAGGCGGCGCCGGCTCCCAAGGCCGCCGCCGCGCCGATGGCCGCCGACGTGAAGAAGGCGGTCGATCAGATGCAGAAGTTCTACGAGGAGACCCGCGACTTCGAGGCCCGCTTCGAGCAGCGCTACACGTACAAGAGCTTCGGCCGCACCACCAAGGCCAGCGGCAAGGTGCGCTTCCTCAAGTCGGGCGCCTCGATGCGCTGGGACTACCTGAAGCCCAACGAGAAGGTCTTCGTCATCGCCGCCAACAAGGTCTTCGCCTATGACAAGGAGGCCAAGCAGGTGACGGTCTCTAGCATCGAGACCGAGCGGCTGTCCGCGTCGATCACCTTCCTCTGGGGCCAGGGCAAGCTCGAGCGCGAGTTCGACATCCAGAAGGCCAGCCGCGACGACCTCAAGGGCGGCATCGCCCTCGAGCTGACGCCGAAAAAGCCCGACCCTCGCTTCCAAAGAATCTTCTTCCTCATCGACGCCAAGACCTTCGCGGTCAAGGAGTCGATCGTCGTCGACCCGGACGGCAGCGAGAACCGCGTCGCCTTCCTCGACGTGAGGACCAACACCGGGTTCGGGGCCGATGCCTTCCAGATCGCCTACCCGCCCGACACCCAGGTCATCCGCATGGACGACTCGGCGCCGGCCGACAAGAAGTAGCCCGTCCCCTGCTGTCGCTCCCTTCGAGCCGAGGCCCCCAAAGGCCTCGGCTCGCCTCTTTTTCTCGGGCGGGGTTTCGGCCGCAAGTCACGCGGGCGCTCGACTGGCCGGCCCAGGCAGGTCGGCCGTTTCGACATTTGTTGATCGCGCTCGACCGCGCCGGATAAGGTGTGCCCCCCAGTGCCCGGGGCAGGTGGGCGAGGCCTTCAAGGAAGGAGGCCGGAGCCCGCCGGCGCGCTTCGGGGCGCCCTCGCCACTCGCGGCGAGCGAGCGCTTCGGTCGCTGGACGGCCTCGCCACACGGCGAGGCTTCACAACGTCGCCGCGGCGAGGTCTGTCGATGTCCGAGCTACCGAAGTGGGTCCAGAACCTGCTGCCGATCGTCATTCTCCTGGCCGTCATTGGACTGGTGCTGTGGCGCCTTCCAAAGGTCGAGCTCGGGCACTCGAAGGCCTTCAAGCGCCGCCGCACCTTCAACTGGGTCCCGCTCGGCCTGACGTATGCCTTCCTCTACTTCGGCCGCTACAACATCAACGAGGCGACCAGCGCGCTCAAGTCCACCTCGAACGACGACTTCGGGACCATCTTCGGCGTCGGGGCCATCGTCTACGGGTTCGCCTTCCTCATCAACGGGCCGCTCACCGACAAGCTGGGCGGTCGCAAGACCATCCTCATCGCCGCGTTCGGCGCCGCGGTCTCCAACGCGCTGCTCGGCCTGGTCACCTACGCGATGCTCGCCCACAACTGGATGCCGCCCGGCGGCGTGGTCGCGACCTTCTCGGTGATCTACGCGGCCAACATGTACTTCCAGAGCTTCGGCGCGGTCTCGATAGTCAAGGTGAACGCCCAGTGGTTCCACGTGCGCGAGCGCGGAGTGCTCGGCGGGGTCTTCGGCGTGCTCATCTCGCTGGGCGTCTACTTCGCCTACGACTGGAGCGCGGCCATCGTCTCGGCGCTGCCCACCTACTTCGTCTTCTTCATCCCCGCCGCGGTGCTCGCGCTGTTCTTCGCCATCGACCTGTTCGTCATCCGCGACTCGCCAAGCAAGGCGGGCTTCGAGGACTTCGACACCGCCGACGCCTCCTCGGGCGACACCGGGCCGGCGCTGGGCGTCGTCGGCGTCTTCAAGCGCATGATCACCAACCCGGTGATCGTCATCATCCTCAGCATCGAGTTCTGCAGCGGCTTCCTGCGCAACGCGATCATGCAGTGGGGCCGCAAGTACGCGGTGCAGACCGGGCTCGCCGACGGCTCGTTCATCTTCGACAACTGGGGCCTGGTGCTCTGCGTGGCCGGCATCCTCGGCGGCATGTTCGCCGGGGTCATCTCCGACCGCGTCTTCGGCTCGCGGCGCGGGCCGGTCTCCGCGGTGCTCTACGGCGGGATGCTGATCGGCGGCATCATCACCGCCTTCCTGCTCGGCTCGCCCGCGCTCGGCTGGCTGGTCGCGTTCATGTCCCTGTGCGTCATCGGGGTCCACGGCATGCTCTCGGGCACCGCGAGCATGGACTTCGGCGGCAAGAAGAACGCGGGCGTCGCGGTGGGCATCATCGACGGCGCGGTCTACTTGGGCACGGCCGCTCAGTCGGTGCTCCTGGGTAAGATCCTCCCTCGCGGCGAGCAGGCCGCCGACCCCGCCAACTGGACGAGCTGGCCGCTCGCGATGATCCCCATCACCCTGGTCGGCTTCCTGCTGACGACCCGCATCTGGAACGCCACGGCCAAGCCCAGCGCGCCCGCGCCCAAGCCGGCCGAGCCCGCGCTCGAGCCCAAGGCAGGCTGAACCCAGCCGGGCCGCTCCGCCGACTTCGAGCTGCTGAAAGGCCCTCGCGGGATCGTCTCGCGGGGGCCTGTCTGTTATCCCTTGGTCGCTTTCGAGAGGGTTACGAATGTCCACCCCCGCCCACCTCCTCAAGACCGCCCGCCGCCAGATGCGCAAGATCCGCGAGCGCGGCCCGCAGACCGAGACCGAGCGCCGGCTGCTCTCCTCGGCGGACCGGCAGCGCGAGCAGGGCCTCGGCTGGCGCTATGACGGCTTCGCGGGCATCGCGACGATCGAGCTGCTGCGCATGCTCGCCCAGTTCTCGGTCGTCAACGACGAGGAGTCCTTCAAGAAGGAGGCGCTCGAGGCGGGCTCGCCGACCGCGCTGGCGGCGCGCTGGGAGAAGTGGTCGACGGCCGAGGGTCGATGGAAGGACCTGACGATGCTCGGCGCGCGCGAGCTGTGGCGCAGGCTGCTGCCGCACGAGCTGCGCGCCGAGGTGGTGGCCGACGAGATCGACGAGCTGCTCGAGGAGGCCGAGGTCACGCCGCGGCGGGCCGAGCTGTGGCTGGCGGCGGCGCGCCGGCTGGTCGAGACCTGCCTGCGCGACGGCCGGGCCGAGCGCGACTTCTTCCAGCAGGTCGTGCGCGAGTCGGGCAGCGATCTCGCCGGCTGGATGATCGAGATGCCGTCAGCGCTGATCGGCACCCCGGGCGCCGAGCAGGCGCCGTGGCTGTGCGAGAAGTTCGCCGAGCTTATCGACGCCAAGTCGATCCTCGCCGAGCGCGCCGAGCTCCTCGCCCGCCTCGGGCGCCGCGAGGAGGCGCTGGCCCAGATCGAGTCGCTGCTTCAGGCGCACCCGAACGAGCCGGTCGTGCTCCTGAAGGCCGGTGGCACCTACGAGGCGCTCGGCGAGGCGGACAAGGCGCAGCTCTATCTGCGCTTCTACACCGAGGTGATGCAGAACCCGCACTCGGCGGCGAGCATCGCCGCAGCGAGCAAGGTGGGCGTGGCGCTGCCGCCCCGGCCGCGAGCGCCCGGCGTGAACGAGAAGTGCCCGTGCGGCAGCGGCAAGAAGTACAAGCGCTGCCACGGGCTCGCTTCCTGAGGCCGCCGGCCGCCGTTCGCGCTGAGGTTGGTTCAGGTCCTTCGGCCGGCTGCGCCCTCGAACCATCACCGGCCAGCCTGAGCGTTGGGCGAGCCTGCGAGGCCGAAGTCGAGCAACTGTGTCGCACGTCAAGCGCGTGGGCGTCTGTAGGGTTCGCCGGACTTGAGCACCGTGTTGGCAAGGATGGCTTGGCGGCGCATGCAGGCGGTGAT
>JBMNNX010000076.1:0-24610 GCA_050942745.1 Myxococcales bacterium
GGCTCGTGCGCCCCGCCGTTCTCCTGCAAGGACGACCGCTGCGCGTGCGGGGTCGACGGAGCGAGCTGCTCGAGCTACGGGGACTGCTGCAGCCAGCGCTGCACCGGCGGCCGCTGCGAGGACTGCCAGATGGAGGGCGAGCAGTGCGGCGAGGGCTGCTGCCCGGGGCTGTTCTGCCACCTCGGCGTCTGCAGTAGCTGCAAGGCGAGCGGCGCGAGCTGCTTGAGCTTCACCGAGTGCTGCTCCGGAAGCTGCCAGGGCGGAGTCTGCGTCGCGACGTGCGGGGAGCCCGGGACTTACTGCGAATCGAGCTCGGACTGCTGCACGGGCTCGGCCTGTCCGACCTCGACCGCCTCGTGCTGCCTCACCACCAACCGAGGCTGCGCGGACGATGGCGAGTGCTGCTCCGGCGACTGCACCTCGAACCGGTGCGCCTGCAGCGAGGCAGGCAGCGCCTGCGGCACCTCGGCCGAGTGCTGCAGCGGCTTGAGCTGCAACTACGGAACCTGTTGCAAGGCGACCGGCGCGAGCTGCGGCAGCTCGTACGAGTGCTGCGACGGCCAGTGCCAGAGCGGCCGATGCTGCCGTTCGAGAGGCGCAAGCTGCAGCTCGGACTCGCAGTGCTGCACCGGCGCCTGCGAGGGCGGGCAGTGCTGCAGCGAGGCGGGCAGTAGCTGCTACTACAGCTCGGATTGCTGCTCCGGAAGCTGCCTGGCGGGCCGCTGCTGCAAGAGCGTCGGCTCGACCTGCACGTTGGGCTCCGACTGCTGTAGCGGCTCCTGCGAGGGCGGGGTCTGTTGCGATCCGTTGGGTTCTTTCTGCAGCTCGGATGGCGAGTGCTGCAGCGGCGGCTGCGAAAACGGTGCGTGCTGCAAGACGGTCGGTACCGCCTGCTACTACAGCTCCGAGTGCTGCAGCGGGCGCTGCAGCAGCGGAAAGTGCTGCAGCCAGACAGGCCAGTCCTGCACCACCGCGGCCGATTGCTGCTGCGGAAGCTGCACGAACGGAGTCTGCTGCTCGCCCGCGGGCACGAGCTGCTCGAGCGATTCGGCGTGCTGCAGCGGCGACTGCAACACCTACCTCGGCAAGTGCTGCGCGGGCTCCAACGAAACCTGCACGTCCGACGACGACTGCTGCACCGCGAACTCGCGCTGCCGCAATGGCCGGTGCTGCAGCATCGCGAGCTGCTCGTACAGCACGCCGTGCTGCGCGGGGTACGAGTGCGAGAGCGGTTACTGCTGCCTCGCATACGGATCGTGGTGCAGCACGTACAGCTACTGCTGCAGCGGCCTGCACTGCATTGGCAACTCCTGCCAGTAGGTCGGGCGCACGACCGAGCTCATCGTTGCGCGACGGCGCCGTCGGGCGCTGGCACCGTCGCGGGAGGTGCGGAGGTGCGCCTTCGGCGCGGCGCGCGCCCCGGAGCACCTGTCGCCGCCTGAGGAGGCTTCGACGGCGGCTCCGGATTCCGCGCGACGGCAAGCGCGCGGATGCGCGAAGGCGCGGCCGCGGCGAGCGCGGGCGCGCGGGGCCTACAGGGCCCAGCCGAGCTCGAGGACGAACGAGGAGAAGGCCGGGAAGCCCTCGGCGCTGAAATCGGAGCTCAAGTAGCGGACCTGGGCTCCCAGGACCAGTCCCCGCCAGACGAGCGTGCGCAGGCCGAGGGCGGCGAACGCCGAGGGGACCCAGGCCGAGGCGTCGCGGTCGCGGCGCGCGGCGAACTGGAGCGCGGGGCCGAGCGACAGCGACGGCACGACAGGCAGCCTGTCAACCGCGACCTCGACACCGAGCCAGGCCGTGGAGGCGTCGATGAGGCCCGCGCCGCCAACGCGGTGCAGCGACTGGTCGAGCCCGAGGGCGATTCGGTACCGCGCGCCGAGGGCGACACCCGCGCTGACGCCGAGCGAAGGGCCGGCCGAGACCTCGCCGTTACGCGGGGAGGCGACCCCGCCACGCAGCCCCACGTCGAGCCCGAGCGCGGCCGCCGGGGCCGGCGCCGCCAGCGTCGCGAGCAGGACGAGCAGGGTGGGAAGAGTGCCTCGCGGCATCGGGTTCCTTTCGATTCGACGCGCGGATGCTCGGCCCAGCCCCGGGGGCAGGTCAAGCTCAGGCATGACTTGGGGCCGCACACGGTTGTAGGCCGTGCGCAGGCCTCATAGTCCGTTGACGCGTGCGCCTAACCCCCCTAAAGTCCGCGCCAATTCACTGCCCGGCCCAGGTGTCGACCTCTCGTAGGGGCCAAGGAGTAGTCAAGGTGTCCGAAAAGCTCACCCGCAAGGAAATCCGCAAGCCAGACAAGTTCTTGGAAGCTATCACAGAGTTCTGGAACAAGGCCGCGCAGCACCAGAAGGCGATCGGCATCGGCGCCCTCGCCGTCGTCGGGCTGTTCCTCATCGTCGGCCTGATCTCGCACTCGCAGGAGAAGTCCGCGACGGCCGCTGGCGGCGCGCTCGCCCAGGCGCTCGAGCTCTCTCGACAGGGAATCGAGGGAACGTTCGATGCTTCGAGTGATCCGGATGCGCCGAAGTTCGCGAGCCATCAGGAGAAGTACGAGAAGCTGGTCGCCGCGTTCGAGAAGGTGCGCGCCGATCATCCGGGGTCGAAGGCTGCGCGCACGGCTGGCTACTACCTCGCCGACGCCCAGTTCCAGCTCGGCAAGCTCGAGGAGGCCGACAAGGCCTACGAGCAGTTCATCGCGCAGACCTCCTCCGGCGATCCGCTGCGCGTGCTCGCGCTCGAGGGGCGCGGCTACATCGCCGAGAGCAAGAAGGAGTGGGCCAAGGCGAGCGAGCTCTTCGGTCAGATGAGCCGCGAGGCCTCCGGCGAGCCGACCAAGGCCCGCGCCGCCTACCACCGCGCGCGCATCCTCGCCGCCGAGGGCAAGAAGCAGGAGGCCGCCGAGGCCTTCCAGAAGGTGAAGAGCGAGTTCAAGGAGGCGCCGGCAGCCCGCCTCGCCGGTGAGCGCCTCGCGCTGCTCGCGGCTGACGGCGTTCACGCTCCTGCCACGGAGAAGGCCGAGGTCGCGGAGAAGAAGTAGGGGCGTCGCAGCCCTTCGCCGAAGCCAATCGGAGACGAGCCCAGATGAATGTCCGTAGCCAGGGTCCTCGAGTCGTGGTCGCCATGCTCGCCGGGGTCGCGCTTGGCGGCTGTGCCGGGGCGCAGGCTCGGATGGGCTCGTTCCTGACCAGCCCGGGCGGCGTCGCGAGCGCTTCGGCCTCATCCGAGAAGGTCTTCTCGGTCCTCTGGTGGACCAAGGCCGACGAGACGCAAGGGCTGCCCTACAAGCCCGTCGAGCAAGCTTCCCCCGAATACGACCCGGCGACCGGCGCGGTCTACGTGGCGACCTCGGATGGCAAGGTGCACGCCTTCGCCTCGGACGGCCGCTCGCTGTGGGATACGGAGGTCGGCGGCCCCTTCAACGCCGGCCCGGCCTTGGCCGGCGATCGTCTCTACGTCGGCAGCACGCGCGGAGACCTGGTCGCGCTCGACGCGAACGACGGCAAGGTCATCTGGACGTACTCGGCGGGCGACGCCCTGCAGACCCGGCCCGTGGTCTCCGAGGGCCTGGTGCTCGTGATGACGAGCTCCGACACGCTGTTGGCGATCGACGCGGAGAAGGGCGACTGGAAGTGGCAGTACCGGCGCGAGGTGCCTGGCCTGTTCACGCTTCACGGCGCGGCCCGGCCGGCGGTCGCCGACGGGCGAGTCTTCGCCGGCTTTGCCGACGGCTATGCGGTGGCGCTCGACCTCGCCGACGGCGGCCTGCTGTGGGCCAAGCAGCTCTCGAGCCAGGAGCGGTTCAACGACGTGGACGCGAGCCCGGTCGTAGACGACTGGGGCAGGGTGTACTTCGCGGCCTACGGCAGCGGCCTTTACGCCATCGACGCGGCCACCGGCGACACCGTGTGGACGTACACCAAGCCGGGGATCACCGCGCTGGCCATCGACCCGAACAACGGGCGGCTCTTTGCGGGCGGCCCGGGCTTCATCTCGGCGCACGCGGGCGACAGCGGGCTGCCGCGCTGGACGATGTCGATGGGCCAGGAGCGCAACGTCACCGGGCTGACCGTGGTCGATGGACCGCTCCTGCTTGCGGCGACCGGGCGCGGCCCGCTGTTGTTCCTCGACACGCGCAACGGCAAGTTGCGCAAGGCATTCGACCCGGGGCACGGCGTTCACGCCGCGGCGACTCGGGCTGCGCGCGGCGACACGGTCGTGCTGTCGAACCGCGGCTACGTCTACAACCTCGCCATCGACGCTCCGGTCCGGTGAGCCGCCGGTTCGTGCGAGTCGTCGCCGCGCTGGTGTGGCGCGACGGTTCGGTCTTGGTCCAGCAGCGGCGCCCGGGCACCTCGCGCGGGCTGCTTTGGGAGTTTCCCGGCGGCAAGGTCGAGCCGGGGGAGACCGAGGCCGCTGCGCTCGCGCGAGAGTGCCGCGAGGAGATGGGGATCGAGGTGGAGGTGGGCCCGCTCGAGGCCCGCAACGTCCACTCCTACGAGGACCTCGACGTCGAGCTCCTCCTTTATCGCTGCCGGATAGTCGCAGGGGAGCCGAAGCCGATCCACGGGCACGCGGTGCGCTTCGCGCCGGTCAGCGAGCTGCGGTCGCTGCCGTTTTCCGAAGCGGATTTGCCGTTCGTCGAGCTGCTCTTCGGCGAGGGCTCAGCTGGCCGAACTCGCCCGCGGGGAGCGCCTCGAGCGTTCCGAGGCTCGCCTTGAGCGGTTTACCGGTCGCTTGGCCGACTGTGGCCTTGAACCAACACCGGTCAGCGCGAGCGTCGTCCGAGCTTGCGAGGCCGAAGCCGAGGGCCTGTTCGCGGCCACCCGGGGCTTTTCGCCGCTTTCGTAACCGAGTGTGACCTCGCACCGACGAGGCTGGTGGCCGGGAGGCGAAGCGAACTTGGCGAGCCGCGACGTCCCCGGGTCTTCATTCTTGGCTTTGGGCCCGGTGACTCAGGCTGGCGATATGCGCTTCGCTCGTGCGGCGGCGGGCAGCCTTGGAACGGCGTTCGTGAATCCGGGAGCGACTTCCTGACCGTGCTCGAGCCCGTGCCTGCTTGCGGCAATGGCGGCGGCACGGCTGCTGCCTCCGGTGGCGAAGCGCGACCGCAGGTGGAAGCTCGTTCGAGGCGGGACAAGTCCGTCGTCGCGGCGACGCGCGCGCAGGTCCTCGCTGGAGCGGCCTCGGGAGACTCAGGCCGGCAGCGCATAGGCAATTGGATCGAGAGTGACGGTTGACGGGTCGCGCTCGCTGGGGCCATCGCAACGCTCGACGCGGGTGGCGCGCGGATTTTGCCCGAGCGACGGGTGGACGCTGGCCGCAGGAACCAAATCGCCCGTCGGCTTTGGCGCCGGCGAGCCTGAGAGCCACCTAGCGGCGGCGACAATCCACCGCGGCCGACAGCGAGTCGATAGGGCGGGCAGCCAATTCGCGCCTGGGCGCCGGACGGGTGAGCGCCCGGAGATGGGGGCGACGTGAAGAGCGCCAGCGTCGGGTCAAGCGCGAAGAAGAAGTCGCAGGGGCCGTTGCCGGCGACCGGGTGGCTGCAGGCCGTTGAGGTCGCCGATCGCGCAGGAGCAGGCAGGCCGGCGTTCTCGCGGGCTTTGCGACAGCCCTGCGCCGGATGGCAAGAGGCTGCCTGGCGAGCAAAATGTCACGCGCCGGCCCGGGCGAGAATCCGCCAATGATCGCCAGTGGTTGAGCCGCCTTGTGTGGGAGCCTCGGTCGAGGAGCAGCGAAAGAAGTGGCAGGGCCCGTTGCCGGCGACCGGGTGGCTTCAGGCCGTTGAGGTCGCCGATCACGCCAGGCGCAGGCAGACCGGCTTTCGACCGCGCGGAGCGCGACCGTGCTACCGGGTGGCAAGAGGCTGTCTCGCGAGCGAATGTCACGCGCCAGCCCGGGCGAGAATCCGCCAATGATCGCCAGTGCTTGAGCCGCCTCGTGTGGGAGCGCCGGTCAAGGAGCAGCGAAAGAAGTGGCAGGGCCCGTTGCCGGCGACCGGGTGGCTTCAGGCCGTTGAGGTCGCCGATCACGCAGGCTAGGCAGACCGGCTTTCGACCGCGCGGGGCGCGACCGTGCTACCGGGTGGCAAGAGGCTGTCTCGCGAGCCGATGTCACGCGCCGGCCTTGTCGGGAAACCGCCAACGATTGCATTCGGTTGTGCCGCATTCTGTGGGATCCGTGTCTTCCCCGTGCCGCCATCCAAGCTTCGGAGCGTCAGGATCACCGAGTCGGTCGGGTTCGCGTTTCGCGGCAGCTCGCGCGGTCGGGGCACGGCAACCAGGTGGAGCTGTTCGCCGTTCGAGACCGGGGACGCGGGGGCATCGCAAGAATCCGCGCACCAAGCCCCGGTCGGCAATTGTGGCCGACGACTTCGCTCAGCGCCGCTTCGAGCGTCGCCTTTTCTTTGGTGGCGGCGGAGGCGCGGGCTTTTCGCCGCTGGTCTTGAGCTGAATCCGAACGACCTTGAACGGATGCCCGCGCTCGTCGGCCGCCAGGTCGGTTTTCAGGCCGTCGATGACCAGCGAGTACCGCGACCCGGTGACGAGTTGTTCCGCGGGCACGATTGTGTAGCGGGTCGTTTGACCGACGACCATGCGGTCAGTTGAGGCGACCGCGCGGTCGGATTCGTCGAAGAGACGGACGCGAACGTCGGCCAACCTCTGAAACTCGAGCTCGAAGCGCGACTGCGGGTCGATGGCCGAGTTGCTCTCGTCGAGGGCGAGCTCTCTGGAGGTTACGTCGGTGACGGCGCGCGCGACGACGGTCAGGGTCTGGGGCCGGACGCCGGCGTCTTCGTCAACGCCGGCGGCCCGGCCGGCGTCCGCCGCCAACTCCGAGGCGTCCGCCAAACCCGCGGCATCCACAGCGCCAGCATGGTCGGCCGGAGGCGCCTCGGCGGAAGGTGCTGTGCAGGCAACGAATGCAGTTGCGAGCCACGCCAAGCCACAACGCCGGAGTCTGAAGTTCGCGCCAGGTCTCATGGGCCGAAGAGGATGCCACGAGCGCGGCTCGGTCGAAAACAGAACCTTACGTCCGATAAGATGCATTATGTCAACTGCGCCCAAAGGGAAAGCCGCCGGCCAACCAGCCGCATTCCTTGAGCCTTCTTCCAGGTGCGGCCCCTACTTGCGTCGCCTGCGTGCGGTCCGGGCGGCAGCCTGCGTCGGTGCTCTGCGCTCGCCCGCTTGCTCCTGGGCCTCGGCCGGCGCCCCGGCGCGCTGCTTCGCTTGAGTGATCGACCGCTGGAGCACCTCGACGAGGTCCACCACCTGCGCCGGCGCTGCAGGAGCTGGCGCCCGCTCAGGCAGCGGGAGGCCCGCCAGCTTCTCCTGGATCATCGCTGCGACCTGCTCGTTGTAGGTGTCCCGGAAGGCCTCGGGCTCGAACGGCGCCCCAAGCTGGTCGACGAGCATCAGCGCGAGGTCGATCTGCTTTTCGGGAAGGCTTTCCCCTTCGGCCGGGATGTTCAGGCCGCTCGGCTCGCGCAGGTCGCTCGCGTACCGCAGCGTCGACATCATCAAGGCGGTGCCGACGACGTGGACGGCGGCGATGTACTCGCGCTCTTTGAGCACCACTCGGGCGATCCCCACCTTGTTCGAGCGCCGAAGCGCCTCGCGAAGCAGCGCGTACGCTCGTTCCGCCCCGCGGGCTGGCTCGAGGAAGTACGGGGTCTCGAAGTAGATAGGGTTGATCTCCTCGCGATCGACGAACTGCTGGATATCTACCGTGCGCGCCGCGGCCCGCTCAATCCGGTCGAAGTCCTCGTCTTCGATGAGTAGATAGCGGCCCTTCTCGTACTCGTAGCCGCGCGCGATCTCCTCGTAGGGAATCTCCCGGTCTTCGGCGCTGCAGAAGCGGCGAAACTGCACCGGCGCCTGGTCATGCCGGTGGAGCATGCGGAAGCCTATCCGCTCGCTCCGAGCGGCCAAATAGAGCTTGACCGGGATGTTCACCAGTCCAAAGCTGATCGAGCCTCCCCAAATCGGCCGCATTTGCTCTCCGAGAACTGAGCTCCCTTCTGGGAACCCCCTGTTTTGGACGCTATGCACCCTGGGCGTGGGGCGCACCGTGGCCGACCGACTGCCCGGGCGGTGCGAGCAGGTGCGTTGAAGTATTCCAAGCGGGCGAACGATTTGATTGATCGGTTCGTACACCTCGCCCGCCAGGGCCGGACCCGAACGGGGGGCCTCTCGACGCGGGCGGGCGGCCGGCAAGGCCCAGGTAGGAACTTGGCTTGCCTCGTTATCCGGTCCGAATCCTAGGTACTCCGGAAATTGTTACCGGGTTGAGGAGGACTGTCCGAAAGGCGTGCCCGCAAGGTCGCGAACCAGCGAGCGGGCGAGCAGCGGCACGGCGGTTGCTCAATGGGTATGCCAGCTTGGCCGTTTCTCTCGAGCCAGGCCACCCGCCTTGGGGCGAGTGAGCACCTGCAGTCGAAAGCCGAATCGGGCTTGCGGCCGCTTGGCTCGTCGGCCGGTTGGCCGGACCGCGAAGGAGACCGAGATGCAGCTTTCCACCCTGCCCACCTCTTCAGGCTCCCTGGCGATGTACCTGTCGGAGATCAACCAGTTCCCGCTGCTTACGCAGGAGCAGGAGCAGGTGCTGGCTCGCCGCTACCGCGACGAAGACGACCGGCGGGCCGCCCACACGCTCATCACCTCGAACCTCCGCTTCGTGGTGAAGGTGGCCTACGAGTACCGCTCCTACGGCATCCGCATGGCCGACCTTATTCAGGAGGGCAACATCGGCTTGATGAAAGCGGTCCAGAAGTTCGATCCCGACAAGGGCATTCGGCTCATCTCCTACGCGGTCTGGTGGATTCGCGCCTACATCCAGAACTACATCCTCAAGAGCTGGTCGCTCGTGAAGCTGGGAACCACGCAGGCACAGCGCAAGCTGTTCTTCTCCCTGGCGCGCACCAAGCGCGAAATCGAAAAGCTCAACGGCTTCGAGGACGGGGCGCCCGACGCGCGCAAGATCGCCAAAAAGCTCCGGGTCAAGCCCACCGAGGTGACCGAGATGGAGCAGCGCATGGAGGGGCGCGACCTCTCCCTCGACGCGCCGATGGGCGACGACGGCGGCAACAGCCACGTCGACTTCGTCGTCTCCAAGGCCATCGGGCAGGACGAGGAGCTCGGCGACCGCGAGGAGCAGGCCATCGTCACCTCCCGCGTCGAGGTGGCGCTCTCGCGGCTCGACCAGCGCGAGCGCTTCATCATCGAGAAGCGGGTGATGAGCGACAAGCCGATGACCCTCAAGGAGCTCGGCCGGCACTTCGGCTTTTCCCGAGAGCGCGCGCGCCAACTCGAGATTCGCGCCAAGGAGAAGCTCAAGCAGGAGCTCGCCGCGCTCGTCGGGGATCTCGCGCTCGAGGTCGTCCCGGACACGCGCACGCGCCTGTAGCCGCGCTCGAAGCGGACGCCCTCTCGATACGGCCCTCGCCCTCCGGTTTCGGGGCGAGGGCCTCGTCGTTGTGTCGCTGTGGCAGTGAGCCGTGGCGCTCCTTCGCCTCCGACCATCCACGATGGCAACGGCGCCGACGCCGACGGGCTCGCGCGGTCAGGCGGTCTCGCCGCGAACGCCCGATCGTCCGACCTACCCGGCCGGCGCAAGCGTCGCGGCGTTCGGCGGACTTCGATTGGGGCCGTCGGCTGCTTCCGCGAGCAACGCGGTGAGCTGTCGCGGGCTGACGCCGAAAGCGAGCCCGTCGGACAGTCGAGTCAACCGGGCGGAAAGATGGCTGATCTCCGTGTTCGGCATCGAGCGCGGCCCCCTTCCCTTTTCGCAGAAGAAGGTGCGGCACCCGAAAGGCCTGTCCCCGTAGACCGAACAGCGCACGCCCGATTCGTCGAGCAGGCGGCAGCCCCCATCGCCTCTCTCGGCCGGGAGGGGGCGCCCTGCCCGCTCGAGGCCCTCGAGCAGGCGTCGAAGCTCGATGGGAAAGAGAAAAGGCTCGCGGCCGGTGCGCCGTAGCTGACAGCACGCACCGCTCCGATCGCAGGTGAACGGGGCGAGCAGCACATCGACGGCTCGGTAGATGGCCGCGAGCTCCTTGAGCGCCCGGCGCTCAGCCGCGCGGGCGGCCTCCTGCGAGCGCGGCTCGTCGTCGCCCGGCGCGCCCAGCCAGCGAACCTTCATCGTTCTCTGAAGCAGCGAGAGCCGGGCGACCGAGCGCCCGGCTCGTCGGTTCCTGCCTGACTTGCCGAAAGGCTACTTCGGTGCTCCGAGCGCCTCGAGGACCCTCCCGAGGCTCCAGGTGTCGGGGCCGTAGCGGCCGAGGATGACCGGATTGGGCTTGGTGTCGTCGAGCAGGAACGGTCCCTTGTTCCCGGCGCGCAGCGCGTATCCGGCCACCGGCTTGAGCGCGACCAGCTCGCTCAGACCCGCAGGACCTTTGTGGACCTTGGTGACCTTGAGCCTGACGGTCTGATCGGGCGCGTCGCGGCCGGGGACCCCGGTCGCGCCCGGCTTGGCCTGCACCGGCGGCTGAGCCGCGCCCGTGGACAGGACGCTGTCGACCTCGGCCTCGATGACCAGGGCGGCCTGCGGAAGGACCTCTTCAATCGGTTCGGGGGGCAGCGCCATGGTTGCCTCGCAGTTGCTGTCTGGCGGCTCCCGCGGGCTATCGCGGCCCGCGAGAGATAACGACCTGGGAGCCGTTCACTCCCCTGCTCACCAGCGTGTCTAGTCGCGAACGGTCATGAAGCTCTGGTAGTACTTCTGGAAATCGGCCAGCGTCAGCTTGAAGATGCCGTCGTCCTTGCCGTTGCCGGCCGGCTCGCTCTGGCCCCAGGGGTTGCGCAGCGTCACGTACCGCTCGCCGTCGCGCTCCTCGTAGCCGAGGATCGAGTAGGCGTGGTTGGCGTAGATGCCGGTGTTCGTGTAGAGCGCCTCCTGGCTCTCGCCGTAGGTGCCCGCCGCGCACGGCAGCTTGTTGTCGATCGCGTCCTTGAGCTCGGCCCACAGGCTGTCGGCGCTCATGTACTTGATGCCGCTGTAGGCGCCGTCGCGGCCCAGGCAGGCCTCGAAGATGTCGCTGGAGACGCCGCCGTGGCCGATGGTGTCGTAGCTGCCCTGCCACAAGGCGTAGGCCTTCTCGATGAGCGGCCACCACAGCTCCATCTTCTTCTGCGACTTGTCGCCGCCGCTCGCGCCGTAGATGGGCGAACCCCAGCTTCGGGCCCACAGGTCGCCGTCGATCCGGACCTCGACATCCTTGTACCCGCCCATCCGCCAGTCGCGCTCCTTGAAGGTGACGGTGTACGAGCCGTCGGCGTTTGCGCGGATCATGTTCTCGATCACCTCGGGCTGAAGCTGGGCGATCGCCGCCATCGCGGCCGGGAAGTAGCAGTCGCCGATGTAGCCCTGCTCGACGTCGCCGGGCGCGACGCCGTTGTGGAACAGCGGGCCGGTGAAGCGCTTCAGCTCGAACTTGGGGTTGCCGTTGGCGTCGAGCTCGTCGCTGCACATCGCCGGGTCGGGCAGGTCGATGGTGCTCTTGTCGGTGGCCGCGCCCGGGGCGATGAGCTTGCCGGCCTCGATGGCGAAGTCGGTGTTGGTGCGCCCGTCGGTCGCCGCCACGCTGAAGACGTCGCCGGGCCTGCCGTTGAGCAGCACGGGGCCGGCGAGCTTGCCGTTCTCGTCGGCGGTCACGATGGTCTTTTCGCCGGTGCGCTCGTTGGTAAGCTGCAGCCGGGCGCCCGGCTCGGTCAGCGGGCGGCTCTCGACGGCCTCGAGCCTCAGCTTGCCGTCGCCCGCGTCGGCCAGCCCGACGCGCGCCAGGGCGACGATGGCCTGGCGAGTGTCCTGGGCGCTGATTCCGCTCGCGCGCACGGTAATCCACTCGCCGACCTTGCCGTCGGCCCCGCGGGCGCGCATGCGGATGATGTCGCCCTCCTGGATGTCGTCCATGTTGCCAATGAACCGGCCGAACTCGTCGGTGCGGCCGATGACCATCGTGTCGTCGACGTGCAGGCGGCTGCCGGGGGCGGCGCTCAGGTTGATGGCCTCGATGGTGACGTTGGGGCCGGCGACGCCCGCGATGCCGTTCTTCTGGTCGCCGGTGATGATGATCTGCAGCGGGTTGTTGCCCTGCAGCGGGCTGCGGCCGACGAGCGCCTCGAGGAAGTTGCGCGCCGTGGGCGACATCGGGACCTGGCCCTCGTCGAGGATCTTGCAGATGTCGCGCTTCTCGTTGGCGGTCATACCTTTGAGGCACAGCTCGAGCTGCTGCTGCTTGGTCATGCCCGGCGCGCTGAGCTGCTCGAGCAGCTTCTTGTAGGTCATCCGACTCCCGTCACCTACCGCGGCGAGGACCTGCAAGACGGCGCTGTCGTCGAGGGTGGCGTTCTGCTTGATCAGATCGTTGTAGATGCCCCGGAGCCGGCTGTCCGAAATCCTCATGTCTTGCCTCCGAAATCTTCTCCCCCGTGTCGGGGCAGGCGCGTCTGGCGTGGGGGCCAGCTCGCGAGTGTCAGTGTTGTGCGGAGATTGTCGCACCTTTCGGCAGAGAGTTGCTTCGGCACCGACAAAAAGGTCGTCGGAACCCGCGACGGCCGGCACGACGATCAGTGCAGGCCCCCGCCGAGCTGCAACCTCGCCGGGTCGATCCCCATCCCGCGGATCACCGCTTCCCAGGCCAGGGCGGGCGGCGTCGAAAGGACGTGCTGTCGGGAGACGCTTGCCGCGAGCCACGCCCCCTCGCGCAGCTCGCTCTCGAGCTGGCCCGGTCCCCAGCCCGCGTAGCCGAGGCAGAGCCGAAAGCGATCGGGCGGCCCCTGGAGCAGGACCTTGAGGCTCTCGATCGATCCCGACACGCACAGGCCGTCGACGATGGGCATGGCCTCGGGAAGGTCCTTCCGGTCGTGGAGGACGAAGCCGCGCTCCGGCTCGACCGGGCCGCCGATGAAGACCGGGGCCTTCTCGTAGCCCGCCCCGGTCGCATAGCCCTGGTCGCGGGCGACCTGCGAGAGCGAAATGGGCGCCGGGCGGTTGATGACAAGGCCCATCGCGCCGCCTTCGCCGTGCTCGAGGATCAACACGACCGCGCGCTGGAAGTTCGGATCGCCAAGCTGCGGCATGGCGACGAGAAAACCTGGGGCAAGCTCACTCACGGCCCGCCAGCTTGGCCCGTTTGTCCGCTCTCACGCAAGACCCATTTTCGAGCAGTTCGCCCGCGGGCATGACCAAGGCGACCGGCGCGTTGCCCTCCGAGGACTCGATGCTAGATTCGCCCGCCATGATCAGCGACTCCAGCCCTCTGACCGAGTACCGCCGGCGCGCCGAGCGGTGCCGGCAGGCCCTCGCCCGGCTGGACCGGTGGAGCCTCGCGCTGGCGAACACCCGGCTCGCCCTGTTCCTGGGCGCGCTCGCGCTCGTCGGGCTCGGCTGGTGGGGCAAGCTGCCTGCAGCGGCGCTGTGGGCAGCGCTGGGGCTGGGGCTCGGCTTTCTGGCGGCTGCCGTCCTCCACGACCGGGTCATCAGCGCCGGGCAGCTCTCCCGCCACCGGTTGGCCATCAACGAGCGAGGCATCGCTCGCCTAGAGGATCGGTGGGCGGACCTGCCGCACCTGGGCGAGGCCTACGACGACCCCTCGCACCCCTACGCGCGCGATCTCGACCTCTTCGGGCGCAGCTCCCTATTCCAGCTCCTCGACGCGACGACGACGCGCTGGGGCGAGGCGCGGCTGGCTGCCTGGCTGTGCGAAGGGGCGCCAGTCGGCGAGATCACCTCGAGACAGCAGGCGGTCGCCGAGCTTGCGCCCCTCGTCGAGCTTCGCGAGACGTTCGAGGCCGAAGGCCGGATGCTCGCCGAGACAAAGTCCGACCCGAGCCGGATGCTCGCCTGGGCAGAATCCAGCCGACTGGCTCGACTCGCCAGGGTTTCGCGCTGGCTGCCGTTCACCCTCCCGCCCGTCACCTTCCTTCTTTACCTGGCAGGCGACCTCGGCCTGCTGCCGGCGCGCCTGTGGCTCGCGGGCCTTGGCGCCCAGGCGGCCATCGCCTTCTTCGCCTCGAGGATCGCCGGCTCCCTGCACCGCGCGCTCAACGCGCCGGGCGAGCGGTTTGCCGCCTTCGGCCGCGTCTTCGCGGTCATCGAGCGCGCCCGCTTCAGCTCGAAGCCCCTCGCCGATCTCAAAGCGCGCCTCGCCGCCTCGGGCGCGCCGCCTTCGGTCGAGATGAACCGCCTCGTGCGCGCGCTCTCGTTCATCCACCTTCGAGAGCAGCCGCTGTTCCACGTCCCCATCAACGTGCTGCTGCTCTGGGACCTGGGGTGGGCCGGGGCCGTCGAGCGCTGGCGCGAGCGGTGCGGGCCGCGCCTGAGGGCCTGGCTTGGCGCGCTCGCCGACATCGAGGCGCTCTCGAGCCTGGCGGGCTTCTCCTTCGACAACCCGGGCTATCTGTTCCCCGAGGTCCGCGACGGCGGCGAGATGTTCGTGGCCGAGGGGCTCGGCCACCCGCTCCTGCCCGCCTCGCGGCGCGTCTGCAACGACGTCGCCCTGCCCTCGCCCGGGACCGCGCTCGTCGTCACCGGGTCGAACATGGCCGGCAAGACGACGCTGCTGCGCACGATAGGGATCAACGCGGTGCTGGCCCTGGCCGGAGCGCCGGTCTGCGCCCGGAGGCTGAGCCTGAGGCCGCTCGCGGTGCGCACGAGCATGCGCGTCCAGGATTCGCTCGCGCGCGGCCTCTCCTACTTCTACGCGGAGATCGAGCGGCTCAAGTGCGTCCTGGAAGCCTGCGACCAGGGCCCGGTGCTCTTCCTGCTCGACGAAGTGATGCAGGGCACCAACACGGCCGAGCGGCAGATCGCCTCGCGCGCCATCGTCCGCCGGCTGGTCGAGCGCGGGGCGGTCGGCGCCATCGCGACGCACGACCTCGCGCTCACCACGCTCGAGCAGGAGACCGGCGGCCTTGTCCGCAACGTCCACTTCACCGACCGCGTCGAGGACGGCGAGATGTCGTTCGACTACACCCTGCGCTCCGGGGTGGTGGCGACGACCAACGCGCTCGCGCTGTTGAAGAAGGCGGGCATCGATCTGCCGGAGGCGAGCTTGCGGCGCGCCGGCAGCGCGGCCGGGGTGTCGGATGAGTGAGCCGGTCGAGACCGCGGTCGTGATGATGAACCTCGGAGGCCCCGACAGCCTCGATGCGGTCGAGCCGTTCCTCTTCAACATCTTCTCCGACCCCGACGTCGTCCAGGTGCCGCTCGGCTTCCTCTTCCAGCGCCCGCTCGCGCGGCGCATCGCCCGCGGGCGCGCCCCTACGGCGAGGAAGAGCTACGAGCAACTCGGCGGCCGCTCGCCCCTCCTCGAGCTGACCCGCCGCCAGGCCGCGCGGCTCGAGGAGCGCCTCGGCCCGGGCTTCAAGACGTACGTCGGGATGCGCGCCTGGCACCCGTTCATCGAGGGGGCGGTGGGCGCCGTCGCCCGCGACGGCGCGCGCCGGATCGTAGCCCTGCCGCTGTATCCACACCACTCGCGGACGACCACCGGCTCGGCGCTCCGCGCGCTTCACCGCGCCCTGCGCGCCCGGCGCCTCGAGCTGCCCGTCCACGAAGTGTGTTGCTATCCGGCCGAGCCCGCCTTCATCGACGCTTGGATCGAGCGCATCGGCGAGGCCCTTGCGGCCATCCCACAGGAGCGGCGGCCCACCGCGCACCTGCTGTTCAGCGCGCACGGGCTGCCCCGCAAGCTCGTCGAGAGCGGCGATCCGTACCTCGCGCACCTGAGGCAGACGGTCGCCGCGGTGGCCGCGCGCCTCGAGAGCCCGCTGACGCACAGCCTCGCCTTCCAGAGCCGGTCGACGCCGGTCGAGTGGCTGTCGCCCTCGACCGAGCTTGCCCTCACCCGGCTTGGCGAAAGCGGCGTGCGCGACGTCGTGGTCGCGCCGATCTCCTTCCTCACCGACCACGTGGAGACGCTCGTCGAGCTCGACCGCGACCTGCGCGAGCACGCCGCGAGGTCAGGCATCGACGGCTACCACCGGGTCGGCGCGCTCAACGACTCGGCGAAGCTCATCGAGGCGCTCGCGGGCTTGGTTCGGCGGGCTCTCGGCGCCAACGGGCGGCTGTGCGGCAGCTCGCCCGCATGCCCGCGGCTCGCCGCCTGACCGTCAGCGATCGAGCACGAGGTTGACGCTGCGGCTCGTGGTCATGCCCGGCTCGATCTCGAGCGTGAGCCAGCGGTGCAGGTTGACCAGCCGGTTCTGCACCTTGATCCGGTGCCGGCCGGCCTCGAGCGAATAGCCGCGCAGCGGCGAGAAGCCCACGATGCGGCCGTCGATGACGACCTCGCATTGCGGCTCGCAATCGAGGTTGAGATAGCCCATCCCCTTCGGCGCGGCCGGCCCGGCGGGCTTGGTCTCGGCCTGCTGCCGGTTGGATGGCGGCGGCGCACGGGTCGGGCGCGGCGCCTCTCGGACCTCCGTCGCGGGGGGCGTCGCCGCGGGCTCGCGGGCCTTGGGCTCCTCGAAGCCGGGCAGCCCACCTGCGGCTTCGCCTTGCGCCGCCGGAGCCTCCTCGCCGGCGGGCGCCGCAGAAGGCGGGTCGGAGAAGAAGCGTTCGAGCGCGATGACTCCGCCGATGCCCAGCCCGCCGGCCAACAGGAACGAGATGACGAGCACGGGCGCGCTCAGCCCCCTGCCCTCTTTCCTCGCGGCGCGCTCGGCCAAGGCAGCCTCGCGGATAGCGGCGTCGATGGCCTCTCGTTCTTCGGGGGCGGCGGCCGGTGTCGCGCGCGCGGGCTCGGGCCTGGCTGCCCGCGCCTCGCGCGTGCGCTTGGGGCGCGGGCGGGGCGCGGGCGGCGGGGTCTGGAGCTGGCCATCGGCCACGGGCTCGGTCGCCGAGCCGGCCAGGCCGATGGCCCCGTCCTGCCCGGCCTCCAGGCGCCGCAGCTTGGCGGCGAGCTCGCCGAGCTCGGCCTCGAAGGCGCCCGCCACGAGATCGCCGAGCAGCGAGGGGACGTAGTCCGGGAAGGCCCTGCGGTGGTAGCGCATCAGCTCCTGGGCAAATTCGCCCGCGGTCTGGAACCTGTCCTCTGCCCGGTGCGCGAGCGCGCGCGCGAGCGCCGACTCAACCTCGGGGGCGACCTTCACCCCGAGCTCGGCGAGCGAGCGGCCCCTGTTCTCGGCGACCTGCTGCACCAGCTCGTATTCGCTCTCCGCGTCGTAGCGCAGGCTGCCGGCAAGGCACTCCCAGAGCACGAGCCCGGCCGCGAAGATGTCGGTGCGCCCGTCGACCGGCACGCCCTGGATCTGCTCGGGCGACATGTAGGGCAGCTTGCCCTTGAGCGTGCCGACCCGCGTCTCGTGCGTGCGGTTCTTCGCCTTGGCTATCCCGAAGTCGGCGAGCTTCACCGTGCCCGAGGTGGTCAGCAGGAGGTTCTCGGGCGAGACGTCGCGGTGCACGAGGTTGAGCGGGCGCCCCTGCGCGTCGGTCATCTTGTGCGCGTAGTCGAGCCCCTGCAGCGCCTGAATGGCGATGTCGATGCTGCAGGCCTGCGGCAGGCGGCGCCCCTGCTCGCCGAGCCTGCGCAGCAGCGCCGAGAGGTTGGGCCCGCTGACCAGCTCCATCGCGATGAAGTAGCCCTGCTCGTCGCGCCCGAGCTCGAACACCTGCACGATGTTCGGGTGCGACAGGTTCGCGGCCATGCGCGCTTCGTCGATGAGCATGCGCACGAAGGCGCCGTCGTTCGCCCTCTGCGGGAGGATGCGCTTTATCGCGAGCAGCTTGGCGAAGCCGCTCTCGCCAAGGACTCGCGCGCGGTAGAGCTCGGCCATTCCGCCGGTGGCAATTCGGTCGAGCAGCTCGTATCGGGCGGTTCCTTTCACGCCGGCGATTATAGGCGCCGGCGACGCGCCCGTCTGCTCGCCCCTGCCGCGGGGGCCGCCCGCGGGCCTTCGGCGCTCGCTGCTCGCGCCGCGCGCTCTGCCTTGACACGGCGCGGCTCGCGCGCGAGCCGCGCGCCTTGCCGCCGGGAAGAGCGCGCGCTTGCTGTCAGGTGGACCGCTGTGTTCAAAGCGCGGCAGCGCTGTGGTAGAAAACGCATTCGTCTCGCGGACATCTGGGCGCGTCGCCCGGCCCCTTGCACATCCCAAGCTCCCCTTCGCACGCCCCTGCTGCCCTGAGGCGTGCGACTCGCCCCTGGTTTCGAGGCCACTCACATGACCGAGCTCGAAAAGAACCTCGTCCCCGACGATATCGACATCGACCTCGCCGAGCCCGCTGCGCCTCAGCGCTCGGCGCCAAGGCTCGAGGTGGCTGTCGAGCTCGCCCGCGCCGCGCTCGACCTCCCGGCGCCGGACGGCGAGCCGCAGCTCCCCTCGGAGGCCGAGGTCCGCGAGCTCATCGGGGTCTACGAGCGCGAGGCCAGGGCGCTGGGCAACGACCCCTCCGCCGCCCCCCTGCACTACGAGATGGGACTGCTCTGGAACGAGCACCTCAAGAACGCGCGCAACGCGGCCGTCTGCTTCCAGAACGCCTATCGGCTTGCCCCGAGCTTCGTCGCGAATATCCAGGCCGCGCGCAGGCTCTTTGGCGAGGTCGGCAACTGGCAGATGGCCGCGCAGCTGCTCGACGCCGAGGCCGCCGTGGCCCGCAGTGACGCCGAGCGCGTGGCACTGATGGTCGAGAAGGCGGCCCTGCTCGAGGACAAGCTGGGCAAGTCGGACGAGGCCTTCGCCATCCTCGAGCAGTGCCTCGAGCGCGCCCCGGGCGACGTCGGCGTCCTGTCGGCGCTCGAAAGCGCCTACGCGGCCCGCGGCGACACCGCCCGCCTCAAGGACGTGTTCCTGCGGCTGGCCGAGGCCATCGCCGATCCCGGGCTCAAGTGCCACTACCTCATCGCGGCCGCCCACCTGTGCGAGGGCCCGCTGGGGCAGCCTCCGGAGGCCTCGGAGCTTTACCGGCGCGCCTTCGCGCTCGAGCGGCGCGATCCGGGCGTGCTCTCGGCGATCAAGCGCTCGGCCGAGCGCGAGGGCCGGCCCGAGGACATGCTCGCGGCGCTCAAGGCCGAGGCCGAGGGCGGAGGCGCGAGCTCCGCGCCCATCTTCTTCCGGATAAGCCGGGTTCACGAGCGGATGGGCCAGTCGGACGCCGCGCTGTCGGCGCTGGAGGCCGGGCGCAAGGTGTCGCCGCACGACCCGATCATCCTCGACGAGCTCGCGCGGGTCTACGAGGTCGCCTGCCGCTGGGAGGAGCTCGCCGGCGTACTGCGGGCGCGCATCGAGAAGCTCACCGACTCGGCCGAGCTCATCGCCCTCAACCTGCGGTTGGGCGCGCTCTCCGAGGAGAAGCTCGGCAACGAGGAGGCGGCGATCGCCTGCTACCGCAAGGTGCTCGAGCTCTCGCCCTCTCACCCTTCGGCCGTCGCCAGCCTCGGCAAGCTCTTCCACCGCCGGCAGAGCTGGGAGGAGCTGCTCGAGGTCCTGATGGCCGAGATTGAGGCCACCGAGGAGCCGCGGCAGAAGGTCTCGCGCCTCTACAAGGCGGCCGAGCTGCTCGAGGTGAACCTCTCGCGCGACGACGAGGCGGTCGCCCGCTACCGGCAGATCCTCGACCTGCAGCCCGATTACCTGGCCGCCCAGAAGGCGCTCATCCGCATCTTCGAGCGCACCGGACGGTGGGACGAGCTCGTCGCCCTGCACGAGCAGGATCTGCGGCACACCCAGAACCGCGATCAGATCGTCTCGGTGCTCACGCACATCGCCTCGGTCCACGAGGAGCGCCGCGGCGACATCGACTCGGCCATCGCCACCCTCCAGCGCGTGCTCGAGGTCGTCCCCGATCACCTGCCGACGCTGCGCAACCTCGCCCGCCTGTGCGAGCGCGCGGGCCGCTGGGAAGACCTGCTGCGCATCAACGAGACCGAGGCCTCGCTCGCCAGCGACGCCAAGGAGATGATCTCGCTGCTGCACACCAACGCCGAAATCTACGAGGAGAAGCTGAAGGATCGCGACCGCGCCATCGAGACCTACCAGCGCCTGCTCGGCCTGCAGGCGACCTACCTGCCGGCGCTCAAGGCCCTGGGCAAGCTCTACGCGCAGTCGGGCCAGTGGGAGAAGCTGGTCGAGATGTACCGCCAAGAGGCGGAGATGACGCCTTCGCCCGAGCAGGCGGCCGGGCTCGTCTTCAAGGCGGGCGAGCTGCTCGAGGAGAAGCTCGACCGGCTCGACGACGCGGTAGGCGCCTACCAGGAAGTGCTCACCCTCTCGCCCGATCACTTCCCCGCAATGCGCGCGCTGTCGCGCATCTACCGCGAGCGCAAGGACTGGGAGTGCCTGGTCGACACGCTGCGCGCCGAGGCCGCCGCGCGCTCGGACCTCAACGAGCGCGCGAACACCCTCTTCCAAGTTGCCTCGCTTTGGGAGGACGAGCTGTCGCGGCCCGATTTGGCCATCGAGACCTACCTCGAGGTGCTCGCGCTCGTGCCCTCCCACATGCCCGCCTTCCGCGCGCTCGAACGCTTGTACGGCGCCCAGGGCGCCTACAAGGACCTGGTCGCGCTGCACCAGCGCGAGCTCGAGGTGTCGGAAGCCCCCGAGGCGAAGGTCGCCGTCCTCGAGAAGCTCGCGGTCCTGTGGTCGGACCACCTCACGGACAGCGCGCAGGCCGACCAGTGCTACGAGCAGATCCTCGCGCTGCAGCCGAGCCACCTGATGGCGCTCAAGAAGCTCGAGGCCCTGCACCCGGACAAAGCGCGCCGCGCGGAGATCCGCGCCCGAATCGCCGCGGCGCTCAGCGACGCGCGCGCGGCGGCGTCGATGCATCTCGCCGCCCTGCGCGACCGGGAAGCCGCCGGGCTGCCGGCCGAGGTCTCGGAGCTGCGGCGCGCCGCGGAGCTCGCGCCCGACGATCCCCGCGTCGCCGGCGCCTACGAGCGCGTCCTGCGTCAGAGCGGCGACTGGGCGAACCTCGCGGTCTGGCTCGAGAGGCGCGTGGCGAGCGCCGCGCCCGACACGGTCGGCGCCCTGCGGCTTCGCCTGGGCGAGGTCTACGAGTGGCGCCTCGGGCACCTCGAGCGCGCCTTGGGCTGCTACCGCGCGGTGCTGGAGGCCGAGCCCACCCGCGTCGCGGCGTTGGCGGCCGCGCGAAGGCTGCTCGTGCGCCGCGGCGAGCACGCCGAGGTCTTCAAGCTGCTCATCGCCGAGGGCAAGGCCGTTCGCGACGTCAAGACGGCGATCGCCTCCTTCCTCGAGGCCGGGCGAATCGCCGAGGAGAAGCTCCAGGACGCGCAGGCGGCCCGCGCCGCCTACCAGGAGGTCCTCGCCCGCGATCCGCTCGACGAGCTGGCCGGCGATAGGCTCGCGGTGCTGCTCGCGCAGGCCGGCGGCGGCGGAGAGATCGCCGCGCTGCACCTCAACCGCGCCCGCTCGCGCGCCGCGGCCGGTGATCAGGCCGGCGCCGCCGAAGAGTACCTGAGCGCCGCCAAGGTCTTCGCCCACCAGGTCAAGGACGGCCAGCAAGCCCTCGACGCCCTCGACCAGGCGCTCGCCCTCGCCCCCGACAACGCCGCCGGGCTGCTGCTCTACGGGGAGCTTAGCCTGGCGGCCAAGCGATACGCCGAGGCGGCGCAGGCCTTCTACCGCCGCATCGAGCTCGGCGGCGATCCCCGGGAGCTCGCCGCGCTCCACCACCAGCTCGGCGCCCTGTTCCAGGACCACCTCGGCGACCCGGGCCGGGCCACGGCCCACCTGCAGACCGCGCTCAGCGTCGATCCGAGGAACCTCGACGCCCTCGAGCGCCTGGGCTCCATCCACCTCGCGACGCGCAACTGGAGCGGCGCGGCCGACGCGTATCGCCGCCTGGTCGAGGCCGACCCCGACCCGAAGCGGCTCTCGCGGCACCTCGCCACCTTCGCCTACATCGCCGAGGAGGGCTTCGGCGAGCACGCCGCCGCGGCGACTCATTACAAGCGCGCGCTCGATCTGGCGCCGGGGGACGCGGCGATCATGGACAAGCTCGCCGCGCTCTACGAGAGGCTCGGCAAGCTCGACGAGCTGAGCTGGCTGCTCGAGAAGCAGGCCATCGACGCGGCCTCCGCCGGCGACAAGCCCCGCGCGCTGAGCCTGCGGATGAGGACCGGCGAGCTGTGGGCGCGCCAGGGCGACAAGGTCAAGGCGGTGCAGAACTACCGCTTCGCGGTGGAGCTGTCGCCCGAGAGCGTCGCGGCCCGCGCGGCGCTGGCCGACCTGCTCTCGAAGGACCCCGGCTCGGCCCCGGCGGCTATCGAGGAGCACCGCAACCTGCTCAAGCTCGACCCCTTCCGCCTCGAGAGCTACCACATCCTCTACCGGCTCTTCGCGAACTCGCGCCAGCTCGACCGCGCCGTCTGCGCCGGGCACGTGCTCTCGTTCTGCAAGGCCCTGACCGAGGCCGAGGTCGCCTCGTTCTCCGAGGCGCGCGGCCGCGTGCCCCAGGACACCACCGAGGTGCTCGGCGCCGACCAGCTCGACCTGGTGCTGCAGCACCCGAGCGCCCGCCAGCCGCTCTCCGACGTCATGCGGGCCCTCGGCGATCAGCTCCACAAGCTCATCGATCCCGGCCTCGACGTCCTCGGGGTCGGCCGCTCGGACAGGTTGAAGCCGGACCACGCCCTGTACCGCGCGATCAAGGCCCCCTGCACGACCTTCGGGGTCGACAAGTTCGAGGTCTACCTGAGCAAGCGCGGGGCCCAGCTCTCGCTCGTCAACACCGATCCTCTGGCGATAGTCATCGGCTCGGAGTTCGTGCGCCGCTACAACCAGCGCGAGCAGAGGTTCCTGCTGGCGCGGGCCGCCTTCAACCTGCGCAACAAGATGGCCCTGGCGCAGAAGCTCGATGCGGGCCGCCTCGGCGATCTCATCGGCCACGCGGTGCGCATCGTGGTGCCCGGGTTCGACAAGCTCGTCGCCCCCGACCCCGAGGCGAGCAAGAAGATCAAGAAGGCGATGAGCGGCAAGGCCCTCAAGCTGCTCGAGCCGGCCGCGCGCGAGCTCGCCGAGGCCAAGAGCATCGACCTGAAGGCCTGGCTGCAGGCGTGCAACTGGTCCGCCGACCGCGCCGGGCTGCTGCTCGCCGGCGACATCTCGGTGGCCCTGCAGCTCATGCTGCGTGAGGACCCCTCGATCACCGGCGTGCGCCTCGACTCGCCCGAGCAGATCGTCGCCGCGCTTCGCAAGCGGCGCGACATGTTCGAGGTGGTGGCGTTCATCCTCTCGGACGACCACCTCAAGCTGCGCGCGCGCTTGCGGCTGTCGCTCGCCTAGCGCCGGATGCCTGGCCGGGGGCGCGCTTCGGCGCGCCCTCGCCTTATCGAGCGCTCTCGCCCCTTCCTCGCGACGACCGGTCGGCGGCGCTGCGCGCGTTTGGCCCCAGATGATCTCGCCTCCCCTGCCTGTTGAATTGGAGGTCAGACGCAAATGGGAGCCGCCATGCAAGAACCGACGTCGCGCGTCACCTTCGAGCAGCTCGAGCGCCGAGCGGCCGCGGAGGCGGTGCGCGCCCAGGCCAGACAGGCGAACCAGAGCCCGATAGTCCACGCTCTCCTCGAAGCGGCAGACACGCCCCTCGTCGTCCTGAACGGCGACCTGCAGATCGTCGCCGCCAACGGCAAGGCACTCGGTGACGAGGATCTCGATTACGTCCTCGGCTTGCGCACCGGCGAAGCCCTCGGCTGCGCTCGCGCGCAAGAGGGCCGCAGCGGCTGCGGCACGAGCGAGGCCTGCCGGGGCTGCGGCGTGCTGCGCACCATCCTGCGCAGCAAGCGCGAGGACAGGGTCGCCGAGGACGAGTGCCTGCTGAGCGTGGGCGACGGCACCCGGGCGCTCGAGCTCCACGTGCGCGCGACCCCGGTCCGGGTAGAGGGCGAGCGCATGCTCGTCGTGGCCCTGCGCGACGTGAGCGCGGAGAAGCGCCGCGAGGTGCTCGAGCAGGTCTTCTTCCACGACGTGCTCAACACGCTGAACGGGCTGCTCGGCTGGATTCGGGTGCTCGAGAGGACCGACGGAGCGCGCAGCCGGGAGGCGGCCGAGCGCATCGCCCACCTCTCGTCCCGCGTGGCGCGCGCTATCCAGGACCAGCGCGACCTGCTGCGGGCCGAGCGGGGCCAGCTCGAAGTCGATAGGGTCGATACTCGCCCGTCGCAGGTGCTCGACGACGTGCGCGTTGCCTTCCTGCACCACCCGGTAGCGCGAGGAAGGAGGCTTGCGGTGCGCGCGCCCGAGGACGACCGGCCCTTCTCCACCGATCCGTCGCTGCTGCTCCGGGTGCTCGCGAACATGGTGACGAACGCCTTCGAGGCGACTCCGGCGCACGGAGAGGTCGAGCTTCGCAGCGAAAGGTCGGAGGACGACACCGTCCTCTTCGAAGTGCGCAACGAAGCCGTCATCCCGCGCGAGGTGGCGCACCGGATCTTCCAGCGCTCCTTCACGACCAAGGGCGGCAAAGGGCGAGGGCTCGGAACCTACAGCATGAAGCTCTTTGGCGAGCGCTACCTCGGAGGCCGGGTCTGGTTCGACTCGGGACCGGAGCAAGGCACGCGGTTCGCCATCGAGCTGCCGGCCGTGCGAACCGATTCGAAAGGCTTCGAGGCCTCGGCAGGTCTCGCCGGATGAGCGTGCCCCCGGGCGCC